>JAKSBZ010000225.1 GCA_022360875.1 Cytophagales bacterium | reverse complement strand
GTTTCTTCTGAGCTGCGCATCCATGCCCAGAAAATCCTGAATCGGGAACACCGCCCACATGGCCGGCGAATCCAGGTGCTGCCGAACGACTTCCTCCACCAGATGAGGTTCGCAGAAATACGGAGCGCTGCCTTTTTTGCCCAGCATTTGCGAGTAATAGCGCTGTATCTGCTCTGGATCCTCTTCCCACCAGCCCCGGATCGTCGACATGTCGTGGCAGGACGGGGAAACCACCGAAAGGTAGCGGGCTTCGCCCGGGTGGAAGAATTCCTGATGCTCTTGGTCGGAAAGGCGCTGGATATTCAGGTTTAGAATTCCCAGCTCGCTCATAACTTTAGGAACGGTTTTCGGCACCATGCCCAGGTCTTCTCCGCAGATGAGCATATTTGTGGCTTCTTTGATTGCCGGGAGCTTCACCATCGCTTGCTCTCTCCAGAAATCCTCCTGGCGGCTGTAGAAATAATCGACGTATACTTCATCTAGTTTGCGGCGCGTGTTTTCGTCCAGATCCTGGAAAGAGTAGGTGCTGTGAAAAGCAACCCGCGGGTGATAAGCATTTGTTTTTCCCGGTTCCGGAATGAAAAGCACTTCGGAAATCAGCGAGAAAAGCCCTTTTTTCAGCCATTCCGCATGTGCCATCTCTTCTTCCGAAACATTGTCTGGGTCTGATGACAAATGTTCTTCAATTTTTTTCTGCTTGCTGAATTCATTCTTTAGCCGGTAACGGCCCTGTTCGTATTCAATAAGATATTCTTTTTTTACTTTGTCAGCTTCCGTTCCGAAAATTTCCTGCAGCATGTGTTCGCGAATGTATGGTTCGCAAAGGCGTTTGTAGTCAAAGGAAATTTGGCGGTCCCGGAATTCCTCTTCTCGGACGGGAATTGCCGGATTGAAATATCCCAGAATGCCTTCAATTTGATCGTTGGGGATTTGCCAGATGCGGAAAAATCCCAGTATGTGGTCAATTCGGAAAGCGTCGAAGTAATCGGACATGGTTTTCAGCCGGTCGGTCCACCATTTGAAACCGTTTTTGGCCATTTCTTTCCAATTGTAGGTTGGAAATCCCCAGTTCTGTCCGGCTTTCGCAAAAGCATCCGGCGGCGCTCCGGCCTGCATGTCCATGTTGTAGAGTTCCGGCGATGTCCAGGCGTCAACGCTGTGGCGGAAGATGCCTATCGGGATGTCGCCTTTAAGAATCACGCCGTTTTCCTTTGCGTAGTTCGAAGCTTCCAGCAACTGCCGGTGCAGCTGGAACTGAACGAAATAGTGAAGGGCGATTTCATCGTAATGGGGGCTTTTCGGATCAGTCAGCGATTGGATTTTTTTCTCTGAAAAAACTGAAAATTCCTTCCATTCCTTGAAGTCAGCTGTTTTGTAAAGATCGCGCAGGTAACAAAAGCTCGCATAGGGTTTCAGCCAGCGTTCATTTTCCTGGAAGAAAGTGTTGAATGCTTTGGTGTGGAAAACGCTTTTTTTCGTCTCGGCGAAGATCTCCCGGATTATCTGCCATTTGAAAGCGTTTACTTCCACATACTCGACGTGTTCCAGGCTGTTGAACTCATCTCTTTTTTTCCGGATGGTCTTGCGCATTGTTTCCGGGTGGCTGCCCGGAAGCGCTTCCAGGTTGAGATACATCGGGTGCATGGCAAACACGGAAATCGCCGAATAAGGATAGGAGTCCGTCCATTTGTGCGCGGCTGTTGTGTCGTTGATTGGCAAGAGTTGAATCATTTTTACGCCGACGATTTTGGACCAGTCCACCAGCTTTTTAATATCCAGAAACTCGCCGACTCCCGTACTTTGCTCGGTGCGCAGCGAGAATACCGGAACAGCTACTCCCGTGCCCCGCCATTTTGGCGAGAGCGATCGAAAATGCTCGTCGGTTTTTATCAGCAGAAAGTCCTTGCGGCCGTTGAATTGTTCAGCGTGCAATAGCCGGTTGGGGCCGGCTTCCCATTCCACTACTTCTTTCTGTGCTGGATTGTAGATTCCGTACTTATAGCTTATCGGCTCGGTTGTTTCCGGCCAGCGAATATCTGCTGTCCAGAATGGATGCGCTTCGCCGTTTAGTCTGAGGGCGCGTTTTTCGTCCCAGTGTCCAAGGGCTTCGTGGCTTCCCAGCACGCAAACTTCCTTGTCTTGCGGTACATGTGGCAGGCATAGCTGGAACCGGAGCACGGAATCTTCTCCGGTTGCGGAGCTTTTTTGCATTGAAGTCTTTGTTTTCCGTTTCAGCAGCACATCCTGAAAAGCCGATGTGTAGAGGGCTTTTTCTTCTTCTTGCTGCGGACGCCAGTTGTCTTGTATTTGAATTTCTTTGAAAGCTTTTTTGCTGGCGGCTACTTGTCTGGGCGCTCCCCATTCCCAAAGGTATGATTGGTCGCGTTCATCGTACACAAAAAATTTGTATGAGAAATTTTTCATTGCGCTGTCCGGGAGGTTCAGCTCGAGTTCCCAGTTCTCTCCGTCGAAAGTGGTCATCAGTGGGGCATTGGCAAGCGAGTTTTTCCCAAGTTTTTCATGCGAGCCTGAAATTCCAAGCTGCTGTCCCCATTCTGTGCGGTAGTGTATACTGAAGCGTATTTTCATTTGTTTTGATGTTTTTTATGGCCAGATGGAATATCCATAATAATCATGCTTCTTGCTTGCGTTTAGGCCGATTATCATGGGTGTTTCATAAGAATATAAAAGCTCGTGAAAATAAACAGGAGTTTTCGTTTTACAGCTGACTGACCTTGAGGTGGTTTAGAAGGCCTTTTCAAGGCGCATTTCTGCAATGACTGTCCTAGGCAGACTGAAATAAAATCAGTACCCTTAGGTTGCCGGCTTTGCTGGCATCGGATAGCCAAAAATCAGGATGTTTTTCTTAAAGATAATTGTGTGGGGAATATGATGGTAGGATTTGAGTGAGAAATAATATAGAAATCAGATCAATCTTTTTCGTTTAATAGATTTATATTATTTCTCGAAAACATTAACATAATGTCATAGAAAGAGAGGAGGTACTGTGTACAAACGGTCCCGTGAGAGACCGTTTGAGTTTGGCGGATTATTTTTTAAGACTTTGTTCCCATCTCCAGGCAGACAGCATTGCATCGTCAATGCTGAGCTGTGCTTTCCATCCCAGTTCATCGTTCGCAAAACGAGTGTCGGCATACACTTGTTCCACGTCTCCTGGCCGGCGGCTGACAATTTCGTAGTTCAGTTTCTGGCCTGAGACTTTTTCGAATGATTCAATAGCTTCCAGCACAGAGACGCCTTTGCCTGTTCCCAGGTTGAAGGTTTCCATGTTATGCTTGTTTTGTTTGTTGATCAGGCGTTCAATAGCGATAACGTGCGCTTTGGCAAGGTCCACCACGTGGATGTAGTCGCGGATGCACGAGCCGTCAGGAGTGCTGTAGTCGTTGCCGAACACCAGGAGCTTTTCGCGGATGCCGATAGCCGTCTGGGTGATGAATGGCACGAGGTTCAGCGGTACGCCGTTGGGCAGCTCGCCGATAAGCGCCGAATCATGCGCCCCGATCGGGTTGAAATAGCGCAGCGAGATGAGCTGCAGTTCGCTGTGCGCTTTGGCGGCGTCGCGCAGGATTTCCTCGCCGATTTGCTTGGTGTTGCCGTAAGGAGAAGTGGCGGGTTTAACCGGTGATGCCTCGGTAACCGGCAGTTTGTCGGGTTCCCCGTAAACGGTGCATGACGATGAGAATACAAAATTCGGGATATTGTATTTTCTGATTGCCTGCAGCAAATTGAGCATTGAGCTGAGGTTGTTTTGGTAGTACAGCAGCGGAAGATCCACCGACTCGCCCACAGCTTTGGAAGCGGCAAAATGAATAAGCGCCTTTATATCCGAGTGGCGGCTGAAAAAATTTTCCACTTTTCCGGCGTCCGTGAGGTCGAAACACTCGAACTCAGGGCGAATGCCGGTTATCTTTTCGATTCTGTCCAGCACGCCGATGCCTGAATTCGAAAGATTGTCGATGATAACCACATCGTAGCCTTTTTCCTGCAGCTCGACAACGGTGTGAGAACCGATGTAGCCGGTTCCTCCTGTTACTAATATTTTAGTTTTTTTACTCATATCTTTTTAAAAATAATGCTCATACCAAATGCGTGGGTGAATTTACTAATTTAGTATGAAGCTATCCGGCAGTCCGCTTCAAATTTCCGTTCACGAAATAAAAAATCGTTGCCGGTGATTTTGGGAAAATGCGGCAAGAAAAAAAGACTGCTTAAAAAAACAGTCTCCGAATATTGTTCACGTTGCAGTGTTTTTACATCACCCCTTCCAGCACGGCTTTTATCGGCACCCGCTTGCCGTTTTTGTAGGCCACAATCCAAGCATCTTTTACGCCCATTTCCCTGAGGTACTTCTTGAACGTATCGGCGTTCCAGTAGTCTCTGAACACACCCAGCGTAATGCGCTGTGTGCCGTCTTCGGAAATTTCTCCTCCGAAATTCTCATTGTTGTCGAAGTACTTCGAAAGATCCTTGTTGCGGAATGCGCCGATCTGCACTTTGAATGCTACTCCTTTGGAGTAGTCATCAGAAGATTTAGCCGCAGCTGCAGGTTCGGCTTTTTTCTCCTGGCGAAGCGCATTCAATTCCTGTGTCAGTTCGCGGACTTTTTCTTCTTTCTGGTTGGCTTCCTTCGTTTTGTTCTGCAGCCGGTCTTCCAGGCTTTCAATTTTGCCGCTAAGCCCGCTCATCTTTGACTTCATGGCCGCGTGGTCCTCGGAGAACTGTTTGAACTGCTCAAGGCTCATCGCATTTTTTTTCTTTTTCCATTCTTTCTTTTCATTTCTGGAAAGCGTTTTTTGGGCAAACAGCGCTTCAGAAGCTAAACTCACAAAGCAAAATATGAGGCAGGAGGTGAATAGAAATTTTTTCATTTTCAAAATATGTCTTGCTGTACTTTACATTAATTATACAAAGATAGTAAGAGTAAAAAAAATAATATTGGAAAATTTTTATTTCTTTGTGGAGGAAATCATATTTTTTGGATTAACCCATTCATCAAATTGGCTGGCAGTAAGGTAACCCAGCGATAGCGCGGCTTCCTTAAGGCTTGTATTTTCGCTGTAGGCCTTCTTGGCGATCTGGGCGGCTTTTTCGTAGCCGATGCGGGTGTTTAACGCCGTTACGAGCATCAGCGAGTTGTCGAGGTGCTGGCGGATGCGCTTTACGTTCGGCTCTATGCCACGGGCGCAGTTTTTTTCGAATGAGCTGCAGCCGTCGGCAAGCAACCGGACGGAGCTGAGCACATTGTGGATGATCAGGGGTTTGAACACATTGAGCTGAAAATGGCCGCTGGCGCCTCCTACCGAAACAGCCACATCGTTGCCCATAACCTGCGCGCAGACCATGCTCAGGGCTTCGCACTGTGTAGGATTCACTTTGCCGGGCATGATGGAGGAGCCGGGTTCGTTGGCCGGCAGCAGCAGTTCGCCAATTCCCGAGCGCGGTCCGGATCCCAGGAACCGGATGTCGTTGACTATTTTCATCAGGCTGACCGCAAGCTGCTTAAGCGCACCGTGGGTTTCCACCAGCGCGTCTTTGGCAGCCAATGCTTCAAATTTGTTGGGGGCGGAATAGAACGGGAGTCCGGTGAACTCGGCGATTTTCTTTGCGGTGAGCGCAGCGTAGCCTTCGGGGGCGTTCAGTCCTGTGCCCACGGCCGTGCCTCCCAGCGCCAGCGCGCCCAAGTGCTTCAGCGTGTTGCGGACGGCCGCCATGGCGTAGTCTAGCTGGGCCACAAACGCCGAGAATTCCATGCCCAGAGTGAGCGGCGTGGCGTCCATGGTGTGGGTGCGCCCGATCTTGACGATTTCCTGAAAAGCTTCGGCCTTCTGGTTCAGTGTGTCGCGCAGCTGTTTCACATGAGGGAGCAAGCGAAACTCAATAGTCTGGAAGGCGGCAATATGCATAGCCGTCGGGAAAGTATCGTTGGAAGACTGAGATTTGTTGACGTCGTCGTTAGGATGCAGGATTTTTTCTTGGTCTGTGAGGCTTCCTCCCGAGAGCACGTGGCTGCGATAGGCAATGACCTCGTTGACGTTCATGTTGGTTTGCGTGCCCGAGCCGGTTTGCCAGACCACAAGCGGAAACTGATCGTCCAGCTTCCCTTCGATTATTTCGTCGCAAACTCGGGCGATCAGCCGGCTTTTTTCTTCCGGTAAAACGCCTAGCTCCTGGTTGCTTTGGCTGGCGGCTTTTTTTAGGAAACCGAAGGCATGGATAACTTCGATCGGCATGCGCATTCGGCTTCCGCCGATTTTGAAGTTATTCAGGGAGCGCTGCGTCTGGGCGCCCCAGTATCTGTCCGCTTGTACGCGGACGTCTCCCATGGTGTCTTTTTCTGTGCGGTAGCGGCTCATGCGAAATATATTTGGTTGGTCTGAAACACACTAGGAAAATCAGTTATTCCGGCATATAAGTACTGCCATCAATTTAACTCATGTTATTGCTTAGTTAAATCGTGGGCTATGAGATATAACTGAAAACAACAATAAAGCACGAAGTTCTTAAACTTGCAAGAATTTGGCTTAAGTGCAAGAAAGACAGTCTTTTATTGGGATTATTTTTAAAGAACAAAAAAGCCGGCTGCATGCCGGCTTTGTAAAATGTGTTGCTGAGCAAAAGGAAACGCTTATACTTTCGATTCTCAGTTTTTGCTTACGAGTTCTTCTTTTTTTTCTTTTTCCCGGACGATTTGCTTTTTTTAATTCCTGATTTGTACAGCTCGAACCGCGTAGGCTGGTAAGCCGGCGGAAAGCGGTTGTTGCTCTCGTCGATGTCGGCGGTTTCTCGGAGCGGATCCAGCAGGAAGCTTTTAACGGCTTTTTTCCGGGCGAACACTTTGCTTACATTGGTGTTGCTTCTTCGCCAGATTTCCGCAGGAATCCGGATGATTTCCTCCGTGCCGTCCTCGTAGTTCAGCTGCAAGATTATCGGCATGATGATGCCGTTGTTCTTAAAGTCAACCTGATAAAAGTGCACTTCGCCGTTCAATATTTCCTTTTCGTCATCAGCAAGTGAATTCTTAAGCTCTTTGTAGCGGTCGATTTGGGATTTGCTTGGTTTGAAAAGCTTTTTTCTGTTGCTGTGGCGGTCTTTCAGGCCGGGTTTGCGGTTGGCAGCGAAAACATAGCCTTCTTCTTTGTTTCGCGCAGCCGACAGGATTTCGTTGTTTCGCTCATAGGCGGCTTTTTTCTGCGCTGTTTCTTCCTGCGGGCTGGAGAAGGCCTTGAATTCGGTAACATTGGAAATTTCGATGTCAACAGGCTCCGTGCTGAAGAACCAGCCTTTCCAGAACCAGTCCAGGTCCATGCCCGAAGCGTCTTCCATGGTGCGGAAAAAATCCTGCGGCTTGGGATGGCGGAAAGCCCAGCGGCGTGCATATTCTCTGAAGGCGTAGTCAAAGAGCTCGCGGCCCATGACTGTTTCGCGCAGGATGGTCAGCGCTGTGGCCGGTTTGCCGTAGGCGTTGTTCCCGTATTGTTTTACGTTGTCGGCTCCGGTCATTATCGGATTCATGCCTTTGCGGTCGCCCTTCATGTAGTTGACGATCAAATGCGGCGGTCCTTTTCGCGAAGGGTAATTGTTTTCCCATTCCTGCTCGGTCAGAAACTGCAAGAAAGTATCCAGGCCTTCATCCATCCAGGCCCACTGTCGCTCGTCCGAGTTGATGATCATCGGGAAAAAGTTGTGGCCGACTTCGTGAATCACCACCGAGATCATTCCGTACTTCAGCGATTCAGAATACGTGCCGTCGGGGTTGGGACGGCCGTAGTTGAAGCAGATCATCGGGTACTCCATGCCGTTGCGGGCCTCAACCGATATAGCTACCGGATAAGGATAGTTCAGCGAATACTTCGAGTAGGTCTTAAGCGTATGCGCAACTACTTCTGTCGAGTACTTTTCGTAAAGCGGATTGGCCTCTTTTGGATAATAGGACATCGCCATGACGTCGCGGTCGCCGATTTTCACGGCCATGGCGTCCCAGATGAATTTGCGCGAAGTCCCGAATGCAAAGTCTCTGACATTTTCGGCTTTGTAGATCCACGTTTTTTTGTCCTTGGTTTTCAATTTTTCTTTTTTCATTGCCTCATCCTGCGAAATGATGACAACAGGCTTGTCGTAGCTTTTCTTTGCTTTTTGGAAAAGCGCGTAGTGTTTTTCGGACAGCACCTCGCGGGCGTTCTGCAGCTCGCCGGTTGCGGCGATCACGTGGTCTGAAGGCACGGTGATATGCACCTCGTAGTTGCCGAAGGTAAGCGCAAACTCGCCTCCTCCATAGAACTGTTTGTGCTGCCAGCCGTTGGCGTCGTCGTATACGCACATGCGCGGAAACCACTGGGTAATGGTGTACAGGTAGTTGCCTTCTTTTGGGAAATATTCATAGCCGCCGCGCGACCAAGATTTCATGCGGTCGGAAATGTTTTGCCACCAGCTGATGTTGAAGCTGTATTCTGCTCCGGGCAGCAGCGGCTCGGGCAGGTCGATGCGCATCATGGTGTTGACGACGGTGTATTTAAGCATGCTGCCATTGGCGCCGGTCACTTTGGTGATGCGCGTTCCCAAGTTGTTGGTCCTTGGCAAGTGGCGGCTCAGGGCCCGGATGTTTGCGCTTTTTTCCCCTTGGCGGTTTGTTTTTACGGCGTTTTTCAGAGACGATGCCGAAGCCTTTTTGCTGTCGGTGTCGTGCCGCTTGTTGTTTTCGTCCAGCTGCAGCCAAAGGTAGCTGAGCGGTTCGGGCGAGCGGTTGATGTAAGTGATTTTTTCCCTTCCGGTAAGCCTTTGGTTTTCATCGTCGATGTCGACATGAATGAGGTAGTCGGCCTGCTGCTGCCAGTATTTGTAGCCCGGCGCTCCCGAGGCTGTCCGGAAGGCGTTGGGAGTCGGCAGCGCCGTGCCCAGCTGCTCGAACCGGCGGTCGTGTTCTTTGTTATTTTGTGCATTCAGTAAGTGGGCCATGCACAAAAGCCCCGCTAAAAGTAGTCTTTTCATGGCGGTAATGGCAATGGTTGTTGGCGGCTTGTGTTTTTAGAATAAACAGCGAAAAAGCTTCTTGCAAAGTACTTTGCTGTATTCGAAAAATTTGGCCTCAGAATTTATTTTCAATTCAGGCAAGATCAATAAAAATGATTTTTTTTCCATTGACTCAGTGGAATTATTTTGCCGCTGGTGTATTTTTTCCGGCTTGCCCGGCAGAAGATTTATTGTGCGTTGAGTCCGATCGGTGAATTTTTCGATAGTGGAGGTATTTGGAGGATACAGGCGGTTGGCTAGAGAATTTATAGTTGCGGGAAGAAAGTGAAATGCTGTTTTTGAAGTAAAAGAAAATTATTTTATTGATAAAAAATTAAAATATTATAAACGCATGTTGGGTTTTTGGTGAGAATATTTTAATATAGATATGTTTTTTTTGTTTTTATTCTCTCATTCATTAATTTTTTTGCTGAAAAAAACCAAGAAATACTATGGGTGTGGTTTGCCGGAGAAGTATGAACCGCTGTTTGCAATGAACGATATGAACCGCTGCTTATGTGGGCTTATGCAACAGCGCTGAAAGGCCGGGATGGTTAAGCAATCGAAAGTTAAATACCTTGTAACGAAAAAAGCTTACGCGCGTTTAGCCGGCTAGCTTAGCGAGGATGGCAGGCAATCAGATAATATCATTTTTTCTACTCTACCCGACAATTTTGTTTAGGGTTGATAATGTACAATTTAATTCATTAGATAATCATACTTTATATCTTGGGAAAGAACTGAAATTTGCATGAAACATGAAGTGAAATTTTATTTTTCAAAGTAAATTTTTCCTATATCGGCTAACCTCCATTTTTGCATAGGCCCAGAACCGTGCCCAGAAATTCGGAGTGATCCCTTTTTAAACCTGAATTTTTTCTTTCAAAAGCTGTTGGGGAAAGTAAGAATAAAAATTTTTCAAATTATTAAATTATGTTTCATCTTAAAATTTTTAAAATTATGACTTAACGCAATTTTTATGCAATCCAAGT
>JAKSBZ010000103.1 GCA_022360875.1 Cytophagales bacterium | reverse complement strand
GTACAGTTTGGCAGGCAAAACAAAAAATGAGGATGAAAAGATACTTTCGCATAGCTATTTGACCAGTTAAATAATAATTCCGTGGGTAGAGTAATTACCTCGGATGAATTTTCTGATACTTACTTATATTGTAAAGTGTAAAGATAAAAAAGCGTTTAGGTATGTTTGCTTTTTTGCCTTTGAAAATTGTGTAAAAATCGGCGGTGAATACCCGGGGAGCAACAGGTGCATGACCGGGCAGTTTCGTTTTCTACACTCTTTAACGACCAAATTTGTTCCGGGACTATGAATTTGAAAGAGAATTTTTTGGAAGGTTTTCGTTCCCTGAAAGCCAATTTGCTGCGGGCTTCCCTCACTGCCGCTATTATTACAATAGGGATTATGGCGCTGGTGGGTATTCTGACAACAGTTGATGCGTTGCATTATTCCATCGTTGACGGCTTTGCGTCTATGGGCGGCAACAGTTTTACGGTCCATTCGGTTAGAAACCGGGGAGGAGAGACTTCGGCCGGAAAGTCCAAAAAGGTATTTAAGCCTATCAGCTACAAAGAATTCAAGCAGTTTAAACAGGATTATCAGACCGACGCCGACGTGATGATTTCGGGTACGTTCAGCTGGATGGCCGTCATTAAATATTTGTCGGAAAAGACCGACCCGAATGTTCGGGTGTATGGTGCGGACGAGAATATGCTGAAAGTTGACGGCTATAATATCGCCTTGGGAAGGAATTTTTCGAATATCGAGGTTTCGAACGGCTCCAATGTGGTGATACTGGGGCAGAATATACGCGAAAAGCTTTTCAAAAAAGCCGATCCGGTGGGAAAAACCGTTTCATTTTATGGTGTGAATTACCGGGTAATCGGCGTATTGGAGAAAAAAGGAGGAATGTTCGGCGGACAGGGCATCGACCGGGCTGTTATTGTGCCCGTCGAGAACGCCATGCGTTTTCCAAACGCCGTATACAGCAGGGTTAGAGCCAAAGTGTATGTCAGCGATCTGAGCAATATCGATTTCTATACAAATAAAGCGCGTCTGGTGATGCGCCGCATAAGGCGCGACGTACTGGGGCATCCCGACTCTTTCGAGATTAAGCGCAACAAGTCTGTGAATGAGCAGGTGGGCGAAATGACCAATGTACTGCGCATCGCCGGCTTTGTGATCGCTATCATAACCCTGCTGGGCGCGTCAGTCGGCTTGATGAACATTATGCTGGTCTCGGTTACGGAACGCACGCGCGAAATCGGCATACGCAAGGCGCTGGGAGCCAAACCCCGTCAGATTCGCATGCAGTTTCTTATTGAGGCCATTACCATTTGTTTGGTGGGGTGCTGCATCGGAGTGTTTTTCGGTTTGCTGGCGGGCAACGGCATTGGCATGTGGATGGACCTTGGCCGCTTTATTTTTCCTGTAGGATGGATTTTCCTGGCATTTGTAATGTCTATGCTTGTCGGTGTGGGCGCGGGTTTTATCCCGGCCCGAAAGGCTTCGCGGATGGATCCGATAGTTTCTCTCCGTTACGAGTAAAAGTATAAACGCGGGAAACCGGTTTGGCAGCCGGCTCCGCGGGAGTTTGATTTTCGAATTATTGTTTTTTCTTTTCGTATTCTAGCTTGATATGTTTCAGAAGCTCGTCCAGTTGCTTTTCACTGAGCTGCTTGAACTCCGGCATATAGCTCTCATGGTATTTTTTGTAAACCGCATTGGCCAGTTTGTCTCCTGACTGGATGAGCTGCTGCGAGTTGACGATGAATTTTTTAACCCACTGCATTTTGCGGTTTTCCGAAAAAATGACTTTCAGAGCCGGCCCGGATTTGTCTTCGTTGATGCCGTGGCATACCTGGCACTGCTGTTTGAATATGACTTCGCCCGGGCGGATTTCTTTCTTTTCTTTATGGGGAGACGCGCCGCTTGTTCGGTTCTTGCTCGATTGGCAGGCTGCAGCAAAGAAGACTGATAGAATTAGATATAATTTAAAAATTCCTTTCATGTTTTTTTGAATTCGGATATGCTTTCAGCAGTTTTAAAAATGCGAATATAGGTTATTTTATACATATGTTTGTTTTTTGAAAATTATAATGAGTGAAAGTTGTTGGAAAAAAAGTTGCACCCGCAGTGCGGGAAATAAGCGTAACCATTTGCTTATTTTAGTCAGAGATTGTCCGACAGCTCACGGGGAGAAATCTGGGCGCTTTCTTCGAATGGGCGTTAAATGGATAGATTCCTTTGTTTTCTGCTTCCTTTTTCCTAAACTTTGATGTTTAAAACAAAACAGAAAAAGACATGGCAAAAGATATAAGAACGATTAAACTTGACGAAGGGCTGGGCGATGTGAAATTCGGCGCTGACAGAGCTTCTGTAAAGATGATCCTGGGAACGCCCGATGAAGTGGATTTGCAGGAAAATTCAGAAGAGGAGGAAGACAAGACCGAAACGTTTCACTATGATGATCTGGAGATTTCCCTTTCTTTTGACGAAATCGACGACTGGATGCTGACTTCAATAGCGACTTCTTCGACAGAGGCCGTGCTAGGCGGAAAGCACTTGATCGGTTTGAGAAAAGAGGATTTTTTGAAGGAAGCGGAAGGCATGGACCTGGGCGATAAGCACGAGGAGGATGTTTCGGAAGATATGGGTGAGAACAGCTGGTTGATCAGCTTCGAAGAGTCAGGGATCAATTTCTGGTTCGAAGACGAAGTCCTTTCGGAAATCCAGTGGACAAAGATCTGGGACGAAGAGTAATTTCCGGAATTGTCTTTAACAAAAAAAATTGGGGCGGCCAGTATTCCAGGCTTGCCCTTTTTTTATGCGCGGTTTTTGGCGAGTCAGACTGCGCAATTGCTCATTTCTTTTTTTTCTTTTTTTTCAATTCGGGTATTTCGAAGTAGTATTTGTCTCCCTGCTGAGGAACAGGAGGCACTTTTTCCCAGGTTGACGGCATATTCGGATGAGTGATTTTCTTAGAAACTCTGTACTTCTCCTTAGGCTTGAGCATAAAGTCGGTTTGGAAATAGGTGTCGGCGAACTGTTTTTCTCTAACATGTTCTCCGGCAGATGTCCCGGCAGCTTCGTCGGCTGTTTGCGTGCTGCTGTCTACAAAGAATTCTTTGGGCGCAGCCTGGGTTTCTTTGGATAGGGCAAATTCTCCGGGAGTGGTTTGTGTGCCTGAGGAGGCAAAAAAGTCTTCAGGATCGGTTTGGGTTGCGACGGATTTGTGCTTTAAATCGTCGAGGGTGCTTGTAGGAAGATCAAGCGTGGATTTATGATTCCACTTTAATCCGATTGGCGGTGCCAAGTGAACGCCTTTTTCTTCGATTTTGTACAGCTCTTCCACCGAATTGGACCGCAGCCTGGACCGCGGAGCAGCGTGTAGAAGCACGGCGGGAGCTACCGCAGGAGTCACCATTCCGGAAATTGGTCTTCGAAATGACTCTCGCCGCTTGCTGATTCCCATGCGGGTGGCCCTTAGGCGGTCCAGCCGAACGGCTTCGTTGAGGTATTTTTCGCTGAAATCGAATCCGCCGACTTCGTTTTGGGCGGCATGGTAAATGCGGCTTTCAGCCCGAGGCGGCAGTTCTGCTTTTTTTCTTTCTTTGAAGCTTAGGCTGTTTACACTCATGTTTTCTTGGCTTCTATTTTTGGCGTATCCGTTTTCGTGGATATCCACGGCGCGTTCCAGGGCATTGATAAAATGCTCCATCGAAGTTAGCATCATGTATTGGTTTCCGTCTCCTTCTATTTTCACTCCTGTAAAATCAAACTCGTCCCAGTTGGGGAAGAACAAGGTGACTTTGGTGTCTGAATTGTTTTCGGAAACGGTTGTGTAATGAATCTGAAAGCCGCCCGAGAGAAGATCGTATTCTTCGTGGCTTTCGGAAAAAGGATAAATATTCAGTGCATTTTGGGTTCCCCAGATATGTTCGTTGGCATCGTTCGGGTATTCTACGATTTTCGGATAGCCCTTTCGGGTGTTGGCGTAAAGTTCGCTCCATTCTCCTTCATCAGCAGAGCCATTAAAAAGTGCTTTTCCTTTTTCTTCTGGCAGGTACTTTTCATCGGCTTCAATCGTTGGGCTGTTGAACAGAGCCCTGCCTTTGACTTTTCCTTCGCTGTCTATGCCCAGCAGCCTTCTGAGCAAGAATTGTCCCCGGTAATCTTGCATGAGACGGGCTATGTGAGATTGTATCCAGGTTGCGAAGGTAAAAGCCTCTTGAGGCCTCGACAGAAGACTTTCGGGCTTGGATTTTGGAGCGGAGGTTTCCGGAAATATTCTCAGGGATTCGTTGTTTCCGGTGGCAGCTTCCCAGATGGTTGCGTCTTCGGTTTCGTTTATACCGGATTCTGTGATCTGGGCATACGCATCCTCCCCAGAGTAGGGGCTAACTTTATGCTGGTTGATTTTATAGGTGAGGTATTGGTGTTCTCCTGTGAGTTTTCTGGAAAAACGGTAAAGGTCATGGGCGGCAAAGGCATGCCCGGTTTCCGGCAACGTGCGCTCTTTGTGCCAGTTCATAATCGTGGATTCCATTTTTTGCAGCAAATGGAACATCCTGTCGGTGGTTTTTTTCAGGTTTTCTTTCCAGAAGTCTATTCTTGATTCCTTCATCATCCTTTCTGTAGCGTCAAGCTCGTGCGAGACATCTCTGTACTGCTCCACCATTTCCCTTAATGCAGGAATCTGCAGATACATGAGGCTGCGTTCTTCCCCTTTTCTTTCGGCCAGCATCTCTTTGAGCTTGGCCCTCTCTTCTGTGATCGATGTTTCCAGCATCTCAAGTTTTTCGAGCAGCTCGGGCTGGTCCTGGCCGTATCTATTCATAACACCGAAGAGCTTTTCTTCCAAGCTGGCAAGGATGTTTAAACGGACAGTAAGTTTCTCTGCCAGCTCGGCCTGTATACTGTTGATCAGTACAAGGGCGGATTCCATCTGATCCTCGAAGCCTTTGACGGTGTTGTATCTGACGAGTGTGCCGATTTCATCTTCAGTGAGTCTGACTTCTGGGCTGCTTTCTCTTTTTGATTCGATTTTTCTGGCGCGGTCTCTCATAGTCCTAAAATCGCCTTGCAGGTTTTGGAACCTCTGAAAGTCTTGTTTTTTCTTTTTGGACATGGATATGGCGTGTTTTTCTCGATTGAGCAGGCTTTGGATATCTTCTTCTTCGCTCATGTAGACTTCGAGCTTGCTGTCCAAAGTAAACAGATCCATTGACAGATCGCTGGTCTCCAATGTTCTGAATTTTTTGGTTGAGGCCAGAAACTGCTTTTTGGTCATGAGGCATTGAATAGGCGAAGCAGCAGGCTGATGCAGCTTTTTTGGTTCGGATTTCTTTGAATGATAAGAAAACATATATCCATTAGTTTGTAGGAAAAACTTAATGAATAATAATATGTTTGAATAATGCTTAATGTGGTTTGCGTGCATATTTTAAGTAAAAGCTGGAAATGAAAATGGAGGATTCTGTAGCTTTATTGTCGCCAGAAGAGGCTGAAAAGAAAAGCGTTGAGCAAATGGCGAAGGCGCTGGAGGCAAACTTGTCTGCGGGTTTGTCAAAAAGCAAAGCTGAGGAAAGGCGGATTCAGTTTGGAAAAAACGAGCTGGAAGTGCGCAAGGAAAATCCTTTTTTGATTTTCTTGTCGTTTTTCTGGGGACCGATTCCCTGGACAATTGAAACAGCGGCTGTACTGTCATGTATTATAAAGCACTGGGTGGACTTTTTTATTATTCTTACACTCTTGCTGTTCAATGCTGTCATTGGGTTTATCCAGCGGTATAAAGCTCGCAGCGTCATTGAGGAGCTGCAAAAGAAGCTGGCATTGCAGGCTTTTGTTTTAAGGGAAGGGAAGTGGGGAGCAATTCCTGCAATGGAGCTTGTCCCCGGAGATATTATCCGGCTGCAGGCGGGCAATGTAGTTCCCGCAGATGTGAAGCTCTGTGCCGGAGAATATCTTTCGGTGGATCAGTCGGCGTTGACCGGCGAATCACTTTTGTCGGACAAAAAGAGGGGCGGTTTGGCCTACAGCGGCACGCTGGTTAAGAAGGGGGAAATGCAGGGGTTGGTTTATGCGACTGGCGGCCGCACTTTTTTTGGAAAAACAGCCAGTCTGGTTTCGCACGCACACAAAGTATCTCATTTTAATCAGGCGATTTTTCAAATCGGAAAGTCGCTTATTCTGATCAGCATTTTGCTGGCTGTGTTGCTTGTGACCGTTATGCTGCTGCAGGGCACTTCTTTCTTGGCTCTTGTGCAGTTTGCTCTTATTCTGGTGGTAGCTTCAATTCCGGCCGCTATGCCTGCTGTGCTCACTGTCATTATGTCTTCCGGCGCAGTGGATCTGGCTCGCGAGCAGGCGGTGGTGTCGCATTTGGAGTCTATCGAGGAAATGGCGGGAATGGATGTGCTGTGCTCGGATAAGACGGGGACTCTTACAAAAAACGAACTTAGTTTTTCCGAGCCCTATTTTTTGGAAGCTTCCGGAGAAAAGGAATTGCTGACAGCAGCGGCTGCGGCTTCCGAAGAAGAGACTGAGGATCCTATCGACCGGCTGATTTATCGGTCTGTGGAAAGCAGGGATGTGCTGGATGAATTGAAGAAAAGCCCCTGGCGTTTTGTGCCTTTCGATCCGGTGAGCAAGCGATCAGAAAGTGAGTTTCAGACTGAGAACGGCTTGCTGAGGTTTGTTAAAGGCGCTCCGCAGGTAGTGATGGAATGGTGTGCTCCGAAAGAGGAGGACAAAATTAAGCTTGTTGCGCAGGTGGAGGATTATGCTGGCCGGGGCTTGCGTACGCTGGGCATAGGAAAAGAAGAAAACGGAAAGCG
>JAKSBZ010000199.1 GCA_022360875.1 Cytophagales bacterium | reverse complement strand
CGAAGGATCCGTACCGTTCACGCAGTAAGACAAAGCGCCGTAGGCAAATGCAGCGTCGTCAAGCGCGTTGACCGCCAGACTTACCGAGCTTGTGTCAGGGCATGAACCAGGCGTAATATAAGTAACCGAATAGGTGCCCAGCGTGCTGGACGACAGATCCACCGTACCCGTCGAAGCGCCGATCGAAAGACCAGTAGGCGCGCTGAAGCTTCCCCCCGTCGTTCCCGTCACTAACGGACTCGGATCGGAGGCATCCGCGCAGTAGCCCGCCTGACTGTAATTGAAGGAGGCATTCTCCGACGCACTGACCGTCAGACTGAATGAACTTGTGTTCGGACAGGCACCGGCAGTAAGGTAAGTAACCGAATAGCTGCCCGCCGTGCTGGATGAAAGATCGACTCCGCCCGTCGAAGTATTGAGCGAAAGACCGGTAGTTGATGAAAAACTGCCGCCCGAAAGACCGCTCACCAGCGGCAGAGGATCCGATACGTTCGCACAATAACTTGCCTGAGCATAGCTGAATGCCGCGTTGTCGGCAGGGGAAAGCGAAAAACTGACCGTCGAACTGTTCGGGCACGAGCCGGCAGTCTGATAAGTAACCGTCTGCGCGCCGGGCGTGCCCGACGACAGGTCTATCTCTCCCGTTGATGTGTTCACCGTAAGCCCGCTTGCGGAGCTGAAGCTTCCACCCGGAAGCGACACTGAAGCAGGCGAAGGATCCGTCCCGTTCACGCAGTAAGACAAAGCGCCGTAGGTAAAGGAAGCATCATCAAGTGCGTTGACGGCCAGACTTACCGAGCTTGTGTCCGGGCATGAACCCGGCGTAATATAAGTAACCGAATAGGTGCCCAGCGTGCTGGACGACAGATCCACCGTGCCCGTCGAAGCGCCGATCGAAAGGCCCGTAGGCGCGCTGAAGCTCCCGCCCGTCGTGCCCGTTACCAACGGGCTCGGATCAGACGCGTCCGCGCAGTAGCCCGCCTGACTGTAGTTGAAGGAAGCGTTCTCCGACGCGCTGACCGT
>JAKSBZ010000024.1 GCA_022360875.1 Cytophagales bacterium | reverse complement strand
TGGGTCGACTTACGGAGGCGATGGACGACGTACTTTTGCTTTGCCTGATATGAGGGGGTGTGTGGCGGTTTCTTCGGGCACAGGCCCCGGGCTTTCTCACCGTATACTGGGAGAAAGGATCGGAACGGAAACGGTAACGTTGAATGAGGCGCAAATTCCGTATCATGCTCATGATTCAAGGTTTGGTATGAATAAGTCGGTTCATCCGAAAGTAAGCATTGCTAAGACGGCTAATACATCTTCTCCCAAAGACGCTTACCCGGCCGATGCGGGTTTAGGGAAAAACAATTATTCCTCTAGCGGCACGAAGATACAAATGGCCCCGGATGCCAAGATAGCTTTTGGCTTAGAAACATCTATTGGGAATACGGGGGAGAGCAAAGCACATAGCAATATGCAGCCTGTTTTGGTGGTTAATTATATCATTTGTATGCAGGGGGTTTTTCCGCCAAGAAGTTAAATTGTTAAACTATAGATTATGCTCAACCGACCTGAACATCATTCCGAAATACCTGTAGGCATATTATTGCCTCAGTCCAAGGCTTATCCGCAAGCCGCAGCCCATTTCGTGGAGGGGATTAAGCTGTATTTTACTGTACATCCCAATGATTTCCCTAGGGGCAAGGTGGTGCTGGATATTAAAAATATCGGTCAGGGCTCTGTCCGCCAAGTGGAGGAGCGTTTGCAGGAGATGCTGCTGGACAGAAAACCGGTTTTACTGGGCGGCATGCTAGAGCCGACGGTAGGCAGCCAGGTGGCGGCAATAGCCCGCGAGTCAAAACTTCCCTGCCTGTTTTCGGGCCTGGGTGAGACGGCGCTCAGTCCGGAGGAGAAACAGGATAATCTTTTTCTGCATACGCTGCATTTATGGCAGTCTTCTTATCTGCTGGGAAAACAAGCGGCTTTGCGTTACAGGGACAAGCCATTTTTGTTGATTACCAGTTTTTTTGACAGCGGCTACGATCCGAACCGTGCGTTTCATTTGGGGCTGCAGTCTCAGGGAGCGGACTTTGCAGAGCGCATTATTTTAAGAAGCGAGAATTTAGAGGAATTGAATGAAGAGCTTGCGGGCTGTGCATTTCTCAATGATCAGTTTGTCCCTGTATGTATACTGCACCCCAGGCTTCTTGAGCTTTTCACTGACCGGTTTGGTGACATGTTTTCTCAGATGGTGATTACGCCTTTTTATGAGGGAAATAATGGGAAAGAGAAACTATGGGCTTTTCCGCAATGGAAAAAAGAAGACGATTCTTTTTTGATGCTCAAGAAGGGTGCAGCAGACTATTTGCAGCTATCCGAACCCGATATGTTTCACTTCCTGGGTTATGAGCACGGCAAGTTAATCGCTCATGCCGTCAAGCGGCTGGATGAGCCGAAAGACGATTATCAAACGGTAATAGACGAGATGCAGGATTATGAAGAGGGCGAAGAGAAGGGCAGGCTGGCAATGAATTCAGTCACACATCACTTAGATCGGCCGATGCACTTGTTTAAAGGAATGAATTGTATCAGCAACTATGAAATTGCAGGCAGCTTCAGCATCAACGATATAGCCTTTGAGGATATCGGAGTGCTTTTCGAACCGCATGCGTCTTTTACCAACCCCTACCTGTTTTACTGATAAATTCTGAATAACATGAAAACGGTTCTGTACGCCAACAGTCTTTGGGCATTTCCCGCCTTAATGAAACTACAAGAGAACAAACAGCTGGCAGGATTGGTTATGCCGGATTATTCGAGCGAGGAGCTTCGGAGCATGCTGGGTTTTATGCGAAAGGCTGGCTTGCCGTATTTATTGGTAAAAAGAGAGGAAATAAAAACCGTTTTGCCTGTTTGGCTGAAATCTCTTAATGCTGAGGCAGCATTGGTGCTGAGCTTTCCGTACTTATTGCCCGAGGTAGCCTTCAACCAGCCGCATAGGGGAACGTTCAATATTCATTTCGGTGAGCTTCCCCGTTATTCCGGAGCTGCGCCGCTTTTTTGGACGCTAAAGAATGCAGAACGTTATACGCAGCTTACCGTTCACCGTGTAAATAAGCATTTCGACAGCGGTGCTGTTGTTTTTCAGCACAAGGTTCCTGTTTTGCCGGGAGAGGGCATAGGTTTGCTGGCTAACCGCTTGGGTGTAATATGTGCGACAGTTTTGCCGCAGATTTTTTCTTCCATTAAAGCCTCGGCACCGGGAGAGCTTCAGGCGCAGATTGAACTGCTTCGGAAGCCTTCTGCCGATGATCTTTGTATTTGCTGGGAAAAACAGTCTGCAGAAGAGGTGGAAGCGCTTGTGAATGCTTGCAATCCTTATTACGGAGGAGGGATGACTTCTTTTCGCGGAGCTCCTATTCGGATTCATGAAGTTAGCCCTGCCGATACGGCGGAAACATTCTTCGGAAGCCCCGGGACCATTATTCATGCGTCCTCCCAGCAAGGACTTTTCGTGAAGTGTTCGGACTATAAGATAATTCGGATAAATGTGCTGCAAACTCCCGAGGGAATATTTTCAGGAAATAAGTTTGCTGCTTTAGGCATAAAGTCCAGTGAAAAATTTGTAACGGTGGAACCGGAAAAATCAGTAATAGCCCATGAAACCAGCTGAAGAATTAAAACACAGGGTAAACCAATTTCTTGATGATTCCCTGAGCGTGCAGGGACTGACGGTGAGAGGAAACGAATTGCGACAGTTTCTTGCTGGTCAAATCGGTCTGGATCTGCAGGAAGAATCTAACAAAACAAATGTACATACCAAGTACGGCAAAGCCCTGGGGCCTTCTTGGGCGGCTTATTGCATTGATGATGTTGTCCGCACCAAAAAGTATATGCTGGGGATAATGGAGGCTGTTCAGGAAGCGGTGCGCCGAGAGGGAAAAACAGTACATATTCTATATGCGGGATGCGGGCCTTTTGCAACGCTGGTTTTGCCTCTGTTTAGCCGGTTTGCGCCTGAGGAAATACAAATTACCTTATTGGAAATTCATCCGAAAAGCCATGAAAGCGTTACGGGGCTGATAGAGCATTTTTCACTGGAACCTTATATTCGAACGGCAGAGCTTGCTGATGCTTCTGCCTACAAGTTGCCTTCATCTCGTGTCGATATTCTGATCGGGGAAACTATGCAGTCCGGTTTGCTCAGGGAACCGCAGGTGCCGATTATGCTTAATCTGCTTAGTCAGATTAGTCCGCCTCCGGTTTTGATTCCGCAGTGCGTAAAAGTTTCGATTGGCGTGCTTAACCCTGACCGATACCGACAGGATTTGTCTGATGATCCTGAAGCGCCGTCTTGTTACAGGCTTTTGGAAACAGTATTGTCTTTTGATGTATCGGCTGCGGCGGCTCAGACCGAAAGCTGGAAGCGGAATCCGGAGGATGTGCGGTTTCCGTCAAAAAATATTACAGTGCCTTTGTCTTTGCTGAAAGAATACCCTTTTCTGGATCTGTTTACTGAAATTCTGGTTTTTAACAAGCATATCATCAAACCTCACCAGAGTTTTCTGACTGTTCCTATGCAGATTGAGCACCTCCCGGATCAGAAAACGGATTTTCAATTGAAAGCGGCTTTCCGGCTTTCGCCTTATATCAATGTGCAGATCGAGAATTCGAAAAAGGACGTTTCTGAATTTGTATGATCATTTTTTGGTTCCCAGAATCTTTAAGAGAATGTTACATCTTTTTCCTCAAGTCAATGACCCTTTTCATAAAACTGATTTGGAGCTGGTTCGCGAAAAACTGAAATGTTTGGAGCTGAAACCCTCGGAAATCTTGTTCGACTTGGGGTGCGGAGACGCCAGCGCGCTCATTGAAGCATTTCTGATTTATGGGGTCCGCGGTGTGGGCTACGAATGCTGTCCGGAAGTGTACCGCCTTGCTCAGGACAAAGTCAGAAATCACGGCTTGACCGACAAGATTCAATTGTTCAACAAAGATTTATACCAGGCGGATTTGTCCAGCGCCGATGCGCTGATTTTGTATCTTTCGCGTTCGATGCTGGGTAAACTTTCCTATAAACTTGAGGAGGAATTGTTTGCAGGAGTGAGGATTGTTACGCATTCGTTTGATCTGCCCGCCTGGACGATTGTTCGGAAAGAGGCCCTGCAATTGTCCAGCGGACACATAGAAGAAATTTTTTTATACCGTCAAAGCTAAATTTTTTTAGCTTCTCACTTTATTGATTTTTCCTTTCTGCAAGTCATTGCCGGCCGTTTTTTGCCTGCAGCAATGCAATTCGTTTTTTTACAGGGCTGTCTAGTGCCTGAGTGTCATAGGGTAAAAAAAATAGTTAAGTTGTTTAAATGTCAGAATAAAGCTATATTTGTTTAAGTTTTAAGTATACTTAAATATTTTATCAAGCAAACTGTTGATATGTCGGTCGCTACTGAAAATTTTTTAAAAGCAATTTATCATTCTAAGCACAGGCATCTGGGCGATACCAAACCCGGAACGATTGCCAAGCGGCTTGACATAAGCAATGCCGCTGCAACGGATATGGCGCGCAAGCTAGCAAAGAAGGAGCTGATAGTTTATGAGAAATACAAAGAACTTGTGCTGACGGAAAAAGGAGAGAGGATGGCTCTTAAGGTGCTGCGCAAACATCGTCTTTGGGAAGCGTTTCTTTTTAAGCTGTTTGACATTTCCCTGCATGAAATCCACAGGGAAGCGGAATTGCTGGAGCATGAAACTTCCGATTTTATGGCGGACAAGATTGATGAATATCTGGGTCATCCGTTGTTTGATCCGCACGGAGATCCGATTCCGGATGCAAACGGCGTAATAAAAACCAAGGACACGTCTACTGTATTGTCAGAAGCCGAAGAAGGGAAGGAGTACCGGATTTCACGGCTGATTAGCATGGACAAGGAGTTTTTTGACTTCTGTTCGGAAAACGGGCTGCATAACCGGGCGAAGGTTTTTATTAAAAAACAGTATGCCTCTACCGGCATGACGCAGATTGTTATTGACGGGCAGACACTTTTGCTGCACAAGGAATTTACAAAAATTATCTACGTGAACTGAAGCTCATGAAAAAGTTACTACTTGCTGCTTTTTTGATATTTAACGGTAAACTATTTGCGCAGCAGCGCAAACCGGAATTAATTACTGACCGGCCTGACCAGACGGAATCTTCTGTTACTGTTCCAAAGAGCAGTCTGCAAATAGAATCAGGCTTTCTATATGAGAAGTATAGCAGTCAAGCGAATAAAGCTATTTGGAATACGACGCTGCTTCGGTACGGTTTGCTGGAAAATATGGAGATGCGTTTGGGG
Source organism: Cytophagales bacterium (assembly GCA_022360875.1). Lineage (GTDB taxonomy): Bacteria > Bacteroidota > Bacteroidia > Cytophagales > Cyclobacteriaceae > JAKSBZ01. The sequence continues at coordinate 39,906 of JAKSBZ010000024.1, read as the reverse complement.
TGGGAAGCCAGTCGTAGCCGCACAGCTCTCAACGGGCGAGATGATGTGACGGTTGCTCAAGGTTTGTCTCCGCTTTCACTGGGTTTCAAAGTAAATATTCAGAAAGGTGAAGGATTTAAACCTTCGATAGGTTTTTTAGCCAGTGTGGAATTGCCTTTTTCGGCAAGCTCCAGTTACATAACCAAGGGAACGGGAGCGTCGATGCGCTTTTCGCTGGAACATGATTTATCGGAAAAGTTTAGTATGGGGTACAACCTTGGCGCTGACTGGAGCGGAGAAAATGCTTATGCAACCTACGCTTATACATTCGTGGTCGGGTACAGCCCTGCCGACCGATTGGGTTTGTTTGCAGAATTATACGGATTTGTTCCTGAAGACAGATACAGGGAAGTGGATGCTGAGCATTTGTTTAATGCCGGATTCACCTACAGTATTGCGCCGATGTTTCAGTGGGATGTTTCTGCCGGAACTGCTCTAAGCGGAGAGCTTGATTATTTCATCAGTACCGGCTTTGTCGTTAGGCTTTTCAAATAAGCGCGCAGGTTTGCTCAGAATGGCTGAGTTTGAAAAAATGAAATTGTGAAGCAGTCACGATGATCGTTTTGCTTGAAGCGCTAAAAGGATTGTCTTATTGTTTTTAGAGATATAGAAAAAATAAATACAAATGAAGAGAATATTTTCATTAATAATGATTACGACATTGCTTTTCTCTTGTCAGGGAAAGAAAAGCAAGAAGGGCAACGGAAAGCTGCAGTTGGTTACCACCACGACAATGATTACCGATTTAACGAAAATCGTGGGCGGCGAATGGGTTGAAGTGCAGGGGCTGATGGGCAGCGGAGTGGATCCGCACCTGTACAAAGCCAGCGAGGGCGATGTGACCAAGCTTTTCAATTCGGACGCTATTATTTACAACGGATTGCACCTTGAAGGCAAGCTGGTGGAGGTGTTTGAGAAAATGGCGCATCAAAACAAGAAAACCATTGCGCTTTCGGATGCTTTGGCGGAGTCGGATTTAATATCTTCAGAACAGTTTTCGCTGAGTCACGATCCGCATATCTGGTTCGACATAAACCTTTGGAAAAAAGCTGTAAAGTATGTGGCGGGAGAGCTGTCCAAGCTAAACGCTAAGCACAAAAGTTATTTTTTGGCAAACGCCGATGCCTATATTATTCGTCTGGATAAGCTTTACAAGGACATGAAGTCTAAGGTTTCGGAACTGCCGAAAAGAAAGCGCATTCTGGTGACTGCTCACGATGCCTTCAATTATTTCGGAAGGCTGTACGATTTTGAAGTAGTCGGTTTGCAGGGACTTTCCACGCTTTCTGAGGCCGGGGTAAAGGATGTTCAGGAAATGGCGAAGTTTATTATCGATAAAAAGCTGAAAGCGGTTTTTGTAGAGTCTTCAATTCCTAAGCGCACTATCGAGGCGCTGCAGGAAGCGGTCCGTTCCAAAGGCCGCGAGGTGCACATCGGCGGCACGCTGTTTTCGGACGCGCTGGGAAATGCGGGAACGCCGGAAGGTACATATGTCGGAATGTATGAGTATAACACGCGAACAATTGTAGACGCTTTAAAATAATGAAACATCCATGACAATCGGTCTTAACACACACGAGAGACATGATTGCAACGGATGTTTCATCTGACCATTGAAAAACCATCAAAAAAAGATGAAAGATAAAATAGCGGTTCAGGTAGATGACTTGACAGTAGCCTATAACTATAAACCGGTGCTTTGGGATGTGGACTTGAAAATCCCTGAAGGCGTGCTGATGGCTGTAGTCGGGCCAAACGGTGCCGGAAAGTCAACTTTAATTAAATCGGTCCTGGGCATTGTAAAGCCATTGGCGGGTTCGGTCAAAGTGTTTGGAAAGCCTTACGAGAAGCAGCGCAGGCATGTGGCCTACGTGCCGCAGAAAGGCAGCGTGGACTGGGACTTTCCGACCACTGCATTGGATGTCGTGACCATGGGAACTTACGGAAGACTGGGCTGGATGCGTCGGCCGGGCGCAAAACAGAAGAAAGAGGCGCTTGAAGCGCTGGAAAAAGTAGGTATGCTGCCGTTTAAGAACCGTCAGATTTCGCAGCTTTCCGGCGGACAGCAGCAGCGGATTTTCCTTGCGCGCGCTTTGGTGCAAAACGCCTCGGTTTATCTGATGGATGAACCTTTTCAGGGAGTGGATGCCACTACAGAGAAAGCCATTATCCGTATTCTGAAGGATTTGAGGAGAACAGGAAAAACCGTTATTGTAGTCCATCACGATTTGCAAACGGTGCCCGAGTATTTTGACTGGGTGACTTTCCTGAATGTGAAGAAAATTGCCACCGGTCCGGTGAAAGAGATTTTCAACGATGATCATCTGACGCAGACCTACGGAATAAATTACAAAGTTAGCATACAGCCCTGATGGATATACAAGAATACTTTTCTTTGCTCTTTACGGATTATACGCTGCGTACGATCACATTGGGAACGGCGCTGCTGGGAGCAGTGTGCGGAATGCTGGGCAGTTTTGCCGTGCTTCGCAAACAAAGTCTGCTGGGCGACGCGATATCGCATGCGGCTCTGCCGGGCATTGCGCTGGCCTTTATTATAATGCAGACTAAAAACACGTCCGCGTTCTTGCTGGGCGCCTTGATCAGCGGACTTGCCGGAACGTTTTGGATCCGCAGCATTGTGAAGAACACTCACCTGAAGTCCGACACCGCTTTGGGTCTGATTCTGTCGCTGTTTTTCGGATTCGGGATGCTCCTGATGACTTACATCCAGAAAATGCCGAACGCCAATCAGGCCGGTCTGGAAAAATACCTTTTCGGACAGGCTGCGACTTTGGTGGAATCGGATATTTGGCTGATGTTTTGGGTGACCTTGGGCGCGCTGATTATTTTGCTTTTGTTTTGGAAGGAATTCAAGATTCTGCTTTTTGATCCGGAGTATACGCTTACGTTGGGTTTCAACACCCGGTTTATTGATGTGCTCATGACTTCTTTTATGGTTTTGGCTATCGTTTTGGGCCTGCAGACCGTGGGCGTAGTGCTGATGAGTGCCATGCTGCTGGCGCCTGCCGCGGCCGCTCGCCAGTGGACAGACAAGCTGTGGGTCATGATTGTTCTGGCCGCTTTATTCGGCGCGATGTCAGGGATTGGCGGCACGGCGGTTTCCGCAAGCTACAATAATCTTTCGACCGGACCGGTAATCGTTTTGGTAGCGGCCGGCTTCGTAGGCATATCGTTTATATTCGCGCCCAACCGCGGGCTGATTGCCCAGCGCATTCGGTATGTGAAAAACCGGAACGATTTGAAGCTGCACAAAACGCTGGCTTTTATGTACGAGATAGCAAAAACGCATGAAGATTTTCAGCATCCGCATGCCATAAAACTGTTTAACAATTTTCAGGGATATTCCAGAAAATCAATGAAAAAATTGGCTGAGAAAAACTTGATAACATTTGATCAGAAGATGTGGTCGCTTACGAAAGAAGGCTTTGAGCAGGCGGCTAATTTGTACAACCAAAATCCTCAGAAGCCATGAGCCAGCCGCAAATAGAGATACAGCTAATAGCCATGCTGGTTGCCGTTGCCTGTGCTATTCCCGGTACTTTTTTGGTGCTTAGGAAAATGGCCATGATCAGCGACGCTATCAGCCATTCGATTCTCCCGGGAATTGTAATCGGTTTTTTTATCACTCAGGATCTTTCCTCTCCCTTGCTGATTGTCCTGGCCGCCGCAACGGGCGTACTGACTGTCGTAATGGTGGAGTTTATCCAGAAAACCGGACTGGTGAAAGAAGACACCGCCATTGGCCTGGTGTTTCCCGCTCTTTTCAGCATAGGGGTCATTATGATTGCGCGACATGCCAACGATGTTCACCTGGACGTTGATGCCGTGCTTTTGGGAGAACTCGCCTTTGCGCCTTTTGACCGCTTCATGGTTGGCGGGACAGACCTTGGGCCGAAAGCGCTTTGGGTTATCGGGTCAATTCTGCTAATTACTCTGATTCTTCTTTTTTCTTTTTTCAAAGAACTGAAGGTCAGCACATTCGATTCGCAGCTGGCAGCGACGCTCGGTTTCTCTCCGGCACTGATGCACTACGGACTAATGACCACGGCTTCGGTTACGACGGTTGGAGCATTTGATGCAGTCGGGGCAATTCTGGTCGTGGCGCTGATGATTGCGCCGGCGGCAACGGCTTATCTGCTTACAGAGGATCTGAAAAAAATGCTGGGTATTGCCGTGGGAGTGGGTTTGTTGAGCGCTATTGGCGGATACTGGCTCGCCAATTATCTGGATGCATCCATTGCCGGAGCCATTACCAGCGTACTGGGCTTGTTTTTCTTCGCCGCTTTTCTTTTTGCTCCGCACAGAGGCTGGATTTCTGTCTGGAGAAAACGCCGCAGACAGCGCATTGAGGTTTCCATGCTTACTTTTTTGCTGCATTTGCACAACCACAAGGAAGAAAGCGAACGGCACATAGACCATTTGCAGGATCACATTAACTGGCAGCGGGTGCGTGCGAAAAGCGTTTTGCGCCTGGCGCGAAACAACAACATGATTGTTATTGAAAACAAAATTATCTCGCTGACCGGGAAGGGAGAACAGTTTACAGACGAAGCGATACAGCATATTACTTCCGATAAAACGACAGCCCTGGAATCAATGAAAGATGAGTTTTTCTTATTCAGGGGCTAAGAAAGCAATTAAGCTTTCAGCTGATCTGGACGTAAAACGCGGACAAGTTATAATCAAGCCTGTCCGCGTTGTCTTAAACGATATCGCTTTTGTATATGGAGACCGTAAATCGTTTAGTGAGAAAACAGCGTGAACCCCACGGTAATATTCAGTTGATTAAACTCGCTGTCGTAGATGTCGGTAAGCGAAATGAGGTTTCTAGGAATGAAATAGCTTGCTTCTGCCTGAAATCTGCCGTAATTGAATCCTGCTCCAAAGATCAGATTGACCGCACTGTCTCTCAATTGGTCGGATTTGTCTGCTTCGCCGATTTCAAAAGTTTTTCCTCCTTTATAGAAGCTTGCATTTACTCCCCCCTTCAGGAAGAACCTGAATTGTTTATTAAAATGGATGTAATGAACGATTCCAAACGGTATGGAAATATCCTTTAGTTCCAGTTCGGAATTTGGTAAGTTTGTCCCTGAGTTGGTAGAGTTAGTGTAATAGGAAGTTATATCAGCGTAGTAGACTCCTGCAAATAGTCCCCACTTGTTTCGGTTGAAGGGAAAGAGATATTCTGCAGTGAGACCTATGGTTAGACCGCTTTCGTTAGAGAAATTGTGTTTCGATAGCTTTTTTTTGTCTTCCATCGAATAAGAAGAGAAATTGACACCTGCGTTTGCTTTCACTAAAAATTTTCCCTCCTGTTTCTTTGTTTCGGTTTGTAGCTCCCCGTTGTTTTCTTTTATGTAAGTTCTGAAATATCTGACTAGCGGCCTTCTGCTGTATGAGAGCCTTTGAGTTTTGGCGGAACAGGGTAGGTTGAGTTCCAGTTGTTTTTGGTAGCGATTGTCGTAGTACACTTCTGATTCTAGTCCGCTGGCAATTTGCTTTACGTATTTTTTAAAAATCAGATTTTCAATATTTGAATTTTTTTTCTTGTAGAAAAAGTATTCATTGCCCTCATGCAAAAATGAATACAGAGACGCGTGTTCCGAGCTTATTACTTCTTGCAGAAAAGCATATCCTTTTTCTAAACGCTGGTGGTTCAGCGTGTCTTTAAGATGCTTGATTTGATTTGATGAATTGTCGAGTTCAATTTCTGAACGGATAAACCTGTTTTTATTGTATACGCCAAATTCCTTAACTTTTTTAAGGTCCACCCATTGGACTGAATCGCTGGATGAATATTTATACAAGTATTTTTTTCCGCTGTTTTCAATGCCTGCGTTTTTAAGGAGGCATTCTTTTTTTACTCCTTTGTTGGTAATGAGATACCCGGGTTTGAAGGCTATCTGTGCTGCGAGCTGTTGGGTTAAAAATACCAAAAACAGCAAAGGCATGAAATGTTTTTTCATAACAGAGTTTAAATGCTTTTTTATAAAAATAAAATAGATGAATTCCAGAAGATTGAACTTTTAGAATGTTAATATATAAATAAAAATATTAATACGATAAACCTCCTATTTTATTTTTATTTATACTTATTTTTATAAACAAATAAAGATTTATTTAACGATTCGGGTGTTTTGGGTTAATTCTAGAGAGGGGATGGGTATTTGTACATTTTTCCCGTTCAGCTGCTGTATTATTCGCTAAGAGGTAGGAACCTTTTTTGGGGAAAGAGCGTGAATGCTAAACTTAGGCAAGGGTTAACATCGCGAGGTGCAATTTGATGGAGTTCAGGTTGAGAAATATATTTTTCGGTTTATTATGTTTCGATCGTTGAATAGAAAAAATCCTGTCTAAAAGCTTCAAGACAGGATTTTTTGATACGCTTTCAAATAAGCTTGTTGCTTGATTATCTGATATTTAGTCTTTTCGGCCGAAGATAATCGGGAATCCTTTCTTTTGCTTCATTTTTTTGTATTGCTGCGGGAAACCATCCAGCATCTGCTCCAGCGTTAGGGTAACGGGACGTTTTACGCCTTCTATGTCGGGTTTCACATCACATACTGCTCCAGGCAGGGCATAAAAGAAAGTGGCCGGAGACCAGTTGAGCGGCATGCAGAATGGATGAAAGATTTCCATGTCGAAGTTCAGGCTTTTTTTGAACGGGATGGCGTCAAGGTGGCGGTAGCGGTTATTGGAGGTCATTCCCCAGGTTTTGTTGCCTTCTCCGATAGGTTGGGAAACGAAAGGCAGGCTGAACGGGTGAGGCCGGCACCAAGCGTAACAGTAGTAGTCTTCGGTTCCGGTGCCGAAATGGCTTGGGAAATCCTCGCCGTCCACGAATATTTTTTCATCGCCTTCGCCCCACCAGTCCGGACCGGAATTGAAGATCGTCAGGTTGTCGCCAACATACACGCCTTTTCCCTGCACGGTTACAAAGTCTCCGTCTTTGCGCACGTCGCCTTTGCTCTTGTATTCTTCTCTCCAAGTGGCGTGGAAATACATTGAGTTTTTGTTCCACTTGTAGTTGCGTACGTTAAAAGCGAAGCGGTCGATCACCACGGCTTCGTCTGAATAATTGTGCAGGGTGATTTTCGCAATTTTTTTAAAAGGCATCACCCACCGGCTGGTCATAAGCCTGTCTTTGCCCACTTCGATGTAGTGCGTTTTGTGAGGCGCCATTTTATAGCCGATGCCGTAGAATTGTCCCACAGGAATCCAGACTGTTTTTTCGTTGTCGAAGCTTAGCTCGAGCACTGTGCTTCGAAGCGCTTGTTCCATGTTTGCGCATCCGATGCGCATTTGCAGCCGGTCAATGGCGCCGGGCTTTCGAATGTTCAGCTCGTATTTTTTTCCAGGTTTTATGAAAAAGCTGTCTCCTTCCAGCGCAGTGTTTTTTTCCCGCAGCTTTTTGGCCATTGCCTTGATGTCCTTGCCGTATTTTTTCAGTGCTTCGTAGGAAAAGCTTTCAATGTTGACGGGGCTGGTGTATTCGCGGTAGTTGATTTGGTAGTAATTGCCGGCCCAGCCACCTATAGAACCGTACATTTTATGGCCGTCCCAGGTGATGCGGCAGCTCTTTTTGTAAGGAATCGGAAACATCAGGTTGCGTCCGCGCCACCACGGGTTTTCGGTAAGTTCCGGGGCGCAGAAGCTGAACGGGTAGGGTACCAGGCCGGGTTTACCGATCACATTCCGTCCGATGACTTCCAGGGCAGGCGTTTCGTTGTCGTCAATGTAGATACGCAGGATACCGGAGGCCTTGTAGGAGCCTTCGCTGTGTGTTTGCCAGATTCGCGTAACCACTCCCGATCCCTCGACATCCAGCATAACGTCTTCCTGGTGTCCGTTTCGGGTAATGGTGTGGCAGTAGTTGCTCTGGTCGCCGTTGCCGAACCATCCCGGTTTTCCGTGGTATTTTCCAGGAATTTCGCCTTCAACAATGCCGTCTTCAGGTTTTTTAACCTTTGAAGAGCGATCGTAAGAACTAGATTGTTTGCATAGGTATTCTTGCCTAGGCCATTCTGCGAGGGAGGAACGGTCGTACATTTCATCTAAAAGTGTTTTAATCGTAATTTTTTCCTGTGCATGACTCAGCTGGCTAAGCAGCAGGACAAAAAAGGGCAGAATTCTTCTCATCTGTTTGCAATGATTTTTCAATGGTCAGATGAAATATCCATTGTAATTACATCTTTCATATTTGATAAGGCTGATGCATGGATAATCCATCAAGAATATAAATTATAAACAATAATAAACTGCGTTATACAGGTAAATGGGTAGCTGTTAATCGGAGCATTGAGTTATACTCAGATAATGCTGCGCATGGTCACCGAAGGATTCTTCGGAGAAATTTGGTGTCGAATTTAGTTTTCGGATTGATTCAAAAAGTTAAAAGAAAACAGCTTGTAAAATGAAATCAATCCATAAACTTCTTCAAAATAAGAAAATAACTTGATTGATTCATTTGAACATGGATGTTTTTTTCCCGGTAACGGTGTCGCTAATTGCTTTGCTGTCTCCGAGAGTCCTTGGCGTCGAAGAGGTCAAGTTTCTTACTAGAAAGTGAGGTGTCGTTTCAGCACTTGAGAGCGCTTTGAAGGATAAAGAACCTGGCTTTTTCTTAGCTGGCAAAGCGCGTAGGTTTTGTCATTTTGAAGTGCGGCGGCGAGCGCCAGATTGAAGTACTGCAGAGCGCTGAGTTGCTTGAGGTTGATGCGTCCGATAATTTTACCGTGTGCAGCATGTTGGTTTGGCCGGGCGCCGATCCCCTGAAGCATCGATGCGCTGGATCGTTTTCGCGTGTATCGCTTGAACACTTTGCGGATGGTGTAAGCATTGTTTGTGATTCCGTCGGGAAGCGTGGATTCAACCAGATAGCGTTTGATCTTGCCTTCAACCAACAGAAAAACATGGTGGTCAGTTTCGATGATTTCAGTGGGGCAGCCGAGCTTCTCAAAGAAAAAAGCATACAGAGAAGTTCCGGTTACGCAGTCGTATACACCATTCCGGATTGTTTCTCCCAGACTGACATATGGTGCGTATTGTTTAAGAAAAGTGCTTTTCGTACTGAAAAATACGAATCGGAAAAACTGGTTTTCGTTTTTATATTTCTCTCTTTTTTCTTTCAGATATAGAAGATGTTCCTTAATGCGCTTTTTGTATCGATGGCTTACTGTGCCGGAAAGAGAGCGGTCGGGAGCCAGAAGCAAGTCCAGAGAGTTTTCAATGCCGCGGTTCAGATTGCCAAAAACAAACGATTCGTAGGCAGTCAAGTGCTTTAGAGAGTCGGCAGGAGCAGATTCCGAAAACCCTGAGAGATTCAGGCCGAAGAACAGGAGCAGTATGGACAGGGATCTTTTTGCCAAAGCAGTGCAGGGATAATGTTAAATAACTGTTCCTTTTGGTTAATGTTAAGTTAACATTAATTTAATTTTTGACAAAAAAAATACCAATGAATTTTCGTTCATTGGCATTTACCCGCTCTGATGGAGCGCTTCAATTTTCAGAGCGGTCAGTTGCCGATTTTCTTGATTCTGAGGTCAATTACAAAACAGTCGGCAAAGGTTCCTTTGATTTCATCGCGCAGTTCTTCGGCTTCAGATCGGCTGGGGAAGGCCCCCAACGACACGCGGTAGTACTTTTGTCCGTTAACCTGAGCGGGTTCCATAATGACTTTGCAGTTGTAGGCTTCCTGAATAGCCTGGGTGTTGCGAATTATGTTGTCCAGTTCGCGAAAACTTCCGATCTGTACCGAAAACCCGTCGGGCTGTTCGGCTATGGTTCGAAGGGTAAAGAATTCTCGGGCTGGTTTCTTTTGAGCCGCTGCAGGAAGCCGCTGCTTACCGTTTTCGTCCGGATAAGATACGACCTCGATAAGCACGTTGGCAACGCCATCCTGCACAAACCCCAGTTTATTCGCAGCGGCTCGGCTCAGGTCAATGTGCCGGCCTTTTACGAATGGACCGCGGTCGTTGATGCGCACGACAATCTGCCGGTTGTTGGCTTTGTTGGTGACGCGCACCCGGGTGTTGAACGGCAGGCTGAGGTGCGCGGCGGTCATGGCGGTGTTGGAGAATTTTTCGCCGTTGGAGGTTTTTCGGCCCTCAAATTTTTTGTGGTAAAAGGAAGCGACTCCGTGTTCGGTATATGGGGATTTCTTCTGGGCCTGGAGCTGCGGCGCAATACCGGAAAAAATAAATACCAGGAAGAACTTCACCAGATGGGTTGCATTCATGCTTTGATTGTCTTTAATACAGTGATTCTTATACTCTAAGTTAAGGAGTTTGGGTTTGATAAAAAATGCAGAGGATGAAAATTGATGACAGTGAGTATGTGGACGGATTCCGGTTTTGCACTATTTTGCATTTATCCGGAAAATTGCTAGTAATCAATCCGCCCGATAATCTGATAATGCACCGAATCTTTGAGTTTGATTTTTTGAACACCTTCAAGCAGGTATGTGTTGATTCTTCCCTGTTCGTCAAAATTTACCCGGTAGTTTTTTGCTAACTCGAACAGTTCGTTTTTTTGCGAAGTGCGGGCTTTCAGCATCCTGAGGCTGTGTTTTGCATTTTCTGCATAATGGAGTTCAACCCATTTGACAGGAAATTTTTTTTCGGGAAGCTTGGCTTTTAAAACATACCGCGTGATTGTTTGGCCAAGATGTGTTTTGCGGTAGTTCCCCCAATAGGCGGGCTCGTTGAGGTTGGTGTTTTTAAAGCTGCTGAGTTCGTGTTCCCAGTTTATCTGTGAACCTTCTAATTGTTCGTGTTCTGTTTTTCCGTTTAACAAGGCGGTTTTGGAAAGATTCGGACGCAGAGAGTCCAAAAGCTGGATTTGCGAATCAATCACTGTTTCTATGTCAAAGTACTGTTCGTGTTTTTTTGCCTTGCGGCCGGGGCTGACGCAGGCTGTTAGCAGAGCAAAGAAGGAAAGAAACAGAAATTGCTTGTTCATCTGTGGCGAATGTTTTTTATTGGTCAGCTGGAGTATCCATAATAATCAGGCTTATCGTGTATGTTAAGGCCGATTATCAAGGATGTTTCAAAAAACAGCTTTGAAAGTTGTTGCGTGCCGAAAGGGCAAGCTATTGACAAAGATAAACAACTGGGGAAATAATTACAGGTATTTTTTGATTGCGCGGCTACGGAGAGGGAATGAGGCAATTCTTTTTGAATTGTTTGAGCCAGTGCGAAAAGCGCGGGTTCAACTTGGCGGATGAATTTATGAAAAGCTGAAGCTTTTTACGCAGGGTTTAGACAAGAACTGGCTCGGTGTCCTCGACAGGCAAAAAGCTGAGGTTAAGTTCGCTGAGCATACAGTTCAGGTTCAGCATGGCCATTGCACCGTTGAGCAGTTCCTGAAAGTGGAGCGTAGCCTGAATGGTCAGCAGGTAGCAGCGGTCGGATTGGGGAGGCATAATTACTTCTAGGTCATCTGCCCGGTTAGCTGAGGATATTTTCGAGTCGACGTCAATTTCGTTTACCATCTGGCGGAGGCGCAGAAAAGTGCAAAGACGGTATGAGGCAGGTTCTCCGCCGAAATCCACAATCAGCGAGCGGGACTTGTCGCATTGGTATACAGCACCTTCAGCAGTTTCAAAGACAGAATATAATGTAGATAGGCTCATTTGATAATTTATAACTTCCTGTGTGTCCGTAAATATCATTATTATTTATAATAAGTCCAAATAAAAGATTTTATTATGTAGAATACCGATTGTTTTTTTGAACATCGAATTTTCGGTTAGCCTGGCACGGCCTCTTTTGCAGCGAAAATGGCGAACAAAAAAAGCCGAATCTTCAGATCCGGCTTTTGATATTTGCATATTCAAGGGTTATTCAATAATCACGCACTTGCCTTCGTTCAGATCGCTTTCTACGCTTTTGAACTTTACAGCTTCTTTGACGGTGCCGTCCTGGTACTGCACTTTCACACGGTCGTTGCGGCCGTAGATCTTTTCTGAGCGGATCGGCGATTGTTTTTCAACCGGAGGCTGCTGCGGCGCATCAGGCTGTCCGCCACCTTGCTGGTTCAGCGTTGAATTCACTTCCGCTTTGGAAGTTTTGTAGTTTTGCTTCTGGCGGACTTCCTGCTTTTCGTGCACTTCGTCCGATTCCTGAACCGGGATGGTAGCCCGCAAAAGGAAAGATACCAGCTCGGAATTGATTTTCGCCAGCAAACGCTTGAACAGTTCGAAAGATTCGAATTTGTAGATCAGCAGCGGATCTTTCTGTTCGTACACAGCATTTTGCACCGATTGCTTCAGGTCATCCATCTCGCGCAGGTGTTCTTTCCACGCCTGGTCGATGATCGCCAGCGTAGATGCTTTTTCCAGTGAGCTGATTAGCTCTCGGCAGTGTGTCTCAACATTTTTCTGAAGGTCAGATCCTACGCCGATTTGCTTCTTGCCGTCGGTGAAAGGAACCAGGATGTCTTTTACGACAGCTCCGCGCGTTTCGTAAACGTTTTGCAGAATAGGGAAAGCTCTTTCGGCGATGGAATCGTTTTTCGCTTTGTAGCGCTCTAGCGACTTCGCGTACAGCCTTTCTACAAGATCCTCTTCTTTGGCGGCCATGAAGTCTTCTTCCTTGAAGTCTGACATTTCCAGTCCGAGCACGCGGGCCGTTTCAATTTGGAAACTTTCGTAGTCCAAAGACGCTTTGCAGGCAATCGCCAGATCTTCGCAGACGTCGTAGATGGCATTCAGGATATCTACTTGCAGGCGCTCGCCGTAAAGTGCATTGCGGCGGCGGCGGTAGATAACCTCACGCTGGTTGTTCATAACATCGTCGAATTCCAGCAGGCGCTTACGCTGGCCGAAGTTGTTTTCCTCGACTTTCTTCTGCGCGCGCTCGATCGATTTGGTGATCATGCTGTGCTGGATTACTTCGCCTTCTTCCAGTCCCATGCGGTCCATCAGCTTGGCGATTCTTTCCGAACCGAACAGACGCATCAGGCTGTCTTCCAGCGATACGAAAAACTGCGATGATCCAACGTCTCCCTGACGGCCGGCACGTCCTCGCAGCTGCCGGTCCACACGCCGAGATTCGTGGCGTTCCGTACCGACGATAGCCAGTCCTCCCGCTGCTTTCGATTCAGGAGTAAGCTTGATGTCCGTACCCCGTCCGGCCATGTTTGTTGCAATGGTTACAGTGCTCGGCTTACCGGCAAGGGCAACAACTTCGGCTTCTTTTCCGTGCTGTTTGGCGTTCAGCACCTGATGAGGAATCTTGCGCATTTTCAGCATGCGGCTCAGAATCTCGGAGATTTCTACTGAAGTGGTTCCGACAAGCACCGGACGGCCTTTTTCGGTTAGTTCCACAATTTCGTCGGCTACAGCATTGAACTTCTCGCGGACGGTTTTGTAAACTTTGTCCTGCTGGTCGTCACGCTGAATCGGACGGTTGGTTGGAATAACCGTGGTGTCCAGTTTGTAAATGTCCCAAAGCTCGGCGGCTTCGGTTTCTGCCGTACCGGTCATTCCCGAAAGTTTGTGGTACATTCGGAAATAATTCTGCAGGGTTACGGTTGCGTAGGTTTGCGTAGCGTCTTCTACTTTTACGTTTTCTTTCGCTTCCAGGGCCTGGTGCAGTCCGTCTGAGTAGCGCCGGCCTTCCATTACGCGGCCTGTCTGCTCGTCGACGATTTTAACCTTTCCGTCTACGATGATGTATTCGGTGTCTTTCTCAAAAAGCGTGTAGGCTTTCAAAAGCTGGTTTACTGAGTGAATGCGCTCGGCTTTTACGCTGTAGTCTGCAATCACCTGGTCTTTTTTCTCCAGTTTTTCGGCATCCGAAACATTTTCTTCTTTTTCCAGCTTGGCAATCTCGGCGCCTATGTCCGGAAGGATGAAGAAATTCGGGTCTTCGTCTTCGCCGGTAAGCAGATCGATTCCGTTTTCGGTAAGATCGATGCTGTTTGTTTTTTCGTCGATGGTGAAGTACAGCGGTTTGTCTGCCTCAGGCATCATTCGCTGGTTGTCGGCGAGGTAGATGTTTTCTGTAGACTGAAGGATCTGACGGATACCCGGTTCACTCAGGTATTTAATAAGCGGTTTGGATTTCGGCAGTCCGCGGAAAGCACGGAACAGGGCCAGTCCCCCTTCTTTTTCGTCGCCTTCTTTGATGAGTTTTTTGGCATCAAGAAGGAACTGCGAGAAAATTTTTCTCTGTGCGTCCACGACTTTCTGCACGCGCGGCTTCAGCGCGTAGAATTCGTGCTCGTCGCCTTTCGGAATCGGTCCTGAAATGATCAGCGGGGTTCGCGCGTCATCGATTAGTACGGAGTCAACCTCATCGACCATTGCATAGTGGTGGCGTTTGCGTTGCACCAGCTCGCCTACTTCGCGCGACATGTTGTCACGCAGGTAGTCAAATCCGAATTCGTTGTTGGTACCGTAAGTGATGTCGGCTTGGTAAGCGCGGCGTCTTTCTTCCGAGTTCGGCTGCCATTTGTCGATGCAGTCCACTGTCAGGCCGTGGAATTCGAACAGCGGCGCCATCCAGTCGGCGTCACGCGTTGCCAGGTAGTCGTTTACGGTTACGATGTGCACGCCTCGTTTGGCCAGGGCGTTCAGGAAGGCCGGCAGCGTAGCCACCAGAGTTTTACCTTCACCGGTTGCCATTTCGGCTACTTTACCTTCGTGCAGCACCATTCCTCCGATAAGCTGCACATCGTAGTGCACCATTTCCCAGGTCATCAGGTTGCCCGCGGCTGTCCATTCGTTTCTCCAGATGGCTTTTTCGCCGTCAATAGTTACGCAGTCCCGCTTAGTTGCCACTGTGCGGTCGTGCAGCGTGGCTTCCACTACAAGTTCCTTGTTGTCTTTCAGCCGGCGGGCCGTTTCTTTCACGATAGCGAAAGCCTGCGGAAGTACATTTTTCAGTGCCTTTTCCAGCTCTTCATTTCGTTCGTCTTCCAGCTTGTCGATTTTTTCGAAGATTTCTTCTTTTTTCGCCAAGTCCATAGAAATGTCCTCGTCCACTTGCTGGTGGAGTTGGGCAATCTGGTCGTCGATATGCTTCAGATCGCTGTTGATCTGTTCAATCACTTTTTGTGTACTGGCTCTCAGCTCGTCATCCGTGAGGGTTGACAGGCGTTCGAACTGTTCATTGATTTGTCTGACGATTGGCCAAAGCGGTTTCATGTCCCTTTCGGATTTGGTTCCGAAGACTTTGGCAATCCCTTTTGTTAGAAAATTTATCATTGTTTTTATCTGTTCTGTTTCTAAAAAAATACCCTATCGCTCAACTGCCAAACAAGCGAATTCTTTTTGTTTGAAAATACGCGCTTGTGCAGGAGTACTGATATGCTGGCCGGTTCATCCGTTTTATGGTGAATCGGCAGAATTGCGGACAATGTTTATTTCCTGTCCGCATTGCATAATACGGCTGTTAAAAATTTACCGAAAAGTGCAGGAAACATTGGCGGGTTTACTCGTCGTTTTCCCAAATGATATGCTCGACTGTACGGCTGACAGTGCTGCGGACGGTTCCTGAAGAAGGAAACTGAGTAAGAGATAATGCAGCCGTTCCGGGGAAACGGTCAAAAATTCTGTCCTGGGTTTTATCGTTAAGAGCCTGCAGCTTCTGAAGCTTTTCCAGATCGTCTTCGGACAGGCTGAAAGACTGCAGCGGCGACTGAATCGAAAGTATGATGTGAGACTGCAGGCTGCGGTGCAGCTGCCGGGCCACGCTTTTCGGCGTTCCGGCTTGGCAGCACAAGCCGCCAACGAGTCCTATTGATAATACTTTGAACAGTGTTTTCATCCGTGTTTTTTATGGAGCTTTATCAAAAGCTTTCAGTACCGGAATATGCCTTCGAAGACGTATTCGGCCGGTCCTTCCAGGTATATGTTTTGGAACTGGCTGTCGTTTGATTTTTCAAAATTTACGGAAAGCTGCCCGCCCAAGGTTTGGACTGCAACCGGGCCTTTAAATCCCAGATATCCACAGGCTAATGCGCAGGCTGTAACCCCTGTGCCGCACGACAGCGTTTCGTCTTCGACTCCGCGTTCAAAAGTGCGCACAAAAATGGAGTTTTCCCCAGTTTTTTCCACAAAATTCACATTTGTGCCGTCTTTTTTAAAATCACGGAGCGATTTTCCGTTTTCGAAAACGTCGAAATCTTTTACTTTATCCACAAACTGGATGTAATGTGGAGAACCTGTGTGGATAAAGTAGTCTTTTCCGGCTGTTTCCACTTTGTTCACATCCGGCATTTTCAACCGAATACTTTCAGGATTGATTTCGGCGGTCAGCACTCCGTCAATGGTCATAAAACGGGTACTTCCGGAAACAATGCCCAGGAACTCCGCAAACCGAACCGCGCATCGGCTGCCGTTGCCGCAGAGGCTTTGGCTTCCGTCCGAGTTGTAGTACACCATTTCGAAGTCGCAGCCTTCTTTGTTTTCGATCAGGATGAGACCGTCCGCTCCGATTCCGAATCTGCGGTCGCAAAGCTGCCGCACAAGTGCTTTGCTTACTTTCAGGTCTTCAGACCGGTTGTCGACCATCACAAAGTCGTTGCCCGTTCCCTGATATTTATAAAAGCTTAACTTTTGCATTTCTCAGTGGTTTTGTCTATGCGCTGCGGGTAAGTTTAGGCTCCCGTATTGAACGCCGGCTTCCTCCCTAGCGCTTGCCAAACTGTAAAAGTATAAAAACTTGTTAAAAGCTCCTAAGTATAAACGGGCCTCACGCATTTTTCTTTGGATCGGCTTAGCGGCCGGCGGTATGCTTTGGGTGAGCTGGTATATGGATTTAAGAAAATTTGGAATTGACAACAGGTTGACTTCTGATTCATTGGATGTGCTTTTGGTAAACAAATATAAACGCTCGGGAGCAAGTCCTGAGAGCTTCGTTTTTATACTGGAAGTGCCGGAGCAGGACAGGATGATTTTTCTCCGCATTTCTTCGAAAGAAGTCTACCGGAATTATAGCCGCAATGCGTTTTTGAAGCTTGTCCGGGCGGAAGGACGGCAGGACTACTTTCTGGCGGGGCAATCGGCGATTCATGATAGATATTGGAAAAAGCAGGCGGCTTTGGGGCTTTTGTTTCTGGCTTTGGCTTTTTATGTGAAAATCAGATGGACACAGTGATGATAAACAAACAGATGTATCTAATTAAAATTTCAGGTATACTTTTGGCTTTGGCCGTCGTTTGCTTGGCAGGGTGCCGGAAAAGCCGGGTGACTGACCACGGAACCGCTCGTCTTTATGAGCAAACGCTGCATACAGTGCTCTTCAGCGAAAGCAAGCAGCACGAGGCTGTTCGGGACCATTGGGAAAATTTCGAATCCTTTTTTCCGCAGCTTTGGATACAGACAGGACAGAGTTTTTTTCGGCCGAACGGCAAGCTGGACCGGGCGAAGAGCTCGCGCGACAGCTGGGAAAAGCTGCAGCCGGTATATCTGGTGGGGACTTGGATGAATGAAGATCAAATTCCGAACAGTCCGGCGGGAATTATTCATTTTATAGAAAAAGCCCGGCAGGATTCCCTCAATCAGTTTGCGGCATATGTGTTTGGGAAAAAGGACAGGAAAGTGAAATTCATCTTTTTGGACTCGGAGAGCTTTGTGAACGAAAAGCCCTGGGACTGGATTGAGGATCAGCTTTCTGGCGAAGAAGCTCTGCAGGTAATATGTTCTGATTTGAAAATGAATAATGAGTATAAAAACACGCTTAATGCAATTTTAGAGCGGTCTAAAGCAAAAAATATTGTGCATGTGACCGGCAATATGCTGAAGGAAGGCATCGATATGGTAAAAAGTCCGAGTGGTAAAATGATTTATCGCATGTCGGTTTGCGACCCGAACACCTTGGAGCTGGGTGTGCTGCGAATGCTTTGGAAAACGCAGCAGTATGAGCTAATGCTGCTCGATACTGCAGGCAAAAAAATAGCTTACCAAAAGATAAGCTTGTAGGGGGGATACCGGAAGCAACACACAGCTTGCCGGATTTTGTTGAAAAGGCAAATGTCTTATGGCGTTTATGGCGAATGGTGTTTTTATTGAGCCGATGCCAGACGCTCAGTTCTTTTTTCTTGGTGAATCAAGTTCAGTTCCTGCTTGCCTGTACGGTTAGTAACAGTTAGTTTGTAAAGTCCTTTTGGAAGGTTTTTAAGTACGTAAGGGCGAATGAATGAAGTTTCTTGGATTGACTCAGAAAAAACTACAGTTCCTTCTGCATCAGATATTTTGATTTTTACTTTTTCGCTTTCGTTGCCGATGTAAATTACTTTGAATTTGCTGGCTTGAGGCTGGCTGATTAGCTTGACAATTGGAGTTGCAGTTGGCTCTTGGGCGAATGAGCTGGTACTGAATGCAAGCGCGAGGGTGATGATTGCTAATAACTTTTTCATAATCTCTTTTTTTATTTTTTCCTTTTAGTTCATTGCAAAGGTAAGTGGATTTTTTTAAAAAATATTCAATGGATCTCTTGGTTTAGGGTTGTGTGTGGCTTTGATGGTGGTGTTTTATTGAGGAATTCGTAAAATGGATGAATAAAAGCCGTAAGCGTTTTTGTGAGATGGAAAACTTACACCGTTTGCATTGAAGGGAATGTATTTTTTGATAATCAGGAAATTTCTTTAAAAAAGTCAACAACATACCCCTTAAAACATATCAGCAAAAACTAAAGAAGCTGGTTGTTTTATGATTTTCACATCTTTTGAGAGTTATTGTTTCTTATTTTTCAATAATTCAAGCTGAAATGTATGAATGTTGTCAGGCGGGGTGTGGCTTTTGACAGCAGTGGTGTGTTTAGTGTTCGTTTTTTTTAAAAACTCGTTCTATGTCAGTTTCAGGGGGAAGAATTCCGCTTTCATGCCACTGAATCATTTCGCGGAGGGTGGCAATCAGTTGATAGGGCGATGGGTCTGAGGCTAAGGCTGCTTCTGTTTCAGGAGGAACGAAGGTAAAATAGAAATCGTCAATTGCAGAGTCGAGTCGTTCCTGCGAAACAGGAGTGTCGCATTTAATTTGTTTGAGGGGGTGATGAATGTTGGGATCCTCAGTTTGTCTTCGGAAGTTAGTCTTAACTTGTCGCCTTGTCTGGATTTTTTTGGCGATGTCAAGGTCTATCACCGGCTTGTCTTGTTCTAGAAGGTATCCGGGTGCCAGTTTTTTTCTTTTTTTCCAGCATATTTGAGCCAGTTTGGGTTTAAGAAAAAGGGCTTCCACTTTTTCCCCTTCAAGAGTTTCAAGTTCTTTTTTTATGTAGTTGAGTGGCACGGAGCCGGTTTCTCTGAATATTCGTGTGCTTTCTTTCTGGTCTTGCACCAAATCCAGCCAAAGGAGGTAAGCGTTTTTGTTGAAGCGGGGTCTGGGAATGCGGGAAGCAAGTGCCGAGAGAGACCGGAGAGGGTGCTGGATGTATGAGAGCATTTCGGGTGCAGAAGGCAGGAAACTCTCTGTTTTTGTCAACAGAAGGCTGTAAGCCGCCGGGTCGAAATCGTCTTCAGATGTTATTGATCCTTCATCGTATCCCTCCAAAAGGGGATCAGGCGTGCTTGAGGGAAGCGGTGTGCTGGGTTGTTGCTCTAGATGAAGGTGGGTATCGGATTCAAGCAGTGATGAGAGGGATGGTGAAGGGCTTATGGCTGTGGCACCTTCGGCTGTGGAAGAATCGCTTTGCGGTGAGCTTGGGGCAGGCGACTCTCGCTTTTTTTTCTTTTGTTTATATTGTGGGCTGAACATTAGCGGTGCAGTTAAAGGTCTAACCGGAGGCTTTTACAAAAGTTCTTGGTAAGCTTGCGCGGCATCGAGCTTGAAGCTTCCCTTTCCTAGCAGGAGTTTTTTATATTTTCCATTCTTTTTTGAGGGTTGCTTCCAGGTCTTTTTCGCTCCAGCTGGTTTTTGCCATTTTTTTGAGCAGTCTAATCAGCCCTTTGGCAAAAGCAAGCACGGGAAAAGTGGTTTGCAAGGAGGAGGAAACGGGTATCTGCATGTCAAACCGGTAAGGATGGTCGAGTTGTTCGGGAGTGCCGGGAAGGCTTTTAGCGTGCTCAGGAGTTTTTATGCTGTAGGCGCCGTATTTGCTCAGCCCAAAGTCTTCGTTTTTGTTGTTGGGCGAAATCGAAACAGGAATTTCTAGTCGGATGATTTCCTGCAGCAACCACTGGCCTGTGGGTGTTTCCATTAGCTGGAGAATTAGTGAAAACAACCGTGCGTTGAGGCGCTCAGCACACGACTGTGACTTGGCGCCATGCCGGATAAAGGATTTGCAGGGAAAGGCTCTTTTTCCGACGGGTTTTGGCAGGATAGCTGGCTGTCCGGCAGAGGTTCCTCCTGCGGCTTCGTATTGCCGGGCAATTCCGGAGGCGCCTGCAAGATCGAGTTCTTCGACTGACAAGTCATCAAATTCGCTTAAGTCAAGCTTTTTCTGGGGTGCCGAAGTTTTTTTTGCATCAAGCGCCGCTTGGGTTTGGCTGGCCAGACCGGTTGCACCGGCTTTGGCGAGCTCTTCGGGTGAGATATCATCGAATTCGCTCCAGTCTCTTTCGCTCATTTCGGCTACGGATTTCCCCATTTTCTTGGCAGTCGCAAATTCCGATTTTGGGATTTGTTCTTTTTTTTCATAAGGCGCTCTGCGGCCTTCACTTTCAGGGGCTTTCTCAGTTGTGAATTCTTCTTCCTCTTCGTTGAAAATTTCGTACAATATCCCGAGTGAGGCTTGAAGGAAGAAATCGGACACGGAATGTCTTTTGGCGGGTGGAGAGGTTTGCGAATGTTCGGTTTTTGAATATTGAAAAAAATCCCAGGCATGCTCGAATTTTGAGCTTTCTTTGCTGTCAGTAGCCTTTGTCAGATGCTGCTGATTCTGCAGCATCTTCGGAAAAGCAACCTTTGCCCAGAGTTCATCCAGTTGCCTGAATTGCGACGTATCATGAGGAAGCCAAAGAGGAAAGTGGTGGTCTGCCAGCGTTTTGGCGAGTTTTTCATGCTCGGGCTGCAGCATGGTCAGCAGTGTTTCCGCTTGTGTTTTTAGGGCCGATTGCCGATATTTTTTCAGCAGGTTCCGTTTTATGGCGTGCAAGGTACGAAGCATGGCATGCGTGCACTTTCGCAGCTGGGTGTAGTTTAGCGGTCTTTTTTTGTGTGAGTCATCTAGGGAATGGTATTGGTCTATAAGACAAAACAGATCGTCGCTGTCGTCGACAAGTACTTTGCCTTGGCCGGTAAGACGTTTCAATGGAGAGGAAGAGGATAGCGTATTGAGAATGGCTTTAGCCTCTTCACGGGTAAAAAGCCTGTATGTGTACGCCGAGGCTTCTGTCCGGCTTTGTGCTGGAGGCCTTCTTTTTCCGTCCCTTTCCCGGCTTGTTTTGAACACTTGTTGATGCTTTAAATTCATAGAAGGAACTAGATGAATGAATAGATGTTCACAAGAGTTGATTTATATGTAATTTGCCGGTTGGCTGCAATGTGGGTTGAATTTTTAAAAATGAATGAAATAGAAACATGGAGACAGATGCACTTAAACACAAGATGATGGAGTACTGCGCTTACCGGGAAAGGTGCGTTTCGGAGGTGGTGCAGAAGCTTCGTCAGTTAAAGGCGGGTGAAGAAGAGGCTGTAGAGATTCTTGAGATGTTGACCGGTGAAGGGTACTTGGATGAAGAACGGTATGTGCGCTCGTATATTCGGGGAAAGCATCGGTACAAAAAGTGGGGAAGGCGCAAAATTCGGCAGAGTCTTTTGTTGAAAGGGGTAAGTCCAGATCAGATAGACAAGTGCTGGGATGAGGTGGAGGAAGAAGAATACGAGGAAAATATGAACGCCTTGCTGGAAAAAAAAGCAGCGAACATTAAGGCTGGCGGCTTAAGAGAGAAAAAAGCCAAGTTGCTGCGATACGCATTGGGGCGCGGGTATGAATATGAAGCAGTGTGGAATTGGATGAATGAAAACCTGGAAGCATAGGTTGCAAAGGAAGTGAAAATAAACAGAGCCAGTTTTTTCTCTTTGGCAAGAAAGCGCTAACTTGCGTCTTTAGACATAATCTAAATAAAAAGAGCAATATGAGAACTGCCGCAGACTTAAAGAGAGGAGAAACTGCTGTTATACACGGCTTTTCGGATGACAGCCTTTCGCTGAAGTTGTTGGAGATGGGTTGTCTGCCGGGTGAGTTCATTAAACTACAGTTTACAGCTCCTTTGGGCGATCCTGTTGCTGTTGAAGTGTCTGATTACCAGCTGTCCTTGCGCAAGGACGAAGCTTCAGTTATCATTATAGAATAAGTGCAGTGAGCAAACCATTGACTATAGGGTTGATCGGCAACCCCAACGCAGGAAAGTCGTCCATATTCAACCACCTTACCGGACTGAACCAAAAAGTCGGAAATTTCCCCGGAGTAACGGTAGACAAAAAAGAGGGTTTTACCCACAGCTTTGAGGGCAGTAAGTGCAAACTGATCGACTTGCCGGGAACCTACAGCATTTATCCGCGTTCGCTGGACGAACAGGTGGTGTTTGAAACGCTGAGCTGCCCGAAGCTTGCGCCGGACTTGGGCGTGATCGTTCTGGACGCTTCCAACTTGAAAAGAAACTTGCTGCTTTGTACGCAGATTATTGATTTGGGTTTGCCCTTGGTCGTTGTGTTGACCATGACCGATTTGGCCGAAAAGAGGGGAATGGAAATCGATGTGCCTCAGTTGGCCAAAGAGCTAGGTGTTCCTGTGCTGAAAGTGAACGGGCGCACCGGGCATGGGCTAGAAGAGCTGAAAAAATTTTTTGATCGCCCGCCCAAGCAAAGAAGCCGTTCGATGTATGCCGTCAGCGAGCTGGCAGGCGATTTTATCGAAGAGGTAAAAGGGGAATTTTCTATTTCCAATGATTATCTGGCTTACCAGTACGGACAGCAGCGTTTTGCCATTCCCAATCTAACGGAGAGATGCAAAGAAAAAATCTGTGCAATAAAAAAAGCGACGAATTTTAAATCGGAAAAATTTCAGGCTAAGGAAACGGTGGCCCGTTACCGGCTAATCAGCGAAATTATTAAGCGGTCAGTAAAGCAAAAAGTCATTGAAAAGAAGGTATCCGCTACTGAAAAGCTGGATAAGATTTTCACGCATAAATTCGGAGGCTATCTGATTTTCTTCGGTCTGTTGTTTCTGATCTTCCAGGCGATTTACGAGTGGTCAAGTGTGCCGATGGATATGATTGACGAGTCGTTTGCTTCACTGAGTGCCTGGCTGCTGCAGGTGTTGCCCAGCGGTCCGTTGGCACGGTTGATTGCCGAAGGAATTGTTCCGGGATTGGGAGGTATCGTAATATTTGTTCCGCAAATAGCGATACTGTTCGTCTGCATTTCACTGCTGGAGGAAAGCGGCTATATGGCGCGTGTGGTGTTTATGATGGACAAAATAATGCGGAAGTTTGGCCTCAACGGAAGAAGCATTGTACCGCTTATATCGAGCGCGGCCTGCGCTATTCCGGCTGTGATGGCTGCGCGGGGTATCGAGAACCATAAAGATCGGCTTACAACAATTATGGTGGCGCCCCTTGTGAGCTGTTCAGCGCGTTTGCCCGTTTATGCTATTCTAATAGCTCTGGTGGTTCCCGACAAAGCCTGGCTGGGTTTCAATCTGCAGGGGATTGCGCTGCTGGGCCTGTACTTGCTCGGTTTTTTTTCCGCGCTGGTTGCTGCTTTAGTGTTCAGCAAGGTTTTGAAAAGCGGACAGCGGTCGTTTTTGGTAATGGAGTTGCCGCATTACCGCATGCCGCGATGGAGAAATGTAATGGTTACGGTTTTTGAGAAATCTAAGACATTTGTGCTTGAGGCTGGTAAAGTAATTATGGCCATATCGGTGATTCTATGGGCGCTTGCTTCTTACGGTCCAGGCGATGTTATGGAGAAAGCTGAAGAGACCGTTAGCCGTCAAGTGGACAATGCAGGGCTTAGCCAGGCGGATTTTGATCACAAGGTCAGCGCCTACAAACTGGAAAATTCCTATGCCGGCCGTTTCGGAAAAGCGATTGAACCGGCGATAGCTCCGCTGGGCTATGACTGGAAAATCGGCATTGCCATCGTCTCGTCTTTTGCCGCGCGCGAGGTGTTTGTCGGTACTATGGCAACTATATACAGCATTGGGTCTGATGCCGGCGAAGGAACGATTCTCGATCGGATGAGGGCGGAGAAAAATCCGAAAACCGGAGGGCCGATGTACACGACTGCAGTTGCTTTTTCCCTGCTCATCTTTTATGTGTTTGCTATGCAGTGTATGAGCACATTAGCTATTGTTTATCGCGAGACCAAGAGCTGGAAATGGCCGGTGATTCAGCTGTTCTACATGTCGGGAATGGCCTATGCATTTGCTTTTGCCGTTTACCAGTGGCTCTCCTAATCGGAAAATTTATTTGGCAAAGAGATTATTAAGCGGAGCTGTTTTAGCTTCGCTTTTTTTATGAGGAAAAGCTTGTGATATGTACAATGGTTTCATAGTTCAATTATTGTTTTCTTTTGATCATTTTTTCCTCTCAAGCTCTATATTTGCTGAATGAATTTTTTTAACAGCTTGTTGAAAGGCATTGACGCTCCAAAGTGGTTTTGCCTATTTTTTCTTGTTTTATGTTTTGAAAATGACGTTCTCGGGCAGCATTTTCCCGGAGTGTCTCAGGACAACTGGGCGCCGTCGGTGGGAATGCTGGGACAGCCCGGTGCTTCGGCTCTGGCTCCTTCGAATTTTGACGCCACTTTTCTTGGCGTTAATGTCGTGTTTTACAACAACATCTTTTATTATCAGCAAAACCAAGAGGAAAGTTTTCACTATGTAGTCAGTGAACTCTTTAGGCAGGGTAGACGGCATTTGTTTGCGAGTGCGGATGTTGTGCCTTTTTCAGTTGTCAGAAAGCTGGGAGATGGCCGGTGGGCTGTTGGGATAGCTCCGCGCGTTCGCGCAAATGTTTCAACGCCCGACGAATTATCGGATGAGCTGATTGACGCTGCTATTGGCGGTTTTCGTTTTGATATAGACAATCCTTTTTCCAGCTCGTCTCTTTCGGGCTCGGCAACGGCATTGGGCTGGCTCGAAATCGCAGTTCCTGTTTCGTATCTGCTAAGGGACGAGCGCGACTGGCTTTTGAGTGTGGGACTAACGCCCAAAGTGCTGAAAGGAGCGGGCGCGGCTTATGCGGCATTGGACAGGCTTCAGTATGGCGTTGACCTGACGCAAATGAACTATGTGGCCGAGTTTCAGGGAGCGGTAGAGTTTTCCAGCAATTTGGAAGTAAGCAAGTCTTCGAAAGGCAAAAATACAAAGTGCAGCAGGGGTTTTCCCTGGGAATGGATTTGGGTGCTGTTTTTGTAAAAAAACGCTACTACATTTCTTGTCCTACCTTCGACAAGAGGGAGCTGCCGGCACTCATGCCTCGGGAAGCTAACTATGTATACAAAGCGGGCATTGCTTTGTTGGACTTGGGGCGTATCGGTTATGACCAAAGCAAATACTCGGCAGATATAGTGTCTTTAAAACCATCGACTTATTATCTGGATCTGAATAGCTTTTTTAAAGGCATGACTTCTCTTAACAAGATTCACTCAAAACTTGATGAAGTGGCGAATTTGGAAAAACCTGCTGATTACTTTACGATAAGTCTTCCGACCCGATTTCAGATTCAGTTCGACTGGAACGTGTCCAAAGGGTTTTACTTGAACGCCCTGACGTCTTTTTCAGTTCCGGAACTTTCTTATGCAGATTTTCAGCTGAAGGAAGCCCATTATTGGCAGCTTACGCCGCGCTGGGAAAGCATGCTCATGGGTGTTTATCTGCCGGTTTCGTCTGCTTTCGATAAAAAGCTGTTTGTGGGGGGCGGATTTCGTTTTGGCCCTGTGTTTATGGGAGTGCAGGATTTGGGTTCTGTGTTTTCGAAAAAGGAAAAAACAGACGCAGGTGTTTACTTTGGATTTAAGACTTTTATACTTCCGAAAAAAAAGAAACCGGTTTGCGGTTTCTCTCCGTACGGAAGTCTAAAAAGAGACTGAGTAAAGCCGAGGGCTTATTGGTAAACTTTTACCCAGTCTACAATCATTTGCACCGGCAAGTCTTCTGGATTAATGCGGCCTACCCATTTGCCGCCCAGCTGCTGGTCGATGAGCAAATAAAACGGCTGATCGAACGGCCACTGCACGTGGTCGGCTTCTTTGAGTTTCGGGTAGGTAAAAGTGGGTCTTCCGTTCAGGGTGAAAACCAGACGGTCCGGGTACCATTCCATTCCGTAGACGTTGAACTCGGAAGGCTTCAGTGCTGCTGTAGTGCCGTTTGCCGGATGTTTGCTGTCTATTTTTTGGGAGTAAAAAGAGTGAATGGTTTGATATACAATGGAGTCGAAGTTTAAATGCTCCATCAAATCGATTTCGCCGCTTTTGGGCCACGAGCCGAACGGATCGGCGTCCGATTTCATCCAAATTGCCGGCCAGGCGCCTTTTGCGCTTTCGAGTTTGGCGCAGACTTCCACTTTGCCGTAGCGGAAAGCAAACTTGTTTTTGGAATATATCCCTCCGGTAAGAAATTTCCGAGCGTCTTTTAAGGTATCCGGATTTACAATTCCTCTCAAGAATATTTTGCCGTTTTCAATTTTGAAGCAGGCATCGTCTGCACTCATGTGTCTGCCCCAGTCGTGAACATTGGGCGTTATCTTCGACCATTTGCTGGTGTCCAACTGTTGCTTTTCAAAGTCGTCGCCCCAAATCAATTTCCAGTCTGCGCGCTTTCTTCCTTCTTTTTGAAGAAAAATATAAGGCTTGGAATGGGTGTAAGGCTTGGATTGGCAACTAAAAAGAAGTACAGATAAAAAAAGAATTGCGGGATTAAAAAGTGAACGAAAATTCATGTCAAAGTTTAATGTTTTGCTTGTGAATTTAGCGATTAATTTGAGACTACAAAAAAAAAGCCCGGCGCTTGAAACAAGTCTCACGCCAGGCTAAAACATGAAAAAACCAAGTCTTAGGAATGCACAGTAATTTCCGCTTTCGCTTTTTCTTTTTTCTTGAATTTATTGTTCATCCAAGTCCTCATTTGATAGCTGAGATAAAAGATTACCGGAATAACGATGAGCGTGAGCACCATGGAGCTGGAGAGCCCGCCGATCAGCGCCCAGGCCAATCCGTTTTTCCATGAAGATCCTGCACCGGTGGCTGTGGCAATCGGCAGCATCCCGACCACCATTGCAATAGTAGTCATGAAAATCGGACGGAAGCGCGCTTGAGTCGCGAAAACAAGTGCTTCTACGATTTCTTTACCTTCCTTAAGCGCTGTGTTGGCAAAGTCCACAAGCATAATCGCGTTTTTCGCCACCAAGCCGATGAGCATGATGATCCCCAGAATAGTGAAGATGCTCAGGTTCTGCTGGGTTAGGGCCAGTGCCCAAAGCGCTCCGATAATCGCCAGCGGGATCGAGAACAACACCACAAGCGGCGTAATGTACGAGTCGTACAGGGCGATCATGATCAGGTAAACCAGAACAATGGAGATCATGAAGGCGGTTCCGAGCCGGCCGAAGCTTTCAGCTTGCATTTCCAGATCTCCGCCGTAGTGCAGTTTTACGCCATCCGGCTTATCCAGTCCGTCAATAACGGTTTTCATTTCTTCTCCTACAGTACCGGTCGGCCTTCCCGACACTTGAACTTTCACAGTTACGGAAGGCAGTCGGTTGTAGCGGTCGAGCTGTGTTAGGCCGGCTTCTTCGGAAACGGCGGCAAACTGGCTCAGCTTGAACACTTGTCCGCTGGCATTGGTAAACGGAAGGTTTTCGATATCGGCAATGCTTTGGCGGTCGAAGTTGTCCAGGCGAACCAGAATGTCGTATTCGCGGTTGCCGACTTTCAGCTTCGACTGATTGTCGCCTTCAAAGGCCGTGCGCATCTGCATGCCGACTTCGCCCACGGTTAGGTCCAGCGTTGCCAGCTTTGCGCGGTCTATGTTGATGTTCAGTTCCTTGGCGCCTTTTTCCAGCGAAAGTTTCGTGCGGATAATTCCCGGGATCGATTCAATGCTGGTGCGGATGCTTTCCGCGTACTCAATCAGTTTGTCCGTCTCGTTGCCCTGCACGATCAGCTCCACTTTGTACGGATTTGAGCTTCCCATATCGTCCAGCGTGGCAGTGGTGAACGAAGCGTTGGGAATTCGTTTTTCCAGTTCCAAACGGATCTGGTGCGCGTAAAGCGCTGTGCTGAGCTTGCGTTTGTCCGAAAGCTTAACGTTGATGTACGAGAAGTACGGTGTTCCCTGTCCTTCTTCGTCGGTTTCTTTCGTCCCAACTACCACATTCAGCTGTTCCACCTCCGGCAGGCTTCCTACGTAGGTTTCCACTTCCTGAGTCAGCTCGTTGGTGGCTTTTGGCGTAACGGATTTCGGCAGTTCAATCTGGATAGTGAAGTCGCCCCGGTCGCCGCTTGCAAAAGCTTCCGAACCGATGTAGCCCATGGTCAGAAGAGCAAAGGAGCCAAAGAACATGACTAATGTTGCCAGCAAAGTTACAGCTTTGTGGCGCAGCGCCCATTTCAGTCCGTTGGTGAAGGCGTCGATCATTCTGTCAATGATTTTCTCAAAACCCAGAATCAGCTTTCCAAAAAATGAATTCGGATTGACGGTTTCGTGCTTGGAGAATTTTGCCATCAGAAGCGGCACCAGGGTAAAGGCAACAAGCAAACTCATAAGGGTGGAGAAGGCAACCACGACGCTGAACTGCTGAAAAAGCAATCCTACCATTCCGCCGGTCATGCC
This sequence comes from Cytophagales bacterium, assembly GCA_022360875.1. GTDB lineage: Bacteria > Bacteroidota > Bacteroidia > Cytophagales > Cyclobacteriaceae > JAKSBZ01. The sequence continues at coordinate 11,119 of JAKSBZ010000024.1, read as the reverse complement.
GAGCGGAAGGAACACAACGATAATTACGAGGGTGATGGATGACACAGTTAGGGCAATTTCTCTGATGGCATCCAAAGCCGCTTGCGCCGCGGTTTTGCCTTTCTCCATGTGGCTGTGAATATTTTCGATTACGATAATGGCGTCGTCCACCAATATGCCGACTACGAGCGAAAGTCCCAGCAAGGTCATCAGATTGAGCGTATAGCCCAGCAGGTAAACTACTGTGAAGGTCGCAACCAGCGAGGTAGGAACGGCGATCATGGTGATTACCGCGTTGCGGAAGCTGTGTAGAAACAAAAGCATAACGACCGACACCAAAAGGATGGCGATTTCCAAGTCGTGCGTTACAGCCTCTGCCGCCTGAATCGTATAGTCGGTAGTGTCTGTGAAAGTGGTGAACTGAAGGTTTGCATTATTAAACTCATTTTCCAGCTGACGCATTACTTGGTGCACTTTGGCGCTCATTTCCACTGCGTTCGCTCCCGACTGTTTCAGAATTTGGAAGCCCACGGCTTCGATGCCGTCTATTCGGGAAATGATTTTCTCTTCCTGCTTGCCGTCGACTACTTCGGCAATGTCCGAAAGTTTGATTTTAAAACCCTGCGCAGGATTGTCCACCACAATCAATTCGCGGATGTCTTCTACCTCATTGAATTTTCCGCGAACCCGAATCGTGCTTTGCGTTCCTTTGTTTTTCACTTTTCCGGCAGGAATCTCCATGTTTGAATACTGAAGAATCTGTGTGATTTGCTGCAGTGAAATGCCGTAGGTCGTCAGTTTGTCTTTGTCAATATTGATCTGGATTTCACGCTTTTGTCCGCCGACAAATTTCAGTTTTGCAACGCCCGAAACCGACTGCAGCCTCGGCTTTAGTTTTTTGTCTAAGAGATCGTAAAAGTCGGTTTTTGACAGGCTGGATGCAACTCCTCCATAGATTACTGGCAAATCGGCTACTCCCCGTTTCTCGATTTGCGGTTCGGAAATGCCGCGAGGCATCTGTCCTTTCACCGAGTTGATGTAGCTGGCTGTTTTCTGTATGGCCTGATCCAGATTTTCTCCAAAGAAAAGCTCAATGGAAATTACTGAAAAGTTCTCGTAAGAGTTGGCTGTGATCTTTTTGACGCCGTTCAGCTTGGAGAGCGCTTGCTCAATTTTCTCCGTTACGTTGCTTTCCACCTCATCGGGCGAGGCGCCAGGATAAATCGTAATTACGGTCATAGTAGGGGGCGCCACTTCCGGAATCAGCTCATAGCCCAGAAACCGGTAAGTGAACAGGCCCGCACCCACCAAGATCGTGAAAAGCACCACGACCAGGGAAGGTCTATTGATAGATAATTCTGTGATTTTCATTTTCTTTGCTTAGAGTTTCTCTACTTCCATTCCGTCCACCAAATTGAAAATCCCGTCGGTTACGACCCATTCGTTTTCTTTCAGTCCGCTGAACACACTTACCTGGTCGCTGGCGCTTTGGCCGTTGAGCACAATGTTTTTCAGGTGTACCTTTCCGTTGGAGAACACATAAACCTTCGGCGCTTTTACGCCTTCCACCAAAGCCTTTCGAGGAATCAGCAGCTGCTCTTGGGCTGGGAATCTGAACATGCCGCGCGCGAACATGCCGGCTTTCAGCTCGTTGTCCGGGTTCGGAATCAGGATTTCCACTTCGTAGCGGTAGGTGTTGTCGCCTTGCACCGAAACGGTTGACACCATTCCTTCGAAAGATTTATTCGGATGAATGTTGGTTGTCACTTTTACGCTTTGCCCTTTCTGCACTTTCAGGATCTCCTGCTCCGAAAGCATCACTTTCAGCTTCACTTTGCTGTTGTCCACGATGTCGCATATTGGCATTCCTCCGCCCAAGAATTCGCCGATTTCGTAGTAATCCTCGTTGATCACTCCCTGAATAGGCGCCTGGATCCTGGAGTCGCGGAAGCGCTTTTTGGCCATAATCCATTCGGCTTCGCTGGCTTTTGCCTTCACGCGGATTTGCTCCAGCTGCTGCAGGGTCACGGCCTCGTCTTGGTATAGCTTTTCGAAGCGATCCAGGTCGTTCTGCGACTGCTTGTGGTTAGCTTCCGCCGCCAGAAGCCCTGCGTAAATGGCGCTGTTTTCCGTTTCAAGAATCAGGTCGCCGCGATGCACTTTGTCGCCTTTTTTCTTAAATATTTTTTCGACTTTTCCTTGTGTCTCCGATTTCAGTTTCAGTGACTTGAAGGGGAAAAGCCGTCCCTCAGCTTCCATCGAAAGCGCTTTGTTCACTTTTTTTGCCTGCACGCTTTTTATCGGAAATTTTTTGGTTGTTTGCGCGACGAAGTCTGAAATAGCTTGTTGCTCGGCCTTGTTGGATCTGAGCTTCCAGAATGCTCCCATGAAGAGAAGGAGAGTCAGGCCCGTGTAAATAATGGTCTTCTTCATTGGTTGTTATGTTTTTAAAAATCCAGAGGGATAATTTCTTTTTTTAATTTTTTGAGTTTAATAACGAAAGCAGATTGCCTTCCGCTTTAAGAAGCTTCAGCCGCGCTTCCTGGAAAGCAAGCTCCTGCATGAAGTAGGAGTTCTGAGACTCTCTCAGGGACATTTCTGCGTTCAGCAAATCGGTGATGTTGGCGATCTGCGCCTTGTACTGTGAAACGGTTTGGCCATAGACATCTTCGGCCAGCTCAAGGTTCTCTTTCTGAAGATTTACGTTTTTGTAGGCGTTGCTCAGTTCGTAGCGCGCGTTTTGCGCTTCTATGCGCGCCGCTTCCGAAGCGTAGGCAAAATCGTGCTTCAGCTGTTCCAGATGAATTTTGCTTTGCTTGATTTTTGCTTGCTTTTTCAGTCCGTCGAAAATCGGGATCTGCAGCTGAACGCCGACGTATGAGCTGGCATGCCATTTTTTGTTTTCGTAAATATCGAATTCGTCGCGCATAGCCTGCGAGCTGAGGCTTCCTACGGCCACCAAAGTCGGATAGTATTGTGCAACGATGGACTTTTTCTCCAGACCAATCAGTTCCGTTTGCTTGGCGAGCATCTGAAGATCGCTGCGCTGCATAAAGCTTTGTGTCGGGTTCAGCGTCTGAAGAGGCTCGGCAGCCAACTGGCTGTTTTCTTTCAGTGCCAGCGGACTGTCCACTGTCAGTCCCATGTAAAGCTTGATAAGATTGAGCTGCGTTGCCTTGCCGGTTTGCAGCTGGCTGAGCGCGACGTTCATATTGGAAAGGTTTACGCGCAGACGTTTTTCGTCCAGCTTGTGCGCCAGTCCTGCAGCAGTTAGTGATTCGTGCACTTTTATTATTTTCTTGATTTTCCCGATGTTGTCTTCAAGTGCCGAGGCCTGCCCTTTGAGCTGCAGCCATTGGTAATATGCCGAAGCCACTTGGTAAATGACGTCTTCGGTAGTCTTGGTTTCAGCCAGCTGGTAAAGCTCCTTGGCTTTTTTTGCGGCTTTCAGGCCTATCCAAAACTCGTGGTTGTACAAAAGCTGCGTAGCTTCCACATCCGCTTTCCCGTTGTATTTCTTGCCCATCTCCAGAGCCACTGTGCCTTCCTTGCCAAATACAGTACCGTCTATCAACACTACAGGTATTCTTAAATGGTCAGTTACCGTACCTGTTGCCTTCAGCTGCGGCAGTCCGGTGCTGCGCACTTCTTTGATTTGCTGTTTGGATTTTTCAATTTCCAAATGCGCTTTCGCCACTTCATGGTTTTTCTCAATCGCCACTTTCAGGCATTCCTCCAGGCTCAAAGGCTCGGCCTGCTGGGCGAGCACTCTGCTAAAGGGAAGCAGAAGCGCGAGGAGTAAAATGAATCTTGAAATCCGTTTCATTTATTATTGTTGTTTTAATTTACTGGATCAGTCTTCCGGCGCAGCCAGTTGCAAATTGATTGCGCGATTGGTTCGGGAGACTGTATTGTCATTTTGGTTGTTCAAGATGATGTCTCAAAGGTTGAGACTCTTTTATTGTAAGTCAAAAAAAATCAACGGTTGGGAGATGGTATTCACCGAGTGAGCAAATATGCCGGGTGAGTGTTTTTTTAAAGTGTTTTTGTTTGTTCGGAAGCTGTAAAGGGCAGCTTGCATGGGTTTACTTTCCGTTGGTTGAAATTATTAGGGATTTATTTTAATAGTTTATTCCTTTAAGAAACGGGCACTGTACAAAAATCAAATTGCATTATTTGATACATTGACAAATTTGCACAACAATAATTGTAAAGACCATTGGGGAGAGTAAACACACCAGTTATCACGTCGGAGGTTAGAGACGAACTGGAAAAAGGTTTTAGAAAGGATAAGAGACATTGCTACCGAATGCGGTGCAAAACCATACTGCTGAAAGCCGAAGGTAAAACCTCCAAGGAGGTTGGCGAATTCGTGAACATGAGCGATGTCAGCGTTAATGCTTGGGTTAGGCGGTTTAATTCTGAAGGAATATCTGGCTTGGAAACCCGTCCCGGCCGAGGAAAGAAGCCTGTTTTGACAGTTTCTGAAGATTCGGAAGGCGTTAAAAAAATCATAAAAAAAAATCTTCTGCGCATTGACATGATGAAAAAAGAATGGGAATCATTTAGCGGAAAGTCTGTAAGCTGCGAGACGTTTCGCAATTTTCTAAAAGCCTTGGCTGATGATTTAGATTGAGAAAAAGATGTGAATGGTAGTATGATTCCGGTGTGCATGCATGTTTGAAGTGCTTGAAGAACAGAAGCGTTTGGAAAAAAATGGCAAGCACTTTTTTCTATGTCAGCGAAAACCATATGTGCATATGCGGATGCTTGCTTGTCGTCTGAACGGAAATTTTCGGGATAAGATATAAGTGAAAAAGCAGAGAGACGTTTTAGGTTTTACGGATTTGCGATTCTGTTAACAAGCATAAATCCGGAATACGTTTTCTTGCTTGTAGATTTTTTTGGTTTTAGTATTGAAAATTCGTTTTGTGAAAACAATAAAAAAATGCGACTAGAAGAATACGGCAATGAACGCCGCTCAGTATATGTTGCATTGAGACGCATATTGTTTTTGTGAGATTTTTATATTTCAAAAAAGTGTAAACTTGTGTTATTGAAGTATTTAAGATAGTTAACTGATGAGTAAAGAATTAAATACGTGGGCAAGTTTTGGTCGCCGGGGAAGTTTTATTCCGCATTTGGTGTTTTGGCTGCTGATCGGCATGAGCATCCTGGACAATAACTTGGTAAGCGGCGATTTAAGGGGAGGAGTGATCCGTACCGGATACGAGTTTGGAGTTGTTTTTTTTAGCTTTTACGCTTCGTATTATAATTACATATATGCAGTGAAAAAAAATAAAAAATGGCTTGTGGCTATTGGTTTTTTAGTCTTATTACTTTTGTATTTTAAGCTGATGCTGGCAGATGCTTTTAGCATTATTCCACGAGAGGGAACGCCGGTATTAGATATTGTTATAGTGATTGTTTTTTGGTTCTTTCTGTTTATCTATTCATCCATGCTGGCTCATTCCAAACTTTCCTTTGATGCGGTGCAGCTGATGAACCAGCTGGAGCGTGAGCGGCTGAAGAACGAGCTGAATTTTCTCCGCGCTAAAATAAATCCGCATTTTTTGTTCAACACCCTTAACAATATCTATTCGCTGGCTTTTCAGAAAGATGATCTGGCTGCGCCGATGATCGCCAAGCTCTCTTCGCTGATGCGTTATACGCTTTCGGACTGCGATACGCCGCGTGTGCCTTTGGGAAAGGAATTCGATTTTTTGAAAAAATATATTGAGCTCCAGCAGCTTAAATCCCGGATTCCCTGGAACGTGGACGTTTATTTCGAAGAATCGGAGCTGGCTTATCAGATCGCGCCGCTTATTCTGGTCAATTTCGTGGAAAATGCTTTTAAGCATTCGGGCATTGAAAACGATCCGGAAGGATGGATAAAGGTTTCGGGGGTTATGGAAGACGAAGAACTGATTTTCACTGTTCAGAATTCGGTTAAAAAAAGCAAGGCGGAACTGATCAAGTCGACAGGTGAGGGCATCCAGAACGCCAAAAGACAGCTGGAACTGAATTATCCAGGAAGATATGAATTTGTGATTGAGAACGAAAGCAAATTCTTTCATGTTACTATAAAAATCAAGTTGAAATGAAGCAACGGTCCGGAAAGATAAAGTGCCTTTTGGTGGACGATGAGCCTCTGTCGCGCGAGCTGATTGTCGCGTACATCAATAAAATACCTGATCTTGAGATCGTCGGTGAATGCGGAGATGTGATTGAGGCAAAGCAGCTGATGAACCGGCTGCAGGTGGACTTGCTTTTTTTGGACATTGAAATGCCCAGCCTGTCGGGGATAGATTTTTTGCGCATGCTCAAGAATCCTCCGGTGACGATTCTTATTACTGCCTATTCCAACTATGCGGTGGAAAGCTATGAGCTGGATGTGGCGGATTACCTGCTGAAACCTGTAGAGTTTGACCGTTTTTTCAAGGCAGTATGCAAAGCGATGGAATTGCTCGCGCCCAGCATTCCTCAAAAGCCGAAGAAAACTGCAGCGGATTCGGCAAAAAGGTCTGAGGATGAACAAGCTGGAACAGATTACTTTTTCGTAAAGTCTGACAAAAACATCCTGAAAGTCCGTCTGAAAGACATTTTGTACATCGAGAGTCTGCGTGAATACGTGAAAATTGTGACTACAGAGCAACAGATTATCACGCTTCAGTCCATGAGCCGTTTGCAGGAAATACTGCCCTCAGACCGTTTTGTGAGAATTCACCGTTCAAGCATAATCAATATCGAACAGGTTGACAAGGTGAAAGGCAATGAAGTTTTTATCGGCAATAAGACACTGGCAATCAGCAAAAGCCAGCGCGAACATTTTTTGAGCGTTATTAATGAGTTTGGGTTGTTCTGATAGTTGAATACTGAAATTCGGGAGCGAACAACTGTATTGAAAAAGGATTTTTACAGACATTAATAATTGCACTTTGCTTATTTAATTGGTGGATATTTGATTAATATTATTCTTGTGTTGGTTTTTGTGTAATTTTTTTTGGACTAAAAAAGAGTTGTTTTTACATTAAGCACAGTCAGCGGCTTAAATATCGACTCATGTTCAAGTATTTTTATTTATTTGTCCTGTCCGCTCTTTTTTTTCTTTTTTCATGCAAAGAGAGTGAGGAAGTGTCTTTTTTGCGCGAGGTGTCGACTAAGCTGAGTACGATACAGTCGGCCAGTTATATTTACACAAAGAAAGCGAGTTTTTCCGGAGATACATCAAAGTTTTCTGCGCTCAAACGTCGGTTTATCAAACTGTATGCAGAACCGTCGGATACTGTGCTGGGCGCAAGCACGGCAATTTATGCGGCAGACGACACGCTGAAGTTGCGCAGGTTTTACGACGGCAAGGCAAAAGGCTGGGTGTATTGGATGGATCAATGCGTGAAAGTAGACTCACTAAAAGGGCATCCCTATCCTTTTCACCGGCTGCATTATCCGATGATTTTGCGCGTCAAGGATATTATTAACTACATGCTGAGTACTGAAGATGATATCGCTGTTTTTTATAAAGATTTAGTAGATTCTGTTTATTTTCAGTTAAAAATATTCAATAAACATGTATATTTTCGTTTGAAGCCGATGGTTTTAAAAAACGAGTTTATTCCGCTAAACGAAGTATCTCAATTTGACATATGGATTCGAAAGTCTGACCGGCTGCCGTACAAAATGAGGAGCAGGTGGCACCACAAAACGCTGTATGAGACGGTGTCGGATATGCGCATCAACACAACCAAAAAGGTTTTTTTTGCAGCCTCTGAGCATTATCCTGAAAACTTCAAAGTGGTTCGGCGAAGAAAATTTCTGAGAAAAAAACGAAGGAAGTAGGATTGCCAGACAAGCTTGGTGTGGAAATTCTCAGGCCAGTGTTGCTTGTTATGCGCATGACACTCGATTTTTCACTATAAGACAATCTTGAAATGCATGACATTATCCAAAAAGTAAGGACGCAGCTGAAGGAGAGTATTGACGAAAAAACTCAGGCAAGCGGTAAGCGCTTTTTTAAAGATAAAATCAATGCTTACGGCGTAAAGATGCCCGTGGTTGAAAAAATTGCCAAGGGTTGTTTGAGGGAATTGTCGGTGCTTGGAAAACAGGAAGTTTTTGAGCTTGCGGAGTGCTTGTGGCGGTCGGGAAACTTGGAAGAATCTATTGTTGCCTGCAATTGGGTGTATTCGCGCAGAAAGGATTATCATCCAGGCGATTTTGCGATTTTTCAGAAGTGGATTGGCAGTTATGTGAACAACTGGGCGTCTTGTGACACTTTTTGCAATCATTCTGTCGGCACGCTGGTCGAGATGTTTCCTGAGCTTCTTGACGAGCTGGAAAAGCTTGCGTCGTCGGACAACCGATGGATGAAAAGAGCTGCGTCCGTTACGCTGATTGTTCCGGCAAGAAGAGGTCTTTTTTTTAGCGCGGTATTGAAAACGGCGTCAAAACTCCTGCTAGACAAAGATGATTTGGTGCAAAAAGGCTACGGTTGGCTGCTTAAAGTAGCCAGTCAGCAACACCAGGAAGAGGTGTTCGAGTTCGTGATGAATAATAAAGCGATTATGCCGCGAACTGCGCTGCGATATGCTATTGAGAAAATGCCTAAGGAAAAAAAGCTTTTGGCAATGGCTAAATAAAACGTGTTTTCATACATTTTTATTAAGCGCATTTTTTTGCAAAAACTTAACATTCAGTAGCAGCTGGACTTATTTTTTTCTTTGAAACCGTGTTTTATATTTGATTTTTTTATTTTGTGATATACTTCTTGGTTTCATTTTTCACTTCTCTTTTTGCGGTTTTTTCTGTCAGTATGCAGAAGAATGTGAGGGGACGATCGCCTAGTTATGAAAAAAATATTTGCGTATTGTTTAGTAAGCCTTTTCCTGTTTTCATTCAGTTCCAGGGACTATGTTTCTTTGCAAGCTGAAGGTAATTATCAATTGATTTCGTCGAATCAGAAGACTGATTGGAAATCTTTGCAGCACCGTTTGGATGCGCTGGAAAACAGTTTGAAGTTTATGGAAAAGAAATATCCGGAGCGTATGGATCATGCCGCGGGTTTGTTTCGAAAAATCAGAAAACTGGAGAAAAGGATTCCGGAGACAGACCTGAAAGATGAGCAGTTGCTTAAGGAATTGACTCAGGACATAGATTTGCTTTCCAGAAAAATTCTATTGAAGCACCCTGTTTTAAAGGGACGGTCGATTTTGTTTGTTATTCGGCATCAGTATCTGCCGGATCATCACAATTCCGAAACATTGTTTCATACCAATGAAACCAATACCAACAATTACCGGGGAGGAAGCGCAATAAAGCGGTTGAATTTGAAGGATTTTTCTTTGGTAACCTTGGCGGAGGCTAAGGAATCGGTTTACCGGGACCTGGATGTTCACTACAGCGGAAAGAAGTTTTTGTATTCGATGCGCAGAAACATTAAGGAAGATTATCACATCTACGAGATGGACCTTTCGAGCCATGCGGTAAAGACGCTTACACGGGCTAAAGGCGTTTCGGATATCGATCCGTGTTACCTGCCAAGCGGACAAATCGTTTTTTCTTCTACCCGGGAGCCGAAGTACTGTATGTGCAATATTCATATTATGGCCAACCTGCACCGCATGGAGGCCGACGGCGCGAATATCACGCAGCTGGGAAAAAGCACGCTGTTCGAGGGGCATTCAACCGTTTTGCCCGATGGGCGCATTCTTTATGACAGATGGGAATACGTGGACAGGAATTTCGGCGATGCCCAGGGGCTATGGACCGTCAATCCCGACGGGACAAATCACCAGCTTTACTGGGGAAACAACACGAGTTCGCCGGGAGGTGTGATCGATGCGCGGATAGTGCCGAACACTAACCAGGTGATTGCTGTGATGGGCTCATGCCATGACCGGCCGTGGGGAGCGCTTGCGTTGATTGACCGGTCGAAAGGGCTGGACGGAAAAGAGCCGGTTGTTCGCACTTGGCCGGAGTATGCCCGCAGCCTAGTCAGTACGGAAGGATCCGGAAAGTGGGATAAGTTTAGAAAGGTTCGGCCGAGGTACGAAGATCCGTTTCCTTTGGATGAAAATTACTTCTTGTGCGCGCGTACGCTGAATAATAAAACAGAGCAGACGGGAATTTATCTCATTGATGCGTTTGGCAACGAATTGCTTTTGCACAGGGAGGATGCGCTGGGGTGCTTTGATCCGGTGGTTGTCAAAGAGAAAAAAAGAGAGCGCATTATACCTGAAAGCCGAAAGTATGACAATTCTCCCGGTAAATTTTATGTGCAGAATGTGTATGAAGGCACGCACATGAGCAATGTGAAAAAGGGAGACGTGAAGTACTTGCGTGTGGTGGAGTCCGTGGAGAAGAAAGCGTGGACTGGGCCGGCCTGGAACGGCCAGGGCGTGCACAGGCCGGCAATGAACTGGCATAACTTCGAGAGCAAAAGAGTGTTGGGAGTAGCTGAAGTGGAAGAGGACGGTTCAACGTATTTTGAAGTTCCGGCGGATAAATACGTGTATTTTCAGCTTTTGGACAAAGACAAGAAAATGGTGCAAACGATGCGGAGCGGTATTTCTCTTCAGGCGGGAGAAACGAAAGGCTGCATCGGCTGCCATGAAAACCGGCTGCAGGCGCCATTGCTCAGCGGCGCTTCCCGTTCAAAGGCACTGAGGAAAAAACCGCAGCGTCTTAAGCTCCTGGGTATGCAAACAAAGCCCGAGCCGGCAGGCTTTTTAAAGGATATTCAGCCTGTTCTCACCAAAAACTGCGTGAGCTGCCACGATTTCGACAAAAAGGCGGGCAAGGTTTTGAATTTGGCGCCTGACAAGAATATGTTTTTCAATGCGGCCTATATTGATCTCCGCTTGAAAGGCATGGTCAGAGTGATTGGAGCCGGCCCTTCCCAGCTGCAGCCTTCTTATACTTGGGGAGCCAATAAAAGTCCTTTGACAGACTATCTGGAGCCTTCGCATTACAACGTGCAGTTGAGCAAAGGCGAAAAAGAAAAGATTTTCGAATGGCTTGACATCAATGCGCCTTATTACCCCTATTTTGAAAGCGCTTATCCGGACAATCCTGTAGGGCGGTCGCCTCTTACGCATGCACAGGTGAAACGGCTGTCGGAGCTGACGGGAGTGAATCTTATGGC
>JAKSBZ010000311.1 GCA_022360875.1 Cytophagales bacterium | reverse complement strand
TTCTGGTAAAAATCGAAGACGCCCGCTTTTTGGAGGATGACAAAAAAACTTTTTCAGAAGCTCCTCAAAAAGACATCAACTATCCTTTTGTTGACCACAAACTGAAAGACGCCACAGGTGTCATAGAGGTTAAGACCAGCAAATTCGCCAATTTCCGCGACGAGCTTGTGCCTACGGGCCAGGGAACATTCATCGGCATAATTGGCTATTATGAGTCTAATAAGGCTAATAGCGAGGATGACCCTCACCAGCTTTATATCAGGAGCCCGAAAGAGCTGAATATGAAGGGAGCTGTAACTCCTGTTGAACCTGTAAAACCCGTAAATCCGGGAAGCGGCGAATACGTCGGAAAAACTACGTCTTTCTGTTTGGACAACATCAAAGTAACAAGCGGCGCATCCGAGTTGCTGAGCGAAGATTTCAGTTCTTCAAGCAAAGGAAATGACTTCACGCAAAACAACTGGTCGGTGGTAAAACCAGTTGGCAAGCGCAACTGGTTTGTAAAAGTTCACAATAATAACAAATACGTAAAGGCAGGCGCTTTCAAATCGGGCGAGCCAAAGAACGAGAGCTGGCTTATTTCTCCGGAAATCAACTTCGACGCCCAGGACAGCGAAAAGCTGAGCTTTCAGAGCGCTATGGCCTTCTGGGAGCACGGAGACCAGTCGCCGGTGAAGGTGTACATCATCAAAAACTTCAACGGCAATTCAATCAGCGGCATCGAAAAAGAGGAGATCACCACGGCGAAACTTGCGAAAAAAGGCTTAAAGAATTATGCCTGGGTTGACTCGGGCAGCATTGATCTCTCTCACGTAACGGGAACTGCCCGCATCGCCTTCCAATATATCGGAGGAGACAAATAAAGTATTTTTTCAGACAGGCTCTCCGAGTCTGTCTTTTTTACTAAAGCAAATAATACAGAGACATGAAAAGAACTAACAACCTACTAAGCCGAGTGCTGATGCTGGCGGCAATGTGCTCGTTCACACTCTTTTCGGCCTGCGACAGAACGGTGGAACTTCCAGAAAGGTCTGAAACTGTTGATCCGAGAATAGACTTCGGCACGGCAAAGACATTTGCTCAGCTTCGCGGCATGATAAAAGGCGGGGCATATGTGACAATTTCTGAGGACGCTTACCTTGAAGGAACAGTAACAGCTTCCGGAAGCGGCAATTTCTTCAACAAGGTTATTTTCCAAAACGGAGGCGAAGGCGCAGTGCTGAAAATTTTCAGTGTTTCAGACCAAACGATGGACACCTATTTTGCCAAAGGAAAAAAAATAAAAATCTTTTTAAAAGATCTTCTTCTCAACAAATACACAAACGACATACAGCTGGGCGTGCCTCACAACGCGTTCATCGGCGGGCTTTCTGACGAGGAGGTTGAGAATAGAATCGCTGTATCTCCGGGAACAGCCGTGGAACCTGCTGTCAAAAAAATCACAGCGATTACTGACAACGACATCAATGCGCTGGTGAAGCTTGAAGGCGTGCAGTTTGCCGGCATTACAGAGAATTCCGATGTTACTTACGCAACAGCTGGAGGAGATAAAAAACAAGGAAAAGATCTGACATTGATTGACAAGGACGGCAATAAAATCATTGTGCGCACCTCGAATACCGAATCATTTGCCGGACAAAAAGTAGCAAAAAAAAGCGGTTCGATTGTCGGGTTGATAACGAAATTCAAAGGAAAATACCAGCTGGCAATCCGCGACATCAGTGAAGTTGTGATGAACGATGCGCGCTTTGAAGAAAAAGATAGCGAACCAACCACTACTACACCAACTACTCCTACTACTCCTACTACTCCGGACAGCAAACTTACTGCAGGGGTTAAGGATTTCTTCAAAATGAAGCTGGCGAATCTGAATTCGATTGGCTGGACACCTTCAGAAAAAGTTTACGAAGGATTCGAAGGCATTAAGCTGGGCTCGAAAAAATCCGCAGGAAACATTTCTGGTTCAGGTCTGGAAGGAAACATCAAGATCACCATTCACGGACTGTCGTGGGCAAAAAGCAATGGAAAATTTTCTGTAAGCCTGAATAATCAGGAGACTGAGCTAACGCTTCCAGCCAATGACGGACTGCCTGGATCAAAAGGCAAGCAACCTGCGGACTACAACGAAGCAGAACATAAAGCTGAGATCACATTAAACAACGTCAGCGCAACTGACGTGATAAAAATTGCCAACAAAGACCGAATTGTAATTTACAAAATCGTTATAGAAAAGCTTTAAGCAGGCTTGTACAATTGATTCAAAAGCGGCGGGAAAACTCTCGTCGCTTTTTTTATACCTCGCTCCTCGGTCTTGTTCAAGACACGAATGAATTTTATAAAAATTATAAAAAGCATAAAAGTATGCGATAAGAGGCCCTGAACAATGGTACCCTTCTAGCCCTACTCTCTTCTTTGTAAAATACAAACAACCATCCGCCTCAGACTGCTATACATAATCGCAACCACTTTTAATGTAATTATCAGTTACGTAATTGTGATTTATTAAACTGTATATTGTAATAATAATTAAGCATTATGTTAAATTGATATTAGTCTATTTGCATTTTTTTAGATATAAAAAAACAGAGACTCTGCTCTGTTTCAATCGCAATAAATTCTTTGCTTTTAGAGTATGTTTGGAATCAATTTTTTAAAATTTTGACAATATCATATCACAAAAAGCAAGAGCAATGGACGATTCTGATGACTCAGTTTTCCGCTCGTAATCTTTTGATAATCTGCGAAATCCGTTTAACCATGCAAATGAACGCTCAACTTGCCATCTATTTTGTTGGGGGACAAACCCCTTATTC
>JAKSBZ010000126.1 GCA_022360875.1 Cytophagales bacterium | reverse complement strand
GTAGATACTTGGAGTGACTCAGGAGCTATGGGTTCACAGGGTGACCCTTAATACCTGACAACAGTGTTAGCTATGTGATCCCCCCTAGTGTCAACAGATTTTGGCAGCAGCTCAAACTGGCTATAGTGTATTGCCGGTAATACTGATCTTATTGACTGAGATCTTAAAAAATGTCCTTTGGGTCAATTAGTGGTTTGCCGTAATACGTCGGTTTATGGAAAAATGCTGTGAATAGATTTGATTAGGGCAAACACGTGATAGATTCTGACGGGTTCAGGCCTAACGTCGGCATCATCCTCGCCAACCGGCGTGGACAGGTGCTCTGGGCCAAGCGAATCGGGCAGGATGCGTGGCAGTTTCCCCAGGGTGGCATTAATGGAGAGGAAACACCGGAAGAAGCCATGTACCGGGAGCTTTATGAAGAAGTTGGTCTTGAACCGGGTGATGTCAAGATTCTTGCTTGTACTCGGGGCTGGCTTCGTTATCGGCTTCCACGTCGGCTGGTTCGCAAGGACAGCCGACCGCTCTGTATTGGCCAGAAGCAGAAGTGGTTCCTGCTGGAACTGGTTGGTGGCGATGAGCGGGTACGGGTGGATATCTCGAATTCTCCTGAGTTCGATGGCTGGCGCTGGGTCAGCTACTGGTTTCCAGTTGGGCAGGTGGTGGCGTTTAAACGGGATGTTTACCGGCGCGCCATGAAGGAACTTGCACCAAGACTGCTGCAGATTCTGTAGCAGAGAAGGAGTTGATACTCAGAGGAGAAAGATCAGGGCATGCTTAGCACTTTGCGCAGAATCGTTCAGGACGTTGGGACGGCCCGCGACCTTCAGGCTGCACTGGATATTATTGTCCGCAGTGTTCGCCTGGCTATGTGCACAGATGTCTGCTCAGTCTATCTCTATGACGATGACTCCAGCCGCTACACCCTGATGGCTTCCGAGGGACTTAACCGTAAGGCTGTTGGGCGGGTCAAGCTGTCCCGCTCAGAAGGTCTGGTGGGTCAGGTGGGGCTTCGTGAAGAGCCCATCAACCT
>JAKSBZ010000025.1 GCA_022360875.1 Cytophagales bacterium | reverse complement strand
TATGTTTTCCTGTTGTCCCACTAGGGCTCGAACCTAGACTCTTCTGAACCAAAATCAGACGTGTTGCCAGTTACACCATGGGACAAAATACAATTCTTTCGAAAACCGTTTGTTTTCTTGTTGTCCCACTAGGGCTCGAACCTAGACTCTTCTGAACCAAAATCAGACGTGTTGCCAGTTACACCATAGGACAATCATTCATTCCCTCAGGGGGTTACTTTCCCGTTTGGGCTTGCAAATATGGGGGATTTTGCGACAAATAACCAACTATACTTTAAAAAAAATTCCTCCACACCTGTCATCAGGGCGTTTTTCGGCTGAAAATGAACACCATAGCCCGTCTGCTTTTTTTTTAATGATCCAGCATGTTTTGTGCTCTTGCCGCAGCCCCAAAACGCCACGCAATTCTACAACCCGGTGCGTTTCAGACATATTAAAAACCTTTGGTCAAGCTTGTCTGCAATTGTCAAAAAAAAGGCAATGACCAAAAAAAGCTTTGCACTATAGACGGCAAAGCTTCAATGTCATTTTTTAATCAAATACTGACAGCCAAATATATCCGGCCGGTTTCCGGCATCCCAATACGCCAGCAGAAACACTATCTCATCAGCAAATCAGCGCATCAATATCTTGGGTTTTGAACCAAATTCCCATTTACATCAATCTCGACCTGCGGAATTCCCCAGATGGCATTCCAGTCGCCAGTCCTCACCGGGCCATTATTCCCGGCATAAATTCCCTCACGATTTACTTCGCCGTTTGTTCTAAAAATATCAAACGCCCTGTGCCCTTCAGCAAACAGCTCTTTTCGCCTCTCCAACAATATCGCATCCAGCACTTCACTATCCGAAAGAGTCGGCGGCGTATATCTGTCCCCATAAGCCCTTCTTTGAATTACAGCCAAATCCGTCCTTGCCTCTGTAAAATTCCCCAACCGCGCGTTTGCCTCTGCCCGATTCAAATAAACCTCTGCAAGCCGGACAACACGCGGCGAAACCATACCCAGAATTCCATTAATCCCAGGATACTTGTTGATAAAAATTTCCCCTGACTGATTCGCTACAAAAAACTGCCTTCGAACATCGCCGATTTCAAACAAATCTATAAACTGACTTCTCGGGCGCAAATCACCGTAGCCGGCCTCCAAATACATTCTTCCCAGATTGTTCGAACCGTTATTATTATCATCAACAAACGTGACATGAAACAAGGCCTCTTTATCATTGTTTCTAGTCCACGCGCCTAAATAGTCATCTTTCGAAATCAGCTCATACTTTCCACTGGAGATAACTGCTGTAGACTGCGCCACAACATCCTCTAAATCTCCGGACCCCTGACGATAAAGCTTCACCCTTGCCAGCAGGGCCCTGGCGGTATTTCTGTCAATCAGCCCTTTTCCAGGCTCCGTAATAATGACCTGTGAAGAGCTGGAAAAAAGTGTTACAGCTTCCTGAAAATCACTGACAATCTGATTATACACTTCTGCAACCGTTGCCCTGGCAGGAAACACAACCGTTTGCGCCGATCCTGTCAAACTGTCCTGCAACACCAAAGGAACGCCCAAATTGCCTCCATTGCCAACTTGATAAGGCTGGGCAAATGTCCTGACCAAGTCAAAATACACCAAACCCCTGAGCGCTAAAGCCTGTGCCATCAATCCACGTTTTCTGGCGGCGTCGCCTTCCACATCCCCTACAAAATCCAGAATGTAATTACAGGAATTGATAGCCTGATACATTGTAGTCCACATACCAGAAGCAAAACCATCCTCCGCTCTTCGCTCATAGGTATAAGAAGAAACAAAACGGTTCGACGCCAGCGTATTTACCAAATCATCACCAGACACATCGGGGGTTATCACGAAATTTCTTCCGTAATATGACACATCACGCAAACGGCTATACCCTCCGATAAGTATGCTTTCCAAATTCTCCAAACTGTTAAGAGCTTGCCCTGGTGACAGCGATTGTTTGGGTTCCAAATTCAGTTCGTTCTTACAGGCGCCCGCAGCAATAACGCTAAGTGTAAGCGCCCAGCCAAATACTCTCTTTATTATGCTCATCTTTTTATGCATTTCTTTTCCAAACCTAAAAAGCCGCCATTAAAACTTTATATCCACCCCAAATGTAAACACCCTGCCCACAGGGTACCTAAAAAACTCAACCCCGGCAGAACCTACTTCAGGATCTACACCCGTATATTCCGTAAAAGTCAGGAGATTCTGTCCTTGAAAGAACACTCTGGCCGATTTCAAATAAATATTATCCAGCCAATCGGCTGGGAAGTTATAAGACAATGTCACTTCCCTCAGCCTTAAGTACGAGCCGTCTTCCAGATAACGGGATGAATTGCTGCTGGCCGAACTGCTGTTAATGACTGGCCGCGGCCGCGGAGCGTCAGTGTTGTCCGGCGTCCAGAAGTCCACAGCCTCCTTCACCTGATTGATGATGCCGAAACGGGCGCCTGAAGCATCATAAATCCTGCTTGTGTTATTGTAAATCTTGTTTCCCTGCACCCAATACAGGAAGAAAGACAGTGAGACGCCTTTATAAGACAAACTGTTCGTAAGCCCGGTAATAAAATCAGGAGAGGCATTGCCTACAAACATACGCGGCGCCTGGCTGATATTGTTCGTCGTAGATCCGTCGGCCAAGTACCACAGTGCGTCACCGTTCGCAGGATCAACTCCCGCCCAGCTTCTTAGGTAAAATGAGCGAACAGGCATCCCTTCTTCCACCCGCTGCCTTGAAGAGAAAGGATCGGCAAACCCTTTCCCGTTCGGCAGTTCCAGCACTTTATTTCTATTCAAGGAAAAATTCAAATCAGTAACCCACTCAAAATCCCCTTTCAAATTCTGTGAAGACAGCAAAAATTCGAATCCTTTATTTTCAAGCTCTCCCACATTTTCAGTAATCGACTCGTAGCCAGTAGTTTGCGGAACGGGTTTATCCAAAAGCATATTCTGGGATTTACGGTAATACAAATCAACCGTAAGGGAAAATCTTTCGAAAACACCCACATCGGCGCCAAGATTATAATTTATATTCGTCTCCCAGGTGAGCTCGGGATTTCCCAGCTGACTTGGCACCAATCCAGGACTGGAAAGGTAGCTTGCTGATCCGGAAAACAAGGTGCGGGAGGCAAAATTTCCGATATCTGCATTTCCAGACGTCCCTATGCTAAGGCGCAGTTTCAAGTTGTCAATCCAGTCTTGGTTTTCAAGAAAACTTTCTTTATTGATAAGCCAGGAAAGACCAGCCGACCAGAATGTTGCAAACTGATTTTCTTCACCAAAGCGCGAAGATCCGTCGTGCCGCACAGAAGCCTGCGCAAAATACTTGTCGTACAATTCAGCATTTACTTGCCCGAAATACGAAATAAAAAAATAGTCCGTATCAAAACCGTCAATACTTGAAGGCTTAGCCGCCGACTGCAAAGTTCTCAGATCCGAGCTGGCAAATCCCGATCCGTACGCCTCCACATTTCTGCGTTTATTCAACTGAGTCTCAAAGCCCAGCAAAAAACTCATAAACCAATTATCTTCTTGTAATTGGTAATTCAGCAAATTGGACGTCGTCAGTGTATAATTTGTATTTACTCATTCACCAACATATCCTTTCTGGGACTGGCCGTCATACGATATCGGAGAAGTCCACCTTTTTTGCTTCAACAGAAGATAGTCGAATCCATTGTTTGTCGTAAATGTCAGATTATCCAGTATCGTATAATTCAAACTAATATTGTTGATCGTTCGAAGTGATCGGTTTTTATACTCGCCCTGCTCCACCTCCCTAACAAAATTGGAGGATGACAACGACTGCCAAGGTACATTGTAGCCATATATTCCCGCAGGAGTCGGATCCCCGTTTGTGTAAGCCGGATCAAACGGCCTGTTCAGCCATGCTCCCAGCAAAGGACTTGTGAACGTGTTTCCATTAGACGCCTGCGATTGGTTTACCCAAGCTAAATTGGTATTCAAATTCAGCACAAGGCGCTCTGTGAGATGATGTTTAAAATTCAACCGGCCGCTGAACCTCTCAAAATCGGTAGCCAGCAGAATCCCGTCTTGCTGGAAATATCCAAAGGAAGAAAAAAATGAAGATTTGTCGTTGCCGCCTGAAGCGGAGAATTCATACTTCTGAGAAGTTCCTTTATCAAAAGCCTCCTCCAACCAGTCTGTATCGGCGTGCTCTGAAAGGTAAGACAAAGGCCTCCTAATATCAGGATCGCGCCCATTTGCCACCAATACGGCACGTTCATATTCCCAAAGCTCCCGGGCATTCATCATCTCAAACCCGCCCTTGCTTCTTTGGGTCTGTCCCAGCTGCAGAGAAAACCCGAACTCCGCCTTACCGGCTTTGCCTGATTTAGTCGTAATCACAACCACTCCGTTCGCTCCGCGGGCACCGTACAGAGCCACCGCCGAAGCATCTTTCAAAATAGAGACTGACTCTATGTCATTCGGATTAATTGAAGCCAGCGGCGATTGCTTCGTACCGGTCGCCTGCGTGGAGATATTGTCATTGGCAAGAATAATTCCGTCAATCACATACAACGGCGAAGCATCGCCTGAGATTGAGCCCGCGCCCCGGATGATTATATCTGACTGAGAGCCTGGCTGTCCGCTTCCAATCGTGCTGAACACTCCCGAAGTTCTTCCCTGCAGGGCCTGCTCCACGCTCGGAGTCGGTGTGTTGGCCAGCTCCTTGGCCGAAACGACATCAACAGTAGAAATGATCTTTTCGCGGCTCTGCACCGAGTAGCCCGTCACGACTATCTCGTCCAATTCCTGAAAGGAATCCGACATTTCCATATTAATCACGTTGTGGGTACCTATTCGTACTGTCTCATTTCCCAATCCAATAAAGGAAAAAACCAATTCTCCGCCGTTTACTGGCACCGTTATCCGGTATTTACCATCTATATCCGTTGTTGTACCAGTGGTTGTCCCTTTCAAGAACACATTAACACCAGGCAAAGGCTCCTTCGTATCCGTACCAATTACCGTCCCCGTGATTACTCGTTCTTGTGCCCATCCTAAAAGCGGGAAAAACAACAATCCCAATAACACAACCAGTACATGTCTTCTCATGGCTAACACTTTTTCGATTTAACAAAAACATGCTTTTATGCAATTCAAAGGGTGAACCATGCAACGATGCAAGTGTTTTAACTACTCTTTCATAAAAAACCAACAAATATATCAGCTGCTATT
This sequence comes from Cytophagales bacterium, assembly GCA_022360875.1. Lineage (GTDB taxonomy): Bacteria > Bacteroidota > Bacteroidia > Cytophagales > Cyclobacteriaceae > JAKSBZ01. Next base: position 9,035 of record JAKSBZ010000025.1, on the reverse strand, counting down.
TTCTATCATTGCTCTGGTTTTTAAAACCCTTACAAATCCTACTTCGGCGAATAAACCAAAAAATTCATCTATTCTCAGCTCTATGTTCCTGCTGTGCCGATTCACGCAAGTGACATTATTTTTCACTTCTGCGCATGCTGCATTTTATTTCACCGCGTGCTATTCAGCATTTAATTTCTCCCGCACCTTTCTCCATTCCATCAACAAACCTTACGCCCCCAAAAAAGGCTTTCCCTCTATTTCGTCCGGTCAAATAAACTGAAGAAAGACCTTTGCGGTTATAGGGTATCGCCATTGTCTTACTCTCTTCATATCCGATAAATGAAACGCATTATCAAGATTGTCTTTTCGGGAATTCTTCTACTTGCCGCGTTGCAGGAAACCGTTTCCGCCCAAGCTTTCTCTAAAAACAATCTCAAGCATTTATATGATCCTTTCGCTCCGCTTCATGTGCGGTCTCTGGCTTATTACACCGGAGACCGGTACATTGTGTACCTGCAAATCCAGATTAACTGGATTGGCGAACTTGAAGACGTTTTTGATGTAAAATACAGCACGTCCAAAAGCTTCGGATCTTCTTTGCCCGAACGGAAAAACTTCGGACTAACCCGCTACCTGATCCGCAGACAAGACCAAAACTTCTACTATAAATTCGAAATCCCTTCCAAAAACAGGGAGGAGCTGCTTGTTTTGGATTTCGTCACCAGGGACCGCCGTCAAAATTTTTCCTTTAACCTTCCCCTGTTAAGCAAAGCCAACACGCTGCTGTTCAAGAAGAAAAATCCGGAACTCTGGTTGAAAAACTACATCAAACCGTCTGAAATACAGCAAGTACTAAAACAAAACGACCAGTTTATGCTTGCGTTTCAGGAAAAAAACTTTGAGCATGCCCGCACACCCAATTTTAGGAGAAAAAAGAAAAAGACGAAGGAAAACACGAAAAGCCACTTGATCAGCATCAGCCCCAGCCAGTTCGAAGCCGGAAGTTCCGCCAAAGGCCTTTACCTTTCTGAAAACAAAAACAAAAACAAACGAGAATACTTCACGCTAAAGCTTGTGGACGAATCCTTTCCCGCTTACACCAGCTACACAGACCTTCTGCCTCCTTTGTATTATATAGCCGACAAAAACGAACAGGAAACACTTATTGCTAATACAAATCCCAGGAAGGTATTTGAAACCTTCTGGCTATCACACATCCAAAGCCCTGAAAAAGCCCGGCTGGCCATAAAAAAATACTACCAGCATGTGCATTTGGCAAACGAATTTTTCACAACCTACAAAGACGGCTGGAAAACCGATCAGGGAATGGTTTACATTCTGTTTGGAACTCCCGACAAAGTTTACCGGAAGAAAAGAAAAGAAATCTGGATTTATGAGAATGAAGATGAAAAAACAAAAATTCAGTTTACTTTTGTGAGAAAATACGGATTGTTCAACAGTTCGGAGTACAAACTAAAAAGACCCAAACGGTACGCAGGCGACTGGTACCGGGCAAAGGATTTATGGAGAAAAGGGATAAAAAAGGAATAAAGCAATTTAAATATTCAAACCCCAGACAAAAAAAACCGCTGCCGGCCAATGCCATTTTCGGAACCAGAGCCGTGTTGGAAGCCATTAAAGCCGGCAAAGAAATCGATAAACTTTTCATACAGCGAGGCATTAAGAACGAACTGACGGACGAACTGATGGAAACCGTCCGCGAGCAAAACATCGCCTGCACCAAAGTGCCCGTTGAAAAACTCAACCGGATCACCCGGAAAAACCACCAAGGCGTCATTGCCTTCCTTTCAGCAGTGCAGTTCCGTTCGCTGGACCATATCATTTCCGAAAGCTACGCGCAGGGCAAAGATCCCTTCCTGCTCGTCCTGGACCGAGTAACCGACGTGCGCAACTTCGGCGCTATTGCCCGGTCTGCCGAATGCGCCGGCGTTCAGGCCCTTATTGTGCCGGCCAAAGGCGCTGCGGCCCTGAACAGCGACGCCGTGAAAACCTCTGCCGGCGCCCTGCACCATATTGCCGTTTGCCGCGAAAACAATCTCAAACACACGGTCGAGTACCTGCAAAAAAGCGGCGTCCAAGTCATTGCAGCAACAGAAAAAACCGACCAGTTGCTCTATGATATTGACCTGAAAGGCCCTTTGGCTATCGTAATGGGATCGGAAGAGGATGGAGTGAGCCCGGAGATTCTTCAAATCGTCGATCATAAAGGAAAAATTCCGATGACAGGAAATATTTCTTCACTAAACGTATCCGTAGCCGCAGGCATTTATCTTTTCGAAGCGCTCAGACAGCGCGTATAAACTGAAAAAAAGGCGCAATGCAACAAACCCGCGCCTTTTTTTCTGCTTTTTTTTTTAGCTCATTTTTTAAAGAAAGTGCTCCCCTTTCTGAGATCTGACATCACTCACAAACTCCCTGAATTTCTTTTCATTGTCTTTATTGCACACCAAAATAACATCGTCAAAATCCGCCACTAAATAGTTCTCCAAGCCCTCAACAATAAACAGCTTGTCTTTGTCATGCGAAACGATAATGCAGTTGGACGAATTGTACACCAGCGCATTTGCATCCACCACATTGTTGTCCTCGTTCTTTTCTTTTACACTGTGCAGCGAATTCCAGGACCCCAGGTCCGACCAGCCGAAATTTCCAAGCACCACGTACACATGACCGGATTTCTCAAGAATACCGTAGTCAATAGAAATGGACTTGCACAGCGAATAGGCTTTTTCAATCGCAGCCTGCTCATTATCAGTATAAAAAAACTCAGAGGCCTCTTCAAACTCTTCGGCAATGTCCGGTAAAAAATGCTGAAAAGCGCGCTTTATCTCACGCGCCCGCCAAACAAAAATCCCGGCGTTCCACACAAAATCTCCGCTTTCCAGAAATGTCTTCGCCAGCTCCAGCTCAGGTTTTTCAGTAAAAGTCTTTACTTTTTTTACCGGCTGAAATTCATCTTTAAAGTACTGGATATAACCGTATCCCGTATCCGGCCGGTTAGGCTGAATTCCCAATGTAATAAGACGTTCAGGATTGCTTTCCAGATCCTTCAGCGCCAATTCGATGGTGTCTACAAATTCCTTTTCCTTAAAAATCGCATGATCGGAAGGCGTTACCACAATCCGCGCATCAGGATTCAGCTTTCCGATTTTATAACTGGCATAAGCAATACAAGGCGCTGTATTCCGGCGCTGGCTCTCTTCCAGAATTTGCTCCGCAGCTATTTCAGGAAGCTGCTTTTTCACCAACGAAGCATAATCCTCGTTGGTTACCACGTAAAAATTCTCAACCGGACATAAAGGCCGGAACCGCTCAAAGGTCATTTGCAACAGCGAATAGCCGCTTCCCAGCACATCCAGGAACTGCTTTGGATAACTGTTGCGGCTGTAAGGCCAAAAGCGGCTGCCCACACCTCCGGCCATAATGACTACATAAATATCTTTATTGCTCATAAGTCGGTAAAAATTTGTCGGAGTCCTTCGCTCAGCTCCGAATGAATACTATAAAGCTAATGATTTTCGTGAACGAGGGAAAAAAAACAAGCTTTAATACGCGCCCCTCCCTTAATACCTTTGCCCACAAATTGGTTGATATCTTACATCGCAAAATAAAAAACCATATCCGTCAAAAAAATTCGCCATACAAGACCCAGATATTACAACTTCGGTAAAAAAACAATGCAAATGGTCTTTTTCTTTCTTTTATAGCCGGAGGGAACCGCAGTCCCGTTTTTCGCACATTTCAACTGCGGAAAAAATTATGATTGATTTACTTAATGAAATAAATATGATTATATTTGATTAAAAGGGATGCCGGTTTTTCTATAGGAAAACAAAATCCGTCTTCCCTAAAATGTGTTGCAGAATAAAACGGATTACCTTGAACTTGCAAGTTCTAAGTAATCAATTGGTTGGGTATAGGTATGACAAAAATTACAGATCACCAGTTGGATCAACTCAAGGACAAGTTAAAAAAAGTCTTTGGTTACGGGCACTTCCGAGGCAATCAGGAAGCCATCATCCAAAATATTCTTTCAGGAAGAAACACTTTCGTCATCATGCCGACAGGTGCGGGAAAATCTCTTTGTTACCAGCTGCCGGCCCTTCTGAAGGAAGGCACTGCGCTGGTCATCTCTCCGCTGATCGCCTTAATGAAAAATCAGGTAGACCAGCTCAATGCGCTGGGAGTAAAGGCAAAAGTACTGAACTCTACCCTCAACAAATCCGAAATCAACAAGGTCAAACAGGAGGCTTTCAAAGGAGAGCTCAAACTGCTTTACGTAGCTCCGGAATCATTGACCAAACCGGAAAACATTGAATTTTTACAAAAAGTAAATGTCTCGCTTGCCGCCATCGACGAAGCACACTGTATTTCCGAATGGGGACACGATTTTCGGCCTGAATACAGGCGCATCAAGACCATTCTGCAGCAGATAGACGAGAAAATCACTATTGTGGCGCTCACGGCAACTGCCACCCCAAAAGTACAGCTCGATATTCAGCGCAACCTCAACATGGAAGAGGCCGATGTCTTCAAATCCTCTTTTTACCGCGACAATCTGTTTTACGAGGTGCGCCCCAAAAAGCAAATCAAAAAACAGCTAATAAAGTACATTAACGAGCGGAAAGGACAGGCAGGAATCATCTATTGCCTCAGCCGGAAAAAAGTAGAAGAAGTCGCCGAATTCCTGAAAGTCAACGGCATAAAAGCCGCTCCGTACCATGCCGGTCTTGACAGCCAAGTGCGAATGAAGCATCAGGATGATTTCCTGAGCGAAGAGCTCGACGTCATCGTAGCCACTATAGCGTTCGGCATGGGCATCGACAAACCGGACGTCCGGTTTGTGATTCACTACAACTCGCCCAAATCACTGGAAGGATATTACCAGGAAACGGGCCGGGCCGGCCGCGACGGCCTCCGCGGTGACTGTCTGATGTTCTACAGCTACAGCGACATCCTGAAGCTTGAAAAGTTCCACAAAGACAAATCCGTCACCGAACGGGAAAACGCCAAATTGCTTTTGGGCGAAATCCAAGCCTATGCCGAGTCGGCCGTTTGCCGCAACAAACAGCTGATGCATTACTTCGGAGAACACTTCGACGAGAACTGCGGATTTTGTGACAACTGCAAAAACCCCAAGGAATTCTTCGAAGCCGAGGACATGGTTCTGCTGGCCTTGCAAACGGTGCAGCAAACCCAGGAACGCTTCGGAATTACTCATCTCTCGCAAGTGGTTCGGGGCATCCGCAGCCAGTATGTCAACAGCTACGGCCACGACCAGCTTCCGTGTTTCGGAAAGGGAAAAGACACGTCGGAGGATATTTGGAAAACCGTTTTCAGAAATTGTCTTCTTCTGGGGCTTTTGGAAAAAGACATCGAAAATATCGGCCAGCTTAAGCTCACGCCAAAAGGACTTGAATTTTTGCGCAAGCCTGAACCTGTCCAGATCCCTAAAGATCACTCCTACGAAAATTTGGGAGAGGAAGAGGAAAGCGAACAAAATCAGTTCAGCACAAAAGGATATGATGAAGCGCTCTTTGACCAGCTTCTGAAACTTCGCAAGCAGATTGCCGCAAAACACGGATACCCTCCGTTCGCAGTTTTTCAAGAGCCTAGCATCGAAGAAATGGCAACCACCTACCCAACCACACGGGACGAACTGGTGCAAGTAAACGGCGTCGGACTGGGCAAGGCTGTAAAATTCGGCAAGGAGTTTATTGAACTGATAAAAACCTACGTCGCAGAAAACGACATAGAGACGGCTCAGCATCTCCGGATCAAATCAACAGGCAACAAGTCCAAATCAAAGATCTACATCATTCAGCAAATCGACAAGAAAACCGACCTGGATGAGCTGGCAGAAGCCAAAGGCATTTCGTTCGATGTGCTTTTGGGTGAGCTGGAACATATCTGCTACTCGGGCACCAAACTCGATATCGCCTATTACATTGACGAAATACTTGACGAAGACTATCAGGAAGAAGTCTATGACTATTTCATGAGCGCAGAATCAGACAACATTCAGCTGGCGCTGGAAGAGTTCGGCGAAGACTACACGGAAGACGAACTCCGCCTGATGCGTATAAAATTCATTTCGGAGGTGGCAAACTAATGGCTGTCTGCCACATTTTTAAATAAACATTTATATTTTTGCAGCTGGCCAGAAGGTCAGCTTTTTTTATAAATCAAAAACCTCTTTGAAAATGAACATCCTTGTTATCGGCTCAGGCGGCAGAGAACACACACTCAGCTGGAAAATCAGTCAAAGTCCGCTCTGCGAACAATTGTATGTAGCCCCGGGGAATGCTGGCACATCGGCTGTCGCCCAAAATGTCAATATCGGAGTCACCGATTTTGAAGCACTCGGGACTTTTGCGCTGGATAAAAACATTGAGATGATTGTGGTGGGACCGGAAGCTCCTCTTGTATCTGGAATCCGTGATTTTTTCCTGTCCGACGAAAAATACAGCTCTATCAAAATTGTTGGACCGGACAAGGCGGGAGCCGAGCTGGAAGGAAGCAAAGATTTCGCAAAAGAGTTCATGGAGCAATACCAGATCCCGACAGCCCAATACCGAACTTTCACGCGCGAAACCGTTGAAGAAGGCCTTGGCTACCTTGACGCATTGACTGCCCCTGTGGTACTGAAAGCCGACGGACTGGCCGCTGGCAAGGGAGTGATTATCGCCGAGAGCATCGAGGAAGCCAAAAGCTCTTTCAAAGAAATGCTTCTAGAAGCTAAATTCGGAGAAGCAAGCGCCAAAGTAGTCATCGAAGAATTCCTTGAAGGCATCGAACTTTCTGTTTTCGTGCTGACAGACGGCAAAGACTACGTGATCCTTCCTGAGGCCAAAGACTACAAGCGAATCGGCGAAGGCGACACCGGGCTGAATACTGGAGGAATGGGCGCAGTATCGCCCGTGCCGTTTGCTCAGGGAGATTTTCTAAAAAAAGTAGAAGAAAAAATCGTCAAGCCGACTATTGCCGGGCTCCAGGACCGAGAAATGGATTATGTCGGATTCGTATTTATCGGTTTGATGAATATTGGCGGCGAACCATACGTCATCGAATACAATGTGCGCATGGGCGATCCTGAAACCGAAGCGGTCATTCCCCGCATCCAGGACGACTTGACGGAAGTGCTCTGGAAAGCGGCCAACAAAGAGCTGGCCGGCACTGAACTGACTTTCACCGACGAAACCGCCGCCACTGTAGTTATGGTTGCCGGAGGCTACCCAGGCGACTACGCAAAAGGCGACGCCATCTCCGGCATCGAAAAGGTAAGCGAATCGATGGTGTTCCATGCCGGCACCGCACACAGCGAATCCGGAGAAGTTGTAACCAACGGCGGAAGAGTCATAGCGGTTACGGCGCTGGGCAAAGACATTCCGGAAACGCTGCATAAGGTTTATCAGTCGGCAGAGGATATTCAATGGGATAAAAAATACTTCAGACGCGATATAGGACAAGACGTTTTGGCCTACAAAATTTAACAGTCAAGAAAACAGCAGCTGTCCTTCAGTTGCTGTTTTTTACCCCTTTCTTATATTTTCTTAACAAATCAGCCTTTATCATGCATAAAAGTTGCATAGTTTTAAAAATATGTACTCATTTGTTATTATAATGACATCCTGTCAAAAAAACATATCACCCCGTTTGAGCGATTTTTTCATTCATTCCGCTCATCATTTCCATCATTCCTCGTTGGAGGAATGAACATATAACCCCACACCCAAAGGGTTCTAAGCGGAGCTTTAACCCTTTCACAATTCAGCATAATTTTTCAAAATACCATAAAGCCCTTATTGCTTTCGCTGGGTTTTATGCCATTCATTAAACATTTTCAAGTATTCCCCATGGAATCAACTATCCGTATTGCTATTCAAAAAAAAGGAAGACTGAGCGAAGACTCCCTCAGTCTTATCAAAGAATGCGGTATTAAGTTTTCAAACGGCAGGAGTGCCCTGAAAACCAAAGCCGGCAATTTTCCTCTGGAGGTTTTCTTCCTCAGAGACGACGACATTCCCGGATACGTGGAAGACGGAATTGCTGACCTAGGCATAGTCGGTGAAAACGAAGTGTTCGAAAAAAACAAAGAAGTCGAAATCCTGAAAAAACTGGGATTCTCCAAATGCCGCCTTTCGCTGGCCGTTCCAAAAAACATTGCCTACAGCAGCATCAGTTATTTTAACCAAAAAAACATTGCGACTTCCTACCCCAGAATTCTCTCAGAATATCTTAAAGAGAAAAAGATAAATGCAGTTGTTCATGAAATCAGCGGCTCGGTGGAAATTGCTCCGAGCATTGGGCTCGCAGAAGGAATCTGCGACATCGTTTCCTCGGGAAGCACCTTGCTCGGTAACGGACTGAAAGAAGTCGAGCAAATCTTTCAGTCAGAAGCCGTTCTGATTGCCACCAATAACCTTTCAGAGGAAAAGGAGGCGCTCACCCGCCGGCTGCTATTCCGCATCGACGCCGTCCAGCGAGCCAAGCAAAACAAATACGTCATGCTCAATGCGCCAAATAATCAGCTAGGTAAAGTGGTAAGTCTGCTTCCGGGCATGAAAAGCCCCACCATCACCTCGCTGCGGACAGAGGGATGGTCCTCAGTTCAGGCAGTCATAAACGAAAATGACTTCTGGCAAGTTATTGAACGGCTGAAAAAGGCCGGAGCCGAAGACATTATTGTTTTGCCGATTGAAAAAATGATTCTTTAAGACCATCAACATGAAAAAATATACGGAACCCTCACGTGAAAACTGGGAGGAGCTGGTCTCCCGTCCAGTACAGTCATTTCAAAAAATTAAAGATTTATTGCTTCCCGTTATGCAGTCTGTGAGGCTGCAGGGAGACAAAGCACTTTGCAAATACACTCGGCAATTCGACGGAGCAATCATCAGCAAGCTTCGCGTCAGCCAGGAGGAAATCGACAATGCCAAAACGCTAATCCCGGACAGGCTGAAGCAGGCTATTGAAATTGCTTTCAACAATATTAAAAAATTTCACGACGCGCAGCGACAGAAAGACCTGGT
>JAKSBZ010000226.1 GCA_022360875.1 Cytophagales bacterium | reverse complement strand
CTGCATTGCCCGGCTTACAGGCAGGCGGGTTCCGGCAATCATCACGTACATTCGCCCAGCCATCTCTTTCCTGACCAGATCTACTGCCGAGATATTGATTGCTGTCGAGCGGTGGATCTGCCAGAACATATCTGGGTCCAGGCGGGACAGAAGCTCCTTCAAAGAGCAGCGCAGCAGAAACTCCTGCAACTCGCCATTCTGGCGGGTGTAAAGGGAAAGGTATTTATCTTCTGCCTTGATATAGAGCACATCGGAGCTGGCCAGCAGATGGATTTCATCTCCCTTCCGTACCCTGATCCAGGACAGATAGTGGTTTTCTGTCTGTCGGGAAAGCCTCTCCAGTTTTTCCAGCAGCCCGGCCATATGCTGATCAGGTTCCTGGGGCTGATCAATACGGGCTTTAATTTTTTTAACACACTGCTGCAGGCGTGTCTCACTCACCGGCTTGAGCAGATAATCGATAGCATTGGTTTCAAACGCTTCTACGGCGTACTCATCATAGGCGGTAATAAAAATTACCAGCGGAACTCTCTTCCCGGTGCTGATCTTCCTGGCCACAGACATACCATCAAGACCGGGCATGCGGATATCCAGAAAGGCGATATCCGGCTGTTCCTGTTCAATTAGTTCCAGGGCCTGCTGGCCATTCTCGGCTTTACCAACGACATCAAGTTCTGGCCACTCCTCAGCGAGCATTTTGTCCAGATGATAACGAAGCAATGGCTCATCATCGGCAATCACTGCGGTGACAGTGTCTTTACTGGTCATAGCTTTCATCTGCAACCTTCTATAAAGCCGACAGCAGGATCTCAAAACCAGCTGTCACTCCACCTTCAGGGTTCTGAATGATCGATAGGGCGGACTGTCCTGGATACAGGGTATTCAACCGTTGCCTGGTATTGGCCAGGCCAACTCCCTGCTGCTGACTGGAATCGTGCTCCAGCCCTACCCCGGAATCAGTCACCCTGATCTGCAGTTTTCCGGCCTGATTACGGACCACTATGGAAATACAGCCACCTTCTGTTTTGGGTTCTATACCATGGGAAATAGCATTTTCAACCAGTGGCTGAATCAACATGGGAGGCAGCCAGAGTT
>JAKSBZ010000029.1 GCA_022360875.1 Cytophagales bacterium | reverse complement strand
GCTGTTTCCCGTTCTTTTGTTGAGCAGCACGTCTCCCTCGTCAAAAAACAGAATCCATTTTTTTCCTTCGGCCTTTCTGAACAGCCGTTCCAGGTTCTTGCTGGTTTCTCCCACGTATTTGCTTACCAGCCGGCTGAGATCCACCCGGTAAACCGGCTGCCGAAGCTGCTTGCCGATCAGAGCCGCCGTAAGGCTTTTTCCCGTGCCGCTCGGCCCGTGGAATAACGCCCGGAAGCCCCTGCGCATATGCTTGTCCAAGCCGAAGTCCTTACGCAGCGTCTGCTCGTGCTGGAAATAAGCCATGAGCTCGCGAAGTTCCGACCGGGTTTTCCCGTTCAAAAGCAAATCCTCCCAATCGAGAGCAGCGGTTAGCCTATGTGCGGGAAAGGACGGGGAAAAAGAAGGCTCCCGGAGCCGGTTGAACTGAAAGCGGTCTTCCCAGGACTCCTCCGCCTTCAGAATTCCGTAACTGGAAGAAAAATGCTTGGGAACATCCGCCAGAACAAGGACATTCTCCCGGAAAAGAAAGCACTGCTCGTCAAGCAGCTCCAGCAAATCAAGCCGGTCCTCTACGCGGTTGCCGCCCAGCAAATAGAGCCAGCTTTCGCCGGTCGGAAGATAAAGCCCTTCGGGCGTTTGATACAAGCGGAAGCAATTGCCCGGACCGATCATTTTTGCCATGCTCCGCGGCCGCAAAACAGGCGCCAAAGCCATCAGCAAAAGGCTGCGCGTTTTCCAATCAAAAGGATGTTCGCGGACAAAGCATGCGTATTCGCCCGGCGCGTCGTGCGGCACTGCAGAAATGCCGGACGCGTGCGCCTCGCCCACTTCCATCAAGCATGCATCTGGATTTTGCGTGCGGTAATGAATCAGCGTCTCCAGCCATTCATGTTCCCCGTCAAAAGACAGGGGCGTTTTCGTAGTTTCAGACATTTTTTCTGTATTAAAAAAATCAATCAAGCAACGCTGCTTGATTGATATCCGAGTCAAAAATGGTAAAAATGTCCGTGCAAAAATGAATAAAAATCCATGGCAGCAGTTCAGCGAATTACTACGTCGCCGCCGGCCGCAATGATAAAACTAATTGTCAACGAGCGCTGCCCTTTTATCCCAGCAGCTCTCTCAATTCTTTTTTAGCATTAATCGAAAGGTAATTGTAAAAAGTTCTTCTGCTGATTCTATAAACCGGATATATTTTCTTCGAATAAATCCACTCGTTGGTGTGGTCTTCTTGAAAATCAAGAACAATGTTCTGAATATCGATGATTAGCTGCAGTTTGTTGATTTTATTATAAGCCATAACAATATTTATTCTATAAAAATTAACACTTTATTAAAAAATTCGAAATAAAATTATATTACAGATTGTGCTTAAGCAAAACCAGCTCAAGGTCTTTGTTCTCACATATCAACTGAGCCATGCACATTCTCATTGCTATTCTTTCGCAGACGCTGATTGTCGGGGATCTTCGCCTCGGATCTGCACTCACCCGTTTGTATAAAATATTTTTTTCCTCTTGCGACATAGCGATCAGCCCGTTTTTAGAAAAATGCGCATACCAGATATTCCAGAAAAAACCGGTAAATTCGACCCGCTCCGGAATCAGCTTCCAATCAGTTATTGATTCCAGCTGCCAGTTCCTGTACAAAGCCAGCAGCCTTTTTCTAAGCTCCCTGTATGCTTCTCTTCTGTGCGGCGGCAAAGCATCATGCTGCTCCATGCTTTTTTCTGTTTCCCTTATTTCAGCCAGCAAGATTCTATGCCTGTACTGCCTCTTGTATCCTTTTATCCATCGGTTTACCGTTTGCTTGTTGATGTCGTAAAAATCGCCGAAGTCGTTGATCAGGCCTTTTTCCCAGATCAAAGGAAGCTCATCAACGCATATGTCCTGGTGCACCTCGAACAAAGACGCAATATCCGCCAAACGCTTTTCCAGTATTTCCTGGCGTTTTTTCCAGTCAAGCTTCAAAGCCGTCTGGTCCACGGTCATGTCAAAAAGCCGCAGGATATGGCAAATTATTTTTCTTTTTGCCTGTTCTTTGACCGTTTCCTCATAACGGTTGGTATTTAATACAAGGAATATCTTCGGCGATTTAAACGCCGACTTTACCCGGTGCAAATAGGGCATAAAGGCCCTTCTTTTGTAATAGGAGCCGGTTGAATTATAGCTGTTTTCTGTCATTTTTAAGTTTTGGTTTATGGGTATTCAATATTATGCAGCTGAAAAATCAGCCAAAGGGCTTCGACCTTCCATGCTCAGATAAGCTGCATGTACCGGTCCAAGTCATACGCTGGAGCAATGGTTTTGCCCGGTGTTTTTTTCTTCACCTTCTTCCTGTGAATAGAATTCAGCTTTTTCAGCAGCGTTCCGGGAGTAAGCATATCAAGCTGATAGGCAGATTCCAGGATATTACCCCAATTGCTCTTCAGCTTCTCTTTGTACGCGTCAAACAATTTGTCGTACAGCGTTTCGAAAAGCGGAAGCGTAACCTCTTCGATGTTTTTATGCATGCCTTTTTTCTGGCAAAAAAGAAAAAATTGATTCAAAAGATACTTTATTTCTTCTTCTTTTTTATTACAATATTTATTATCATAGACAAATATGTCTTCAACCCGGGACAGATTTGTCGCAGGGCCGAAGACATTTTCGACTAACCCTCCAGGACATTTTTTTCTACCCGCCGACTCCTTGGCATTCATTTTATCACCTGAAACGCCATTTTTGTCGAGGACATAAATTCTTCTTACCCGCAAATCGGTTTTTCCAGTTTGGCTTAAGCTGACAATATGAATGTAGTTGTTTTTTTTAAGCTCTTGCAGCGCGCGGGTTATAGTCCTTGTGGAACTCCCGTATTGATTGGCCAGATACTGATTGCTGGCAAAACAGTAACCCTTTTTTTGAGAAAGCGAGTACAAATCTCCGTACAGAAGCTTGGCTTTGTCGGACAACGCGCGGTCTCTCTTTACAAAATTGTGTATAATAATAAAGTCATGTTCGTTTTCCATGAGCAGATTTTTTTAATATGTGTAATAATCCAAAACCCCTCTCTCAACCAAACACAAAAAAATGCAGAACAGTCCGCTAATTCACATCGCTGTCTACAATTTTCAACACTTTCCAAATGCTTCCGATATCGTCAACCCTGACGTTCATCTCGCCGCCTGTCGGATTGTCCGAATAAAGTTTGAGCAACCCCTTTTCCATGATGTCGTTGCTCTGCACCCTCTTGACAACGATATGATCCCTGAAGGAAACCACATACACGCCGCTATTTATATACACCCAGTTTCCTGAATCGATAGGCGTAATCAGTATCTTGGCACGGTTCATTAGCGTCGGCTCCATACTGTTCCCTTCAACCACCATAATAATAAGCTTGTTATATCTGCCGGCAACAACCTCTTTGTGCACAGGATAAATTCCCATGCTTTTGCTTAGATCGCTGTAGCTTTCCAAAAACGAAGCCTTGGCGCCTGTTTCGAGCATCGGCACTTCTACAAATTCGCACTTGGGGTCATCCATGTCTATTCCTATTAGCTTTCCAAGCGGGATGTCAAGCACTTTGGATATTTTCTCCAGCACTTGTATCCCCATGTCCTTTTTTGCCAGAATATTATACACCGTTTTCCGTTCTACCCCTAAGAGGTTAGCAAACTCTGTCTTGGTTATTGCCTTTTCCTCCAGTATTTGAGTAATTCTTGAGCTTATATTCATCGCACTTTCTTTTCAATTGTGTAATGTTTCACAAAAGTACATATATATTTTTAAATTGACTCTGTTTTCGATAAATTTTATTAATTCTATTTATGTACATATGAAAATTTATTATTTATGTATTTATTAATTTTATATTGACGCTTATACAACAACTACATAATCGACATGTGAATAAATAATAAATAAACGACAATTACACAAAAGACTGATAAACAAGCACTAAATACTGAAACACTTGCACTGCCGGCTTGCTCTTAGCACCAGAGACAGCTAATTTCATGTCATCAAAAAAAATGTCCGGGAGCTCCAAGAGTATATTTAAAAATAAGAAACGCAATTGATGAACGAACTACAAGTCTGGGTACTAAGCGGCGTATTAGGCGTATTCGGAAGCCTCCTGCTTATTCTATTTAAAAAATGGCTGACCGACACAAGCAAAATAATTGAGCTGATCAACCAGCTACGGCTGGAACTGGTAAAGCAGAACGAACAGCTGAAGACACTTTTCAGCACTTCGCTACTCCAAAAAGAAGAACTGAAAGGTCTTGAAAAGCGGATTCTGGAATTGGAACGAAACAACAGAAAACGATAGCGGCATGCAGCGAATCAGTCCACACATAAGTTATCAGGAAGCCGTAAAAAGCGCAACGGCTATCCGTCACGGCATAGACAACAAGCCAAGCGATCTGCAGCTCATCGACATGAGGCGTCTGGCTCTGGACGTTTTCGAACCGCTCCGCGCCCGCTTCAACCGTCCCATAGGCATCAGCTCGTTTTTCCGCTCTGCGGAGCTGAACAAAAAAATCGGCGGCTCCTCCAGAAGCCAGCACTGCTGCCCCGACGGGCAGGCGGCCATGGACATCGACGCCGACGTCTTCGG
>JAKSBZ010000375.1 GCA_022360875.1 Cytophagales bacterium | reverse complement strand
GGTTTCCCTCACCGTCAAATGCCGCATAACCATAGGAATGATTGGACACCAAAAGCCCGACAGCAGCGGCATCCGCCGCCTCAGCAACATCAAAATCCCAGTTGTAAACCCAGGCCTCCGCTTTGTCAGCCATTCCCTGTGCCCGGCCATCCAGCAGCGTTCCCGAACCGATCAGTGTTCCCGTCACATGCGTGGCATGGCTCGCCTCTGAAGAATGTCCGTTAAAATCCACTCCGTCCTTCTGAACGGCCCGGCCTTCGAACAGCTGGTGAGCATGTCGAGGCGCACCGCCCTCCCACACGCCGACAACCATCCCGCTGCCGTGAAGATTCAACCCCAGAGAACCGCTTTCGTAAAGCTCTGTTGTGCGGACGGTGGCGGCCGCACCGTCATTGTGAGCGGAATAATAAACCAGATAACCTTCAGCGGCAATCCGGCGCAGTTCCTGGTAAGTCCCGTTAGACAAACGCCTGCGCATCGGCCAGCCGTTTTCCTTTGCCTTCTCAGCAAACTCGTTTTTCATAAGAACAGCTTGTTTTCTCAAATCCTTGCCCAGCCGGTTCAACCGAGCGGCATCATAGGACTTACGAAGCAGCTCCTTTTGCTGCAGGCTCTGCCCACTGACCGAATGAGGCCGAAGAGCAAACAAAACAAAAATTAAAAAAGAAAATGCGAGTCTGGACATGTATGTGCTATTTGGGGGTGAAAGCGCGTTTCGCTCATATCCAAAAAGCTAGGAAAAACCAGTCCTTATTTCCCTCCAACTTTAAAAAAGAACCGTTTTGTGTAAGCACTTCGTGCTTTTTATTATTTTCAGTAATATTTCATAGCCAGCGATTTAGCTAAATAATATCATAAGTTAAATTACTGGCAGTACTTATTTTTTTTGAGCATAAAAAAAGACCCGGCATTTACCGAGTCAATTTTTATTATTAAAACTATCACAGCAAAGCGAAGCCCATTTGCCGTCATCAAATTTGTCTGAAAAGAAACCTTCAGCGGTTCCGGAGCAAAAAGCCCAAATTCCAGCATCTTGACACGGCCGACGTCCTTTGCAAAAAATCGTTATCCTTATTTTACGTATACTCTATACTCCCATGGCTTAAGCTCCAAAGCGTCTTCGCCTTTGAAAGAAACTGCCTTCTCAGTAAACAATTCCGTGTAATTTCCTGCGTGAAAGTCGCTTTTTATCTTTGTTTTTACGCTTTCTTTCGAAAAGTTAATAACCACAACCACTTGATCGCCGTCTTTTTCGCGGGTAAATGACAACACTTTGTCTGCCGAACTATTGTTGACCTTCACCATACTTCCGCCCCATTTTCCATTCCAAAGCGCTTTGTTTTTCTTCTTCAGATGAAGCATTGTTTTGTAAAAATCAGCATACGGATGTTTCTTCCACTCGATCAAATCTTTGTCAAAAAAGGCAAGCTTTCTGTTCAAGCCCGCTTCCTGTCCGCTGTACACCAACGGCATGCCTTCAACAGTTGTAGCCAAAACCATGCAGGCCTCCACAGCGTCGCCGAACATGCTGAACGGTGTGCCCTCCCATGAATTTTTGTCGTGGTTGTCCACGAAGGTCATTCGGTAACCGTTTTTCGGGAAAGTATTCACATGGTGCGCCATGTACTCGTTCAGCACGCCCAAGCCAGCTTTGCCCATAGCCACCTCATGCATTTCGCGGTACAGGCTCCAAGAATATGTCATATCAAACGCATTCTTGTGCAAGTCGCGCGATTCCCATTCAGCGAGCATAAAAACCGGCTTGATTTCATCCAGCTCACGGCGGGCATTTTCCCAAAAATCTGTCGGCATAAAACCGGCCACATCGCAGCGAAAACCATCAATGTCCGCTTCGCTCACCCAGTATTTCAAAGCCTTGGTCATGTACTCCCTTACTTCTGGTTTTTCGTAGTCGAAATCAATAATATCCGACCAGTCATACCACGGAGTCGGCTGAAAGTTGCCGTGCGCGTCTTTGGTGTACCAGTCCGGGTGCTCTGCAACCAACGGATTGTCCCAAGCCGAGTGGTTGCCCACCCAGTCGATGATCACGTACATGCCCATCTCGTGAATTTTATTCACCAAATGCTTCAAGTCATCCAGCGTTCCGAACTCCGGATTTACGCCATAATAGTCTTTCACGGAGTAATAGCTTCCAACCTCTCCCTTTCTGTTTTTCTCTCCAATCGGGTGAATCGGCATCAGCCACAGAATATCCACTCCAAGCTCTTTCAGACGCGGCAAATGCGCTTCAAAAGCCTTGAATGTCCCTTCAGGCGTAAACTGCCGAACGTTCACTTCGTAGATCGAAGCATTCTTCGTCCATTCCGGATGTTCCAGCTCAACATAAGGTTTCGGCGCGTAAGGATTCTCCATTGTTTCTCCGCCTTTTTTGTCTCCACACTGGCAGCCTGCCAAAAAGAGCCCCAAGATCATTCCCCAAGCCCACAAACTTCTTCTAATCATGCTCTCGTTGTTTATTGTGTTATGTCCCAAGAATTGCATTTGCCAAAAATTGCCCATATTTTTGAGCAAAAACAAGAGATTACTTGCAAGTTATTTAGCTACCTAAAAGTAACCATATCTAACAATCAACGAATTATACTTTAATACATTGAAAAACAAACACCCCTTCTGCCCATTAGCTGTTACCATGGAATACATTGGAGGCAAATGGAAGCCTCTTATCCTTTTTCATCTGATCGAAGGCCCCAAGCGATCCGGCGAGCTTCAGAAAAAAGTATGCGGCATCTCCAACAAAGTCTTCACTGATTCGCTGCGGGAAATGGAAAAATCCGGACTGGTCCAAAGAAAAGTATTTCCCGTAGTTCCGCCCAAAGTAGAATACTCGCTCACTGAACTGGGCAGCAGCCTTACGCCAATTTTGCGCACGCTCGACGAATGGGGAAAACGCTTTGGGCAAGAATAAGCGCATCAATTAGAATTTACTTCATTGCTCCGACGAGTATCGCCTGTAAGCCAATTAAATTATTTAATGATTTTTTTGAATCGACTTCGGCAAAAAACGTAAATTAACTATAGATAAAATAGTCAATTATATGAAAAAATTACTATCTATAGTTCTGCTTTCTCTTTCGCCTTTTCTCGTCTTTGGGCAAGAGCTGCCTGTCAATGTAGCTGTCACCGATCTTCCCCGCCGTTTGCAGGCCGGCGACATGTACTACCCTTCAAGCTTCAGTGGAATCAAATCGCTGATGGCCGACATTCAAATGGAAAATCCCGAACTGCACGCCGTTCTGCTGCCAGATTTCAGCACCATTGAAAAGAAAAGAAGACAGGCACTCACATACTATTTGCTGGGCGCGGGCACAGGGACGTTCTTTGTCGTGGGAGGCCTTACTTTTCTTCAGAAAAAAGAAACAATAGAGTCGATTTTTTCGCCGGGCGACAAATTCTATGAACCGCCCAAAACAGAAAAATCACCGAGCATCGGAGCAATAAGCGCGGGAATGGGACTGTACCTGATCGGCGGCATTATCGGTTACCTGATCAGTCCGGACGAGGGCGACATCTACCGGTTCGTCAACCGCTACAACAAACACAGCCCGGACAAAAAACTGCGGTGGGACATCGGATTCGATGCAAACCGCGCCTGCCCCATGGGCTTAAAGCTTACAATGAGTTTCTGAGCTGTTCGGCGGCGGAAAATTCCTTAAAAGCAACCCTCCAAAAGTTTTGGCAGACTCCGTATCAAAACTTTTGAAGGGCTTGAATAAATAGATTTGTCTAAAAGGATTAAACTCAAATCCAGACTTTCCATCCAATTTTTTTCAGGCAAATCACAAATTCAATTTATGTAAAGCCCCTCTCCCACAAACAGTAAGAAGAAAGGTTTT
>JAKSBZ010000233.1 GCA_022360875.1 Cytophagales bacterium | reverse complement strand
GTTGATCAGGATTAAGAACGGAACATACGGAGTATGCAAAGACACCGGAGTATTGATTCCGAAGGAACGTTTGAGGGCTGTGCCTCACACCACTCAGACAATTGAGGCAAAAATGAGACGGCGTTGAGTCTGCCGTTAAAGTATATTTCCAAAGTCGGGTTCGAAAAGCCCGGCTTTTTTCATTCATTGCTCTTTGTGATTTTTTACATTAAAAAATATTATTGGAAAAGCTGAACACCTATATAGAGTCTCTGATTTTCTGTTCTTCTGAGCCGGTAAGCGTTGCGGAAATCAGGAAATGCCTTGAGGGCGTGCTGGAGACGCCAATTGCTGAAGAGTCTGTCAGGAAGGCGGTGGAAGAGCTTCGCCGCAAGTATGACGAGGATGAGTTTTCGTTCGGGATTGTGCAGGCGGGCGGCGGCTTTGTCTTCAAAACCAAAGGAAGCTATCAACACATTATTAATGCGCACAGCAGGCAGAAATCAAAGAGGCGTCTGTCGCCTTCGGCTATGGAAACCTTGGCGATTGTCGCTTACAAACAGCCGGTGACCAAGGCGCAGCTCGAAGCGATCAGGGGAGTGAATTGTGATTATGCCGTACAGCGTTTGCTGGAGAAGGAGCTGTTGGAAATCAAAGGAAAAGCGGAGACTCTTGGCCGTCCTCTGTTGTACGGGACAAGTGAAAAGTTTATGGCGCATTTCGGAATTAACGATCTGAAGGACCTGCCGGCGCTGAAAGATTTTGAGAGTCAGGAGAATAAAATTGGTGAGGAACTCGAGTCTTGATGTATTTTTTTGCCTAACTTTGCGTTCTTGTACAAACGACTTAGTACAGTAGGGATACTGGATGGTGATGAATAAGAGAAATAAAAATAATTCAGAGAATAATACGGAGCCGTCGGAAAGACGGCGTTTTGCTAAAAAGAGGCAGGGCGACAAGGTTGCGGGCCGTTCTTTTCCGGGAAGCGGAGAGAAGGACCGTCGTTTTGAAAAAAGAAAGCCCCGCCGACGCGGGCAGGCTGCTGGCGCCGGCAAGGAAAACCGAAAAGACCGTTTCGCCAAGGATGCCGACGGACAACCGCAGAACCGACGAGTTGAGTTTAAGCAGCGGGAGCAGAAGCATCAGACGAAAGAGCGGATTCTGGAAATCAAGGATAAATTCAGAAAGAAAAAGGAAGGTGCAGGAGATGTTGCCAAAAAGCCTGTGTACGATTTTGCGAAAGTCCGTGAGCTGGAAAAACAGCGCCGGGAAAGAAGCAATACCCAGGCTAAAGGTGAAATTCGCCTGAATAAATACATTGCTAATGCCGGGGTTTGTTCTCGCCGCGAGGCCGATAAATTGATTGCCGCAGGTGAAATTCGGGTGAACAACAAGGTGGTGTCCGAGCTGGGATTCAAAGTCAAAAGCAGCGACATCGTCAAAATGGGCGGACAGGTGCTGTCGCGCGAGAAGATGGTGTACGTGCTATTGAACAAGCCAAAAGATTTTATCACCACTACGGATGATCCTGAAAAGCGACGCACAGTGATGCAGCTTGTTTCCAAAGCCTGCGAGGAGCGTATCTATCCGGTCGGAAGACTTGACAGAGCAACGACAGGTTTGTTGCTTCTGACTAATGACGGCGAACTGGCCAGCAAGCTGGCTCACCCGTCAAACAACATCAAGAAAGTGTATCAGGTGGAGCTGGACAAACCGATTTCTGAAGAAGAAGTGCAGCGCATCAAAGACACGTTGGTTCTGGATGACGGCCCGGCACCGGTTGATGAAATCGCGTTTTTAAGCGAGGACGGTCATCATTTGGGTCTGGAATTGCACATTGGGCGAAACCGAATCGTCCGGAGAATTTTTGCGCATTTGGGCTATGAAGTTGTTCGCCTGGACCGCGTCTATTATGCCGGTTTGACGAAAAAGGATTTGCCTCGAGGAAAATGGCGCTTCCTGACTGAGAAAGAACTGCTGCGATTGAAGAAATAAGCGGCTGAGAAAGATAATCAGGACTGTTTTGGTCCTTTAGCATATTATTGAAAAACAAACCCTCCGAGCCTGAGCTTTAGGAGGGTTTGTTTTTTTTACAAGTTATCTTTTCAGCATGCTCGGAATGGATTCGAAAACATCAATTGTTGCGCGCGATTTGTTCAGCGTGTAGAAGTGTATGCCCGGGGCTCCGTTTTCCAGTAAATCAATGCACTGCTTGAGTGCATAATAAACGCCGACTTCGTATAGCTTCTTCGGATTGTTTTCGTGAGGTTTGAAAAGTTCAAGCACTTGCTCGGGTATCTGCGATCCAGCAAGCTCCGAAAAGCGTTTGATCTGTTTGAAATTCGTGATCGGGATGATGCCCGGAATGATGCGCTGAGTTATTCCTATTTCCTTGCAACGCTCGGCGAAGCGGTAGTAGTGGGCATTGTCGAAAAACATTTGGGTGACGATAAAATCGGCTCCCTGATCCATCTTGTATTTCAGGTGATAGAGGTCTTGCGCCAAGTGTTCCGCTTCCGGATGTTTTTCCGGATAACCAGCCACCCCGATGCCGAAGTGCTTGTGTTTCCGATTGACATGGGCTACCAGATCGCTGGCATTTTTGAAGTCTTCGGACGTAGGCACGAAGTTTTTCTGCCCTTTGGGCGGATCTCCTCGCAGAAGCATCAGGTTTTCAATCCCGATATCTTTGAGCTGGTTCATGTCCTGTTCCACTTTTTCACGGGTGGCGTTCAGGCAAGTATAGTGTGCCATGGTGTTCAGTCCCACGGAGTTCTGCAGATAGTCGATCAGGTCGAAGGTTTCCTTTTGGGTGGACCCTCCAGCTCCGTAGGTCACCGAAATGTAATCGGGATTCATCTTTAGCAGCTGCCCTACGTTGATGCCGAACTCAATGGTTGCTTTGTAGCTCCTGGGCGGAAACAGCTCAAAAGAAAAGGTACTCTTTTTTTGTTGAAATAAATCTGTAAGTTTCAAAATTCAACCGGTTTAATAGGTTAAACAGAATAATGCATGGTATGACCTAAATGTATAAATAATTTGCAAAAAACGCCTAGGCTGTTGAAGAAATATTGAAACGTACATATTTCAAGCATATATTTTGTCGTTCATTGAATAGCTCTCAAAAAGAATTCATTTTGAGGACATTATTCTGTATATTTGTGTTAAAAGAACTGAAAACATATTGGCTATGAATACTATGCTTGGCTTTTTGAGTGGATTAGGAGGACCTGAGGTTATCTTGATCGTGTTGGTGGTGATAATATTCTTCGGTGCGAAAAAGATTCCGGAATTGGCAAGGGGTCTTGGCAAAGGAATACGTGAGTTCAAAGATGCAACTAAGGAAATTAAGGACGAGATTGACGACGCGGGTAAAAATTTGAAGGAATAATTTTGCCGCTTACTGGTTTGGAATTAAAGCGAATGCGGTTTGCATTGGCTTTATTTTTTTTGTGGCCCAGCGAACGGATTGATTGAAAAGCCAGTTAATATGATTTTTCGAAATCATGACAGCGGAACAGGATGCCAAGGCAGTATGTTTTTGAAGCGAATATTTTTTGGGATAAGAATAAATTGATGCGTTTTTGCATCGTTATGTTTAAAGCGCAGTCATTAACACAAGCCGTTGTTTTTTAGTTATAAACACATGTTGATGTTTAACTGTGTTGATTCGGCTTTCATAATGAAACCCTTGAAGAAGACTGCCGGTCTATATTTTTTAATGAATAAAATTTCGGGGTATAATTTTTTGAGTGTGCTATTGTTGTACGGTACATGTTGCCGTTGATTAAGATTTGGAATGATGAATATGTGGATACATATGAGGAACGTATTTTATAAAGGGCTTTTGCTGACGGTTTGGTTTATGCTTGCAATGGCTCCTGCGCTGAAGGCGCAGGACCGGGGATTTCTTATGGAAAGAATGGAGAAGGACCTGGAGGAGCTTAACAGGCAGTTGAAAGAAGCAGAGGAGGACCTGAGGGAATTTGCCGACCGTCGTCTGGATTTTGAGGTTTCCAGACAAATTCCCGTGGAATTTTTGAATGAATACGTGCCTCCTGTGCGTTACAGCGAAGTAGCTTCACGGCTGAAGAAAATCGAGAACAAAGTGCCCCTTGTGCACAATAAGAGAGTACATGCTTTTGTTCAGTATTTTTGCCAGAAGGGACGTACGTATTCCAGAGGAGTGTTAAGCAGGAAGAATCTGTATTTTCCGATTTTTGAAAAATACCTGAAGGCACATGGAATGCCAGAGGAACTGAAATACTTGGCGGTTGTGGAGTCGGGGCTTAAACCTCAGGCAATGTCGCGAGTGGGCGCGGCCGGTTTGTGGCAGTTTATGCCTTCCACCGGCAAAGTGTACGGTT
Organism: Cytophagales bacterium; assembly: GCA_022360875.1. Taxonomy (GTDB): domain Bacteria; phylum Bacteroidota; class Bacteroidia; order Cytophagales; family Cyclobacteriaceae; genus JAKSBZ01. The sequence continues at coordinate 11,421 of JAKSBZ010000233.1, read as the reverse complement.
TGAAGTACGATTATTTCCGCGACGAGCGGATGGATCCGGAGAAATCGACTGTGGCGGCCTGCAAACACCTGAAAACCCTCTACAAAACTTTCGGAGACTGGGAATTGGCAATTGCTGCCTATAATTGTGGCAGAGGCAATGTGCGCCGAGCGATCAGGCGTTCGGGCTACAAGCGGAATTTCTGGGACATTTACCGTTATCTGCCTCGCGAAACGCGCTCATACCTGCCTCAGTTTGTGGCGATCACTTATATGTTTGAATATGCGGATGAACACAACCTTGTGACGCGGAACCGCCGAAACGCTATTCCTGCAGATACATTGCTGTTCAGTCAGTTTGTGAATCTGAAGTCGCTTTCTGAACTGACAGAAGTGCCGATTGAGGATATTCGCTTGATGAACCCCGAGATTAAATACGATGCGCTGCCTGGCAATTACAAAGGATACTCTCTGCGGTTTCCGAAAGCCCATGCGCAGGTATTTAGAGAAAAACGCCAAAAGATTATGGCGGTGGCCGGCCAGAAAGACAAGCGCAAGATTATGGAAAAGGCTAAGCGCACGCCGTGGAGTGTCTATGGGCGCGATATGATATACCACCGTGTTCGGCGAGGGGATGTGCTGGGTCGTATCGCTCTCCGCTACCGTGTTCGTTTGAGCGATTTGAGGCGATGGAACAACCTGAGGGGAAATCTGATTCGGGTTGGCCAGCGTTTGAGGATTTATTCGCGCTCGTCAAAGTATTTGTCAAAGCGCAGAAAGAGCCGCCGAACACCTCAGAATATTCCTTACTCGAAGACGCATTGGGTGAAACGGGGAGATACTCTTTGGAGCATAGCCAAATTGTATAAAGGCCTTACAGTTCAGAAGCTGAAAAGGCTGAACGGGCTGGTCGGGAATAGGATAAAACCCGGTCAGAAGCTAAGAATAGGATAGAGCCGGTCAAATGATCGGTTTTTTTTTTGAACACTTTGTGCTATTGATTAATTTCCTTTGTATTTGTTTGCCAGTGGTTTAGTGTAAGAAAATGCTTGATCATTTTTGCGCAGTTACTGAATATAATAAAGCGGGGGTTGTTAAAAACTAAAATATTAGTTATAATGCTTTTGAATTTCCTTTGGGAGTTCCCAGTAGTTTTTTGTAAAAAAAATCAGCCATTTGATTCTCGGAATTTTGGCTGTTAAATAGTGATAAAGCAATGAGAAATAAGTTTATCGTACCTGTAATGAGTCTGTTGCTTGTCGCTTCGTTTTTGTTTTCATGTGAAGGCGAAAGAAAGCGAAAGAACATAAAACCGGCGGCTTATGGCCCTCCGGGAGAAGTAATCGTTTTGGTTGATTCGACGGTTTGGAAAGGCCAGGTTGGCCAGGCTTTCCGTGAGTCTATCGATGTGCGCATGCCGGGCATTCTGCGCATAGAACCCATGTTTAAGATTTACAATATGGCGCCTTCACAGTTCAGCCGAACGGTGAAATACACAAAGAATCTGGTGGTGATAATGACGCTGGATGCCCAGACTAAGGATTCTAAGGAGCTTCAGGGCCGATTCAGTCCGAAGATGGTCAGCAAGATAAAAAAGGATTCAGCTTTCTATTACCAGGTTAGGCACGAAGAGTTTGCGCGGGGGCAGGAAACGCTGTATTTGTTCGGAAATACGCAGCGCCAGCTTGCGGAAAACATCCGCGGGAATGCGCAGTTTCTGCGCAACTTGCTGAATTCGTTTGAAAGCAAGCGGATGGATGATAAGCTTTTTTCTAAAAAGAAATACCAGCGAAGCCGAAAAGTAATGCAGCAGCGGTTCGGTTATTCTATTGATCTGCCTAATGTTTATCAATTGGCGATGGATACTGCGCAGTTTATTTGGTATCGGGTGCCGGATCAGGAAATTGACAAGAATATTTTTGTCACATACAAGACTTACAGCTCTCCGGATCAGTTCAGGGAGGATTCTATATTGGCATTTCGGAACGCAGTCTGCAAAAAGTATCTGAAAGGTTTGAGGGACAATGTGTACATGGTTACCGAAACTCAGATTCCGCCTGTTCGGCAGGAAGTGAGTCTGAGAGGTCGGTATGCTGTAGAAAACAGAGGATTGTGGAAACTCAGCAACAATGTGATGGGAGGTTCATTTGTAAGCTACACACTGGCCGATCCAAGTCAGAAAAGAATTTATTACATTGAGGGCTATGTGTATAGCCCGGATAAAAAGAAAAGAGAGACTCTTCGCGAGTTGGAAACTATCTTGCGGACATTCCGCACTAAAGCGGTCGGAAAGAAGCAATAAACTTAGTATATTTGAGCGTGTTAAGAGGTTTTTTGCCTGTGAGAACACAGTGCTTGCTTAAGCATGAGGGCTGAAGCGGCAATGACAGTTTTTTCGCTTCAACCCAGTCTAAGTCGTTTGGGGTAAGTTTGGCTTTTGAGAAGCCATGTTTATTCTAAACGACTTCTTTTGTTCTTTAATTTTCTGTTTCTTTGGTCACTAATGTGCGTTTGGTCATGTTTTGTTTTTTGACGCCGAAGTACAGTGAAATTTTAAAAATTTATAAAAAGCATGTCACATAATTTGAAAAAAGACGCTTTGGCTTACCACGAAAAAGGCAAGCCAGGAAAGATAGAGGTTGTGCCTACAAAACCTTTGAGTACCCAGCTGGATCTTGCGCTGGCTTACTCGCCGGGTGTTGCTGAGCCTTGTCTGGAAATTGCAGAGAACAAGGAAAATGTGTTCCGTTATACAGCTAAAGGCAATCTGGTGGGCGTGATAACCAACGGAACGGCTGTGCTGGGGCTTGGGGATATCGGTCCGGATGCGTCTAAACCGGTGATGGAAGGAAAAGGCGTTCTGTTCAAAAAATTCTCCGGCATCGATGTGTTCGACATCGAGATAAATGAAACCGATCCGCACAAGTTCATTGAAATTGTCAAGTCGCTGGAGCCTACTTTCGGGGGAATCAATTTGGAAGACATTAAAGCTCCGGAAAGCTTTCTGATTGAGGAAACCCTTAAAAAGGAAATGAACATACCCGTGATGCACGACGATCAGCACGGGACGGCGATTATCTCATCGGCGGCGCTTTTGAACGCTCTGGAGCTTACCGGCAAAAAGATCGAGGACTTGCGTATCGTGGTCAGCGGCGCTGGCGCTTCGGCAATGGCTTGCACCAAGCTGTATGTGTCGCTGGGAGCTAAGAAAGATAATATCGTCATGCTTGACAGCAAAGGCCCGATCCGCAAGGACCGCCCGAACCTGGATGCCATGAAAGCCGAGTTTGCGACTGGGCGGGACGTTTCGACTATCCAGGAAGCTTTGAAAGACGCGGATATGTTTCTGGGGCTTTCGCGAGGCAATTTGCTGACCGGAGATGATTTGAAATTGATGGCTGAAAAGCCGATTGTTTTTGCTTTGGCAAATCCGAACCCGGAAATTCCTTATGAGGAGGCTGTGAAAGCGCGTCCGGATGTGATCATGGCCACAGGCCGTTCGGACTATCCCAATCAGGTGAACAATGTGCTGGGTTTCCCATATATTTTCCGCGGAGCTATGGACGTTCACGCTACAACTATAAACGAGGAAATGAAGCTTGCTTCGGTTCGGGCCATTGCCGATTTGGCGAAGCTGCCGGTGCCGCAGGAAGTGAAAATTGCCTTTAACGACAACTCGCTCGAATTCGGAAAAAATTACCTTATTCCTAAGCCGACTGACCATCGTTTGATCACGACGATCTCTCCGGCAGTAGCCAAGGCGGCTATGGATTCCGGCGTGGCGAAATATCCGATTTCAAATTGGGAAAAGTATCACCGCGAGTTGGAAGAGCGTATTGGAATTGACCAGACGCTAACCAGCCAGATGATTGCGCGAGCGCAGAAGAATTTGCAGAAAGTGGTTTTTGCCGACGGAGAGCATGCCGAGACTTTGCGCGCTGTGCAGATTGTACTGGAAGAGAAGATTGCTGAACCAATCCTTATGGGCAGCAAGAAGAAGATTCAGCGTATTATTGAGGAAGAAGGCTTGAACTTGGAAGGGGTATCCATCATGAACCCGTTTGATGAAGAAGAGCTGCTGAATGATTTTGCAGGAGAACTTTTTGAGCTGCGCAAGCGTAAAGGGGTAACACGTACGCTGGCGGCAAAGATGCTTAGGGACCGGACAACGTTTGGATCGATGATGGTTCGCCGCGGCATGGCCGGAGCCATGATTGCCGGCATCACTAAAGATTATCCGCATGCTATGAAACCTGCAATGCAGGTAATTGGCAAACGCGAAGGAGTGAGCCGCGTGGCGGGAATGTATATTCTGCGCAACAACAAGCGGCCGTATTTCTTTGCCGATACAACAGCAAACCAAAATCCTACTGTTGAGGAACTGGCGGAAATTATCTTGCTTACGGCTGAGAAGGTCGAATCGTTTGGTATAGAGCCGAGAATTGCCGCGCTTTCGTATTCGAATTTTGGATCGAGCAAGGGCGAAGTGCCGGAAAAAGTGCAGAAAGCAGTTGAGCTTGCCAAAGCCAAACGGCCTAACCTTATTATCGAGGGAGACATTCAGGCCAATGTAGCGCTGAATACCGGTTTGCAGCAGGAGAACTATCCGTTCAGTGCATTAGCTGATAAAGGAGCCAATACACTGATTTTCCCTGATCTGGCTTCCGGAAACATTGCCTATAAGCTGCTTATGGAGATTGGCGGAGCAGAGGCAACAGGCCCAATTCTGATGGGGATGGATAAGCCACTGCACGTGTTGCAGCTTGGCGCCGCGGCTCGCGAAATTGTAAATGTGACGGCTTTTGCGGCGGTGGAAGCTCAGGAATTAAAAGCGATTGATTAAAGGATTTTTTTGAAAATTCCTTTGTAATTTGTTGATTGTAATTCAGTCTGATACCCGAAGGTAGATGGGCTTCGGGTATTTTTTTATTTATTGTTTTTTATGATTGCATACTTAAAAGGAGAAGTTGTATCGGCTGAGCCCACGAGAGTGTTGATGGAAGTGTCGGGTATTGGATACGAAGCTAAGATTTCACTGAACACTTACACACAAATTAAAGAAGAGCGGACGTTTAAGCTTATTACGCACCACTATATAAGGGAAGGTGTTCAGGTGCTGTACGGCTTTGCCTCGGAAGGCGAAATGCGCATGTTTCTGCATTTAATCGGAATTTCGGGCGTGGGACCAAACAGTGCTCTGATGGTTTTGTCGTCCATGTCTGTAGATGAAGTGGCTCAGGCTATTGTTGCTGAAAACGTGAAGTCGATTCAGGCTGTGAAGGGAATAGGAGCAAAAACTGCTTCGCGGATTGTTTTGGAGCTGAAGGACAAGTTAAGAAAAGAAGGATTTGAGGGACAAGGCGCCGTTTTGCAGGCGCAGGTGCAGCATTTTGCAGTTAAGGAAGAGGCTTTGGAGGCGCTCACTGTGCTGGGGATTGCCCGGTCCGCTGCCGAGAAGAGCATTGACAGTATTTTGAAGAAAAACGGAGCGGTTGTAAGCACTGAAGAGCTTATTAAGCTTGTGCTGAAAGCGAAATAATTTAGAAAAAAAAGTGAATCTCCGGACTTTTGTGCTTAACCGGAGAATTTTTAAGTCCGAAAGGATATATACATGAATCGAAGAATTGGCAAGTGATTATCTGGCTTATTTTTAACATAGAATTATAAAGATGAGGGCAACCCCGTTAATTTTCCTTGTTTTAGCATTGTTGATAGCGCCTGTGTGGGAAGGATTCGGTCAGGGAAAAGACACAGAAAAGGATTCGGTTCAACAAAAAGAATATATTAAATCGCAGCGTCCGATTTTTAATCCGCAGGACCGCTGGGGAGATCCATTTTCTTTTCGGGTAACCAGAAGCCCGTTTTTTTTGAAAAACCCGGGAGGACTTAAACTCGGGTACCAGATTGACACAAATTTCAATTACAATATTAGGGAACGGTGGGACAATATGCGCTATCGCCCGCGCACCCAGCTTGAGTTCGAGGAGTATAACCGGTTGCACACCGAGCAGATGCTCAAGGATTTTTGGGTTGAACAGTCAAAAGGGCTGGATGGAACAAGTGCCGTGAGCGGTCGCCGTTTGATTCCGCCTATTTACATCAGCCCGTTTTTCGATCGTATTTTTGGAGGCACTTACGTTGATATTGTGCCCAGCGGCTATGTGAATCTTGATTTGGGAGGACGATGGGTTCGCACGTTTAATCCGCAGGTTCCTGTGTCGCAGCAGCTGAGCGGCGGATTGGAGTTTGACATGCAGATGAGCCTCAATTTGATTGGTAAAATTGGAGAAAAACTGAAGGTTACTGCCAATTTTGACAACAACAATTCTTTTGATTTTCAGAATAATATGAAAGTTGAATACACGGGATTCGACGAGGAAATTATTAAGAAAATTGAGGTTGGTAATGTAAGTATGGGCGTAAGCAACAGCCTGATCAACGGGGCGCAGAATCTGTTCGGAGTAAAGGCGCAGTTTCAGTTTGGGCGCTTGTACTGGACAACAGTTTTCAGTGACCAGCGCGGAAAGACGGAATCTGTTTCCATTGGCGCAGACGGAACGCCCGGACAGGGGAACCAGTTCAACCGGAAAGCTTCGGATTACGATGACAACCGCCACTTCTTTCTCTCTCACTTTTTCAGAGACAATTACGAAAGGTGGCTGAAAAACTTGCCTCAGGTAGCTTCGGGAGTGAATATTACGCGAGTGGAGGTTTATTTGATTAACCGAAACAACACGACTACGACGCTGCGCAATGTGGTGGCGTTTCAGGATTTGGGCGAGCCTTCTAAAATTTACCGCAAAGACGAGATCTCGTCTTCGGGCACAACGGCTGACAACGGAGCGAACAGTCTTTTCGGAGCGCTGAGAAGAAATCCGGATTACAGGGATCCGAGCAGACTGGAGTCGGCGCTGTCAGGTGAGTTTCCGAGTTTCGAAAACTCTTTGGACTACGTGCAGATAAGCGGAGCCCGCAAGCTTGACAGAGAAGAGTATTATTTCAACCAACCGCTGGGTTATATTTCTTTGAAAAGAAAACTGCAGAATGATGAAATGCTGGCTGTTTCTTACGAATACACTTACAACGGACAGGTGTACAAGGTGGGGGAGCTGTCCGAGGATTACTCCAAACTGCAGGAAAGCGAGCTGATTTTCCTTAAACTTTTGCGTCCGAATAAGATCAATGCGCAGGCGTATACCTGGGACTTGATGATGAAAAACGTTTACAGTTTGGGTGTGTCCCAAATCGAGCGCGAAGGTTTTGAAATGAGGATTTTGTACCGGGATGACCGCACAGGACTGGATAATCCAAGCTTGAATGAAGGTGCGAATACTAAAGACAGACCGCTGGTGCATCTTCTGGGAATTGACAAGGTAAATCAGAACGGAGATCCCGTGGCTCAGGGAGACGGTTTCTTTGACTATATCGAAGGGATAACCGTAATACCTGAATACGGAGTGGTTGTTTTCCCTATTCTCGAACCTTTCGGTTCTGATTTGGAGGCTAATTTTGATTCGAATTCTGAGAAATCGCTGATAAGCAAGTATGTGTACGGAGAGCTTTATTCTCAGACAAAAACAGAAGCGCAGCAACAGAGCAACAAAGACAAGTTTACTCTGCAGGGCCGTGTGCCTTCGGGTTCGTCAAGCGAAATTGCTTTGCCGGCTTTCAATATTCCGGAAGGCTCCGTAGTGGTGAGCGCAGGCGGCTTGCCGCTGACAGAAGGGCGAGACTACAGGGTGGATTACCGCCAGGGAACGGTTACGATAGTGAATCAGAGTATTTTGACTTCGGGAAAGAAGATTACGGTAACCTACGAGAAGCCGGATTTGCTTAATGTCCAGTCTCGGACCTTGCTGGGGAATCATTTGGAATATAGATTCAGTGATGACTTTAATATTGGCGCCACTGCCTTGTGGCTTCGCGAGAGGCCGATTGCCAGCCGTGTTGCCATCGGCGACGAACCGCTTAACAATCTGAAGTATGGGTTCAATGTGAACTACCGCACAGAATCCAAAATGCTTACCCGAATGGTGGATGCCTTGCCGATCATATCTACAAAAGAGCCTTCTACTTTTCAGTTCAATGCCGAGTTTGCTCAGTTGATTTCGGGAACGAGTAACAAGGTCACAGGAGAGAGCACTTCCTATATCGATGATTTTGAAAGTGCAGTGATTCCTTATTCGGTTACTGCCAATTATATTGAGCAGTGGAAACTGGCAGCGACGCCGAAAACGGCAAACAATGAATTTGGCTACGACTACGGGCAAGATACGCTGGCGCTTAACCGCAAGCGCGCAAAATTTGCCTGGTACATTATCGACAACGTTTTTTACCGCTCGAGCTCAAGCCGGAAGCCGGATAATATTACCGAAGACGACCTGTTGAACAACTACGTAAGAGCAGTGCCGCCGCAAGAGATATTTTCACGGCGCGACCAGGAGGTGATCAACACCAACTTGGCGGTTTTTGATTTGGCGTATTTTCCTAGCGAGCGGGGTCCGTACAACTACAATACTAGTCTGGATGATAAAGGGCTGATGAGCAAGCCGGAGGAGAACTGGGGCGGTATTACCAAGGCTATAAAAAATGAGGTGGATTTTGACCAGACCAATATCGAGTATATTGAATTTTGGATGCTGGATCCGTTTATTGAGGGAGAACACGGAAAAGTAAGGGATGGAGTGTTTAACGAAAACAACACTACGGGAGGAAAGCTGATTTTCAACCTTGGAAGCGTTTCGGAAGATCTTTATAAAAACAATAAGCACGCTTACGAAAACGGATTGTCGCCGGACGGCTCGAACGTCGGTGTGGAGTACATGAGTCCTTGGGGGCGGGTTTCCACTCAGGCAATTCTCACTCGGGCATTTGACAACAGCGAGTCTGCCCGCGAAAATCAGGATGTGGGTCTGGACGGGTTGAAAAACAATATGGAGCAGGCATTTTACAGCCAGCGTTTTTTGCAAAAGCTGAATCCTCAGGCCCGGAGCGCTGTTGAAGCCGACCCTTCGGCCGACGATTTCCGGTACTACCTCGGCAACTATCACGATGAAAGAAATCACCGCATTCTGGAGCGGTACAAGTCATATAATGGTCTGGAAAACAACTCGCCGATTACCACCAGCGGCACTCCGGCCTCGAATACAGCTTCACCGGACAATGAGGACATCAACCAGGACAATACGCTTTCTACCTTGGAGGAATATTACTACTATGAGCTGGATTTGAGAAAAGGCGGATTGGAAGTAGGAGAGCAGTACATTGTGGATAAAAAACCTGCGCAGCATGAAGGCCAGACCGTAAACTGGTATTTGTTTAGAATCCCTATTCGCAATCCGAAAGGAAAAGTCGGATCCATCGAAGGCTTTAACAACATCCGGTTTTTGCGTACATATCTGACAGGCTGGAAACAGCCGGTGGTGCTTCGTATGGTGGATTTCAGAATGGTAGGGGCCCAATGGCGAAAATACGACGGAAGTTTGTACGAAAAGGGATTATGGGAAATTCCCAAAGAAACCGACAACCGCAACTTGACAATTTCGGCGGTGAACGTAGAGGACAATCCGAATTACGTGCTGCCTCCGGGCATCAACCGCGACCGCGACCAGTCTTCCTCAATTGAACGGGAGCTGAACGAGCAGTCGATGCAGCTGTGTGTGGAGGATCTGGAAGACCGGGACGCTCGCGCGGCCTTTAAGAATGTAGGGCTGGACCTTGTGAATTACGAGCGGGTGAAAATGTTCATTCACGCCGAAAGCGAAACGGCGGAAGACGGCGATTTGGTGGCTTTTGTGCGCATTGGCTCCGACTTTACGGACAACTACTACGAGATAGAGGTTCCTTTGGAAATAAGCCCGAAAGGAGACATTAGTCCTGAATCGGTATGGCCTGCCGCAAATGAGATTAATGTGCCGTTTGATGCGCTTTATACTTTGAAAAAAGCACGGAACAGGGCTCAAACCGATATCGATCTGCCTTACACTGACACGTACGAGCGCTATAAACTGACTATTGTGGGGAAACCGGTAATCAGCGGTATTCAAACGCTGATGATTGGGCTCCGGAATCCTCGCTCGGCGACGCCTCGAAAACACAGTGCTTGTATTTGGGTAAATGAATTCCGGGTTACAGACTTTAACTCCATGTCGGGCTGGGCGGCTAACGCGCGGATGAACACCAAGCTTGCGGATTTTGTAGAATTGAATGCCACGACACAATACAGCACACCTGGATTCGGACAGATTCAGCAGGGAATATCCGAGCGGACAAGAGAAGAGCGCCTGGCGTATGATTTGTCTGCCAGAGTGAATTTAGAAAAACTAGGCCCAGACCGGCTCGGTGTGCAGATTCCGATGTTTGTCAGTTACGAACAGGACATCATGACGCCGTATTACGACCCGCTGGACCCGGATATTCCTCTTACGGCGGCCTTGAATGCATTCGAAGATCCTGATGAGCGGGAAGACTACAAAAGAGCCGTGCAGGATCGGACAACGCGGCGTTCCATTAGTTTTACCAATGTGCGAAAGGTAAAGCGGAAGCCTGATGCTATAGCTTATCCGTTCGATTTGGAAAACCTAAGCTTTACCTATGCATACAGCGATGTGAAGCGTTCCAATTACAATACGGAATCGTACATAAATAAGTATTACAGGGTTGGGGTGGCTTATCAGTATACGCCTCCGGAACTTATCTGGGAACCATTCAAGAATATAAAAAGCCTGAATAAACCGTATTTGAAGTGGCTCTACGACTTTAATATCAATTTTGCTCCGGCAAGCTTGGCGGTAAACGGCGATCTGGACCGGCGTTTTGTAAAGACTCAGCTTAGAAATGCGGATTTGTCTATTGAAGGGGTTGATCCCACTTATGATAAATATTTTTATTTCAACCGAAACTATGCAATGCGCTGGAACTTGTTCAGCAGTTTTTCGCTTGATTATACCGCTCGGGTAAATGCGCTTGTGGACGAACCGTACGGTGACATCGACACCAAAGAAGAAAAGGATGTCATTATAGAAAACCTGCTGCGTCTGGGACGGACTAAGCAGTTTGATCAGACGATCGGAGCAACGTATCAGTTGCCGCTGAGCAAGTTGCCTATTACCGACTGGACAAAAGTGGATGCCACGTACAGCGTGAACTACAACTGGCAGGCTGGAGCTCTTCCCGATCCGCAGAATCCGGAAACTTATGTCGGAAACGTGATCTCCAATAATCGTCAGTACGGGTTTGATGGCAAGCTGGATTTTGTGAAGCTTTACAATAAAAGCAAGTATTTGAAGTCGGTGAACTCGCCGAGGAAAAAGAGAAAAAGCACGCGGCGCAGAAGTTCTAAGGATGTGAAAGATGCAAAAGCGGAGAAGGAAGAAAAAGAGAAACAGAAGCTTTTTGAGAAAAAGGGTGTAAAAGGACTGGCGAGGCTTTTGATGTCGCTGCG
>JAKSBZ010000396.1 GCA_022360875.1 Cytophagales bacterium | reverse complement strand
AGCGGATTTATGCTGGGTTCGGGGCCGCTTGGCGGGGAATAGTCCGGAGGAGCGAACTGGAGCCGGTGCTCTTCGGTAATTCCGATGTCTTCGTACCGGGGAGCTGCTTCCGGATCGCCTGGTTTGGGTTCCGGGCGGCTTTGTTCGTAAGGCACGGGCGGAACTATCTCCAGAAAATCCTTTTCGGCCGGCATTAGGCCGTAACGCGACATTTTTTCGGCTTCTTCTTTTCTGTATTTATATTGTTTTTTTTTTCCAGGGAAACATGCCTTGAATTGGCGGCGGAAAAGACAGACCGTTTCCCTTTTTATGGAGCTTGATTTCTTTGTGTTTTTCTTCTTTAAGGGCGCGCATCATGTAATAGATGTGGTAAAAGTGTGTGTAAATACCGGGGAATGCAGATTAGAAAAAAGCTGTTAGCAAGTTGAAGAGGAAAAAGCCGATAAGGCTGAAGGCGATGAGGACAAAAATTCCGACGATGAACAGTATGGCGGCGGCGAAAACGAAAGAGACTAGTCCGAATACAATTTTGAAAAGAAAGAGAAGCAGTTTGATTGCCAGGTAGCCCAGGCTGATAATGAGAAGCGTTGCTATAATAAATGACAAAATGATTTTCATGATTGCCCGAACTTTAGTTTCTTTATTTTTTATTTAAAAAGACTACCTAATACTTATGAACATAGAACTCTATTTTTTTTCTTTCGGTTTCCGTTTTTGTCTCCTTTTGGCTTTTGCCTTTTTGGGGGGATGCAAGGGAGAACACAGCCGGCAGCGGATGGAAGAGGCTCCGGGAAGCGGGCGACAGGAAAAACAGGAGTTGCTGGAAAAGTACGGCCGGCGGGTAAGGGGCAACAGCCAGAATCCGCTGCTGTACTATCAGAAGGCGAAGATTGAACTTGAGTTCGGCGACACCCTAGAAGCGATCGCTTCTTTGCAAAAGTCTGTTCAGCTGAACGACAAGCTGCCGGACAGTTGGCTGCTGCTGGCCAGGAGTTCTATGCAGCTTGAGCCCGTAGTGGCCGAAGATGCTCTGAAGCATTATCACCGGCTGCAGACGCCTTCGCTGACCTTTTTTTTACTGCAGACCGATTTTCTTGTGGATGAAGAACAACCCGAAGAAGCGCTGCAGTTTATTACTGAGGTGGTAAGAAAAAATCCGGGGCATCCGGATCTGCTCAATAAAAAAGCCTCGGTTGAACTGTATCTTAAAGATACTGCGGAAGCCGTCCGGATTTACCGCGAAAGCTTGGCTCAGTACTTCAATCGCGAGGCTTTTGACAGGCTTTTTGCTGTTTATGTTGCCAGTGGCAGGGACAGGCTTGCGGTGCGTTTGCTTGACAATCTGCCTGCGGAATTTAGAGGGGATACGCGGCTTTTAGCCGAAAAAGCCGGATTGTTTTTCGATCATAAAAACTGGACCGAGTCGCAGCGGTTATATCAGATGCTGCTGAGCGAAGACAGCTTGCGGACAGACTGGCTGAACAGGCTGGCGGCAACATATTTGGAAAGAGGTCGATACGATTCCAGTCTTTTGTATTCGCAGAAGGCGGAGCGGCTGGATTCGCTGAATACGATGGCGTGGGAGCTTAGCGCCAACGCTTGGAACAAGCGCGGGTATTACTGGAGGGCCCGAAAGGATTACCGGACCCTCTTGCAAATTGATACAGCCAATGCAATTGCCAAGGAGGAATTGGCGCAAGTTGAAATAAAAATTGCTAATTTGCGGAAGAAACGTGATGAGCAGCAAAAGGAATCGGAAAATGATTCGACTGCTCTCAATCAATAGTTTGTAGTATTGATTTTTTTAACCAACAATTTAATGAATCAGGATTTGATCAAGATTACGCTGCCTGACGGCAGTGTGCGGGAGTACCCCAAGGGGGTGACAGGGGCACAAATCGCTTCCAGTATTAGCGAGGGATTGGCCCGGAATGTGTTGGCCGCGAAGGTGGACGGCCAGGTGTGGGACTCGTCACGCGCGATTGACAGCGATGCTGAGGTGCAGCTGCTGACCTGGAACGATGACGACGGCAAGGCCGCTTTCTGGCATTCGTCGGCGCACTTGATGGCTGAAGCGCTCGAGGCGCTTTATCCGGGCGTCAAACTGGGAATCGGACCGGCTATTGACGCTGGATTCTACTATGACGTGGATTTTGGCGATCACAATTTCACGGCTGAAGACCTGGAGAAGGTTGAGAAAAAAATGGCTGAGCTGGCTAAACAGAAAAACAGCTATACCCGAAAAGAAGTGTCTAAAGCTGAAGCTGAAAAGTATTTTACTGAAAAAGGCGATGAATACAAGCTGGAGCTGATCGAAGGATTGGAAGACGGCGAGATTACTTTTTATACCCAGGGGAATTTTGTTGATTTGTGCCGCGGACCGCACATACCGCACACGGGATTCATCAAGGCTGTCAAGCTGCTCAACGTTGCCGGTGCTTACTGGCGTGGCGACGAAACCCGCAAGCAGCTGACGCGTATCTACGGTGTTTCTTTCCCGAAAGCCAAAGAGCTGAAAGAACATTTGGAGCGACTGGAAGAAGCCAAAAAACGCGATCACCGAAAACTTGGAAAAGAACTGGAACTGTTTACTTTTTCTGAAAAAGTAGGCATGGGACTGCCGCTTTGGTTGCCTAAAGGAACGCTCCTGAGAGATCGTCTGACTGATTTCATGAAAAAAGCGCAGGTAAAGGCGGGATACCAGGGCGTGGTGACGCCTCACATCGGACACAAGGATTTGTATGTGACTTCCGGCCATTACGAAAAATATGGCGAGGATTCGTTCCAGCCTATCAAAACGCCTCACGAAGGAGAGGAGTTCTTGCTTAAGCCGATGAACTGCCCTCACCACTGCGAGATATATAAATCAAGACCGCGCTCTTACAAGGAGCTTCCGCTGCGCTTGGCTGAGTTTGGAACAGTGTATCGCTACGAGCAAAGCGGCGAGCTGCACGGACTGACAAGGGTGAGAGGTTTTACTCAGGATGACGCGCACATCTTCTGCCGTCCGGATCAGGTGAAGGACGAATTCAAAAAAGTTATGGACCTGGTGGTGTATACTTTCGAGGCGCTTGGTTTTTACGATTATACTGCGCAGATCTCGCTGAGAGATCCTGAAAAGAAAGACAAATATATTGGTTCAGACGAGCAGTGGCAGCAGGCCGAAGCCGCGATTATCGAGGCGACGGCCGAAAAAGGCATGAACACCGTGACCGAGCTGGGAGAAGCGGCTTTCTACGGACCTAAGCTGGACTTCATGGTGAAGGACGCTTTGGGAAGAAGCTGGCAGCTTGGAACGATTCAGGTGGATTATCAGTTGCCGAACCGTTTTGAGCTGGAGTTCATTGGTTCGGACAACCAGAAGCACCGTCCGGTGATGATTCACCGCGCGCCGTTCGGCTCGCTGGAGCGCTTTACGGCAGTGCTTATTGAGCACTGCGCGGGCAAATTCCCGCTTTGGCTGGCGCCGGAGCAGATTGCCGTGCTTCCGATCTCTGAGAAGTTCGCTGACTATGCCAACGAGGTGTACGCGCAGTTTGAAGAAGCCGATATTACCGGTTTTGTGGATCATCGCGACGAGAAAATCGGCCGCAAGATTCGCGATGCGGAGCTTAAGCGCATTCCGTATATGCTGATTGCCGGCGAGAAGGAAGCGTCGGAAGGCAAAGTGTCAATCCGCAAGCAAGGCGAAGGAGATCTTGGAACTTTTACTTTGGAAGAGGCTATCGCTTTTTTCAAAAAAGAGAAAGCCAAGAGCCTGGGAATAGAATAAAATGACGAGCCTGCAGATTAACTCCTTGTGAATCTGCAGGCTTTATGTTTGAAATTATGCTAAAAGTTATTTCTTTTGATAAAAAATCACTCTTAAGGAATAAATTTTAAAGGCTATATTTTCTAAGTGAGAAAAATTAGTCATATTTGCGAACCGAATTTTTTAACCAAAACTAAAAGGAGGGAAAAATTAGTAAAAGAAGAGCACCTAGAAATCGCGGTAGGGTAAGAGTCGAAGAACCTTACAAAATCAATCAGCATATTACCGCACGCGAAGTTCGAGTAGTGGGTGAAAACGTAGAGGTTGGCGTATACGGAATCCAGGAAGCCAGAAAAATGGCAAAGGAGCAAGGGCTGGACTTGGTGGAAATATCGCCGAAGGCCGACCCGCCGGTATGCAAGGTCATCGATTACTCTAAGTTCAAGTATGAGCAAAAGAAAAAGCAGAAAGAAATA
Source organism: Cytophagales bacterium (assembly GCA_022360875.1). Classification (GTDB taxonomy): domain Bacteria; phylum Bacteroidota; class Bacteroidia; order Cytophagales; family Cyclobacteriaceae; genus JAKSBZ01. The sequence goes on along the minus strand of JAKSBZ010000396.1, from coordinate 19,127 downwards.
AAAGCTAAAGCTCAGAAAACCGTTCTTAAGGAAATACGCTTTGGACCGAATACCGACGACCACGACTTCAACTTCAAGCTGAAGCATGCGATGAACTTCCTGAAAGACGGGTGTAAGGTGAAAGCTTACGTGCATTTCGTAGGACGAACCATTGTCTTCAAGGAGCGCGGAGAAATTCTTTTGCTAAAGTTCGCTCAAGCATTGGAGGAATACGCCAAAGTTGACCAGTTGCCGAAATTGGAAGGCAAGCGTATGATCATCATGATGTCTCCTAAGAAGCCGAAGTAAGGGGCGGAAAGCCTTTGGGCTTTGCAGATACGATAACTATTGGGTAAGAGTAAAGTCCGCTTTACTCTTTGCTTTGTTTATATATTAATTATTTAAAACGATTCGTTATGCCTAAGGTAAAAACTAAATCTGGATCTAAAAAAAGATTCAAGTTGACAGGAACCGGCAAAATCAAAAGAAAGCATGCTTTCAAAAGCCACATCCTGACTAAGAAAGAAACTAAGCAGAAGAGAAACTTGACGAAGACAGGACTTGTACACAAGTCTGACGAGAAGAACGTAAGAGCTTTGTTGAGAATCTAAGGACTCGTTTCTTTTTTATATTGATCCCTTCAGGGATCGGTTAGTTAATTTCAAACCCGGCAATTGGTCTTAAGACCTGAAAAGGCGCCAACTGTCAAAAAATTAAAAAATTATGCCTAGATCGGTAAACACTGTAGCTTCAAGAGCTAGAAGAAAAAGAATCCTTAAGTTAGCTAAGGGTTACTTCGGAAGAAGAAAGAATGTTTGGACAGTAGCAAAGAATGCTGTTGAAAAAGCAGGTGTATACGCATACCGCGACAGAAAAGTTAAGAAAAGAGAATTCAGAAAACTTTGGATTCAACGTATCAATGCAGGTGCAAGACAGCACGGAATGTCTTACTCGGCTTTGATGGGCGCGCTGAAAAACGCAAACATTGAGTTGAACAGAAAAGTGTTGGCTGACCTTGCAATGAACCACCCTGAGGCATTCGCCGCAATCGTTGCAAAAGTAAAATAAGCTTAATAGTTATATAAGTGGAAAGCCTCTGAGTAATCAGGGGCTTTTTTTGTGCCTTGCGGGCTGTAAAAAGCGAAGATGACATGAAAAACTGGCAGCCAAAAAGGGAGCGAGATGTTTGGTGCCGACCTTAATGTCTGAGATAGCGTCGGCATAGCGTATTGCTTAAATTTAATTTTTTTTTAAGGGATTAAGTTGCTGAAAATAAGGGAGAAAGAAATATTGAAAAATCTTCTGGTGAATTTTTTTTTGAACGCGGTTTAGGGCAGAGCCGTGTTTTGCTGTCTTATGAATGAAATCAATAATTAAACAATAATGAAATTATTCATAAAACAATAAACGAGTATGAAGAGAGGGAATTTATTTTTGATCTGTTTTTTGGCTTTTTCAGTATTCATTTCGTGCAGCAAGTCGGAGGAATCGGACGTCATTAGCACGGTGAATGTGCCGGAGTATAAACCTTTGTTTTGGAACGATGGAAAGGGCGAAGCAACTATTCAATCCCGGCACAATTGCTACGCTTATGCCTGCAATGTAGTTTTTAAGGACAAGTCGGTGTTTGGAGCAACTCCTGGAAAAGCGTCGGGTATTACTCTTCCGGAAGTTTTTTCGGCGGCTGATGTGGTTAACGCGGCCAAAGCAGATGGTTTAGTCAAGCTGGAGGGAACAGCTGAACCCCAGGTGGGCTGGACGAAAGTGGCATTGTTTCTAGAGCTCCAAGACGGAAACACGGATGGAACAAAGGCGATCGACTTCCACTGGTACAGAAGAGATAAAGACGGGTACTGGTCGAACAAGGGAGGAGAATCTCCGGCGAGGAACACTGATACTAACGGGAATAAAGTTTCTGATCCGAGGCGAGATAACTCTAATACGAAACACACTTATTTCGTGTGTTTTATGGCGGTGAAGTCTTCAAGCAAGCAGGGTGAGGGAAAAACCCGGATTAAGTAACTGCTTGATGCACTGCAGCTAATGCTTGTTTTTAGCGTACAATAATAAAAAAATGGGGGCATGTGCTGGTTCGTCCCCGGGTTTTGTGCAGTGATCCCTGGAGTGATTCAGGGATTTTTTTTGTGTCTTGCGCCAACGAGCGGGCAGAGAGCAAATTTCGCCCTGCTTTAACTATTTGTGCTGAAAGACTTCAGTGTTTTTAATAAATTCGACAGTTTAAAAGTGTTTTTTATTAAGATATAAATAATATTTTCTATATTAAGTTGTTTTTAATTAAAATATGTAAAACTTTTTAAGCTGAAATAGGCAGTGTTTTGGCGATTCTGGTTGCAGCTCAGCAACAGTAGGGATGCTTATTTAAGTTTATTACCCAAATCAAAAGGATGAAATATCCATGTAAGTCGGGCTTCACATACATAAGAAGCGCGAATGCAATGGGTGTTATGTCTGGCTGTTAAAAAACACATAATGCAGATGAAAAAAGTAGTATTTGTTATGTTTGCCTTGCTGGCAAGCAATCTGTCTATGGCACAAAAGGTCATTAAGAACCCTGATCAGCTCAGTTTGGCAAGAGGGCTGTCCATTACACAAGTAAAATTGGAGAAGGAAGCTACGGTAGTTGATTTTGTTTTCAGAGGCCACCCTAGAGCGTGGTTTTCTGTGCCAAGCCAGTCCTATATTCAAGCTTGCGGAACAGAAAACAAACTGACGGTTTTGCGGGCTGACGGGCTGGAAATCAATGAGAGGAATTATCCGCCGGATTCAGGAGTAGTTCATTATACCCTTTATTTTCCTCCGCTTTCTGAAGAAACCGAAATGTTCGAATTCGGAGAGGATAACGAAGGCGGCAACTGGGCGATAAAGGCGGTTCGGTTGAAGGAGAAAAAAGCCCCGGAAGGACTGCCCGCCGAACTGCTGGGCAAATGGTACAGCACTGACGGAGAAGGCAGGTTGTCGTTTTGTTTCTTGAAGGATCAGGTGATTGATCCTGAGGGTGTTTGGAGATATTTAAACCTGAAGGTGAAAAGAAACAAAGGGACGGTTGAGCTGCGGAATGAAGCTAAGGAGTTGAGCAAAGTGTATTACGTAAGATTGCTGAAGGGTGGCAAGTGCAGGATAGGAGCTTCATCAAAGGTATGGAAGGAGTATACGAAAACAAGGACTGTTGCTGAGAGCAGCGACGAGCCGTATGATCTGGCGAATTATATGAAACCTGGCAAGGCGATTTACAAAGGCGTAATTCCGGGATATTTAGCGGAGTGGGGATTTAAGACCGGCCGCATAATAATGGACAACCATTTTACCGATGGGCAGGACAGCCATTTGTTTTATATCGCAAAGGACGGCACGTTTTCGGTTGAGGTGCCGGTTTACATGCCGCGCACAGTTATGGTGGATCTGAATCCAGTGGCTTTTACTGAAGTTTTCCTGGAGCCCGGTAAGACAAGCATTCAGGTATTCGAGAATGGGAAGGAATTTTTCATGGGGGACTTGGCTCGGGTGAACGAGGATTTGGGACACGGACAAGAGCTTCTGTCGGAATTCAGTCAGCGAAGTATTTCCAAAAAGGAAATTCTTGATTTCAGCCCGGAGGAATACAAAGCGTATTGCTTGAAAAAGAAAGACAAGACCTTGGAAAAGTTTGAGCAGCTGAAGAAGAAGGAAAATCTGAGCAAAAAAGGCGAGCAGCTGCTGCGTGCTGATATCAAGTTCACCGTGTTGGAGGCCTTGTTGAATATGAATTATGCGCGCATGGATGTTTTTTATTTTCATCGGGATTTGAAGAAGGAGGACTACCCTATGCCTAAGCTGGAGGCTTCTTATTATAATTTTCTGAATGCGGAAAATCTGAATGACAAGGAAGGGCTGATGATGGCGAGCACTTATTCCTCATTTATCAATCGGCTGACGTATTGCAACTGGATTCGCCCTGAAGGAAATGATCAAAATAAATTGTATCGTTTGATTTTGGAGCGATTAGAAAGAAACAGGGGGCTTTCTGATGATGAAAAGGAGTTGCTTGGATTTTTGAAAAAAGAGCGGAACATTTTGGCCGTTGTAGCTGAACTGGGAAAAGAGAATGAAGCTTTGATAAACAAATTTGTCGAGCGGAACCGGGAACTGGTTAGGAAGGAGAGATGGACGGGTTTAGTGGATTTGGTTGCATATGTTGTTCGCTCGGACAAGGATTTTGCTGAGGAGGATAAACCGCTGATTGAAAAAATAAAGCAGTCAGTGACTCCGGAGCTTGAGCAGGAGATGAAAGCATACAAAGAGAAGTACAGAAAGCAGCTTACTGATTTGGTGAACAAAAATCCGGTTGATGCTGCAATGGTTGTGGACAAAGAAATGGTTGATAATCGTTTTAAGAAAGTCACAGATAATTTTTGGAATGGAGACGAGCCTTTTGCCTTTCAGTTGATTCGAATGAATAACCTGACGAGAAGCCCTGCAGCGAATCCGGAGCGTACCGAAGATGAGATTCGCGCTGTAAAGGGTTTGTTCCAGGATCCGGGGTTCGGACGTTTTTTGGATGAGCATATTGCCGAAGGCAAACGCCGGCTTAAGGCCTTGGAGAATTCTACGGAAATTTCAATGCACAATACCCCGGATGTGGAGGGAGACAAGCTGTTTGAATCCATGATCGAGAAATTCAAGGGCAAAATTGTGCTGGTGGACTTCTGGGCGACTTGGTGCGGTCCGTGCATGGAGGCGCATTCACAGATGAAACCGATAAAAGAGGAGCTGAAGGGCAGGGATGTGGTGTTTATGTATATTACGAATCATACTTCTCCCGAAGGGCGCTGGAAGAAAGTGATTTCCGGAGTCAAGGGCGAGCATTTTCGGGTAACAAGTGATGAATGGAATATCCTGTCAGCGAAGTTTCAGGTAAGCGGCATTCCGCATTATGTCTTGGTGGGGAAAGACGGCAAGGTGATCGATCGAAATCTGAGTCGCGGAGCGGGCTGTGAAGGCTTGAAGAAAAGGATTTTGAAAGAGCTGGAAAAAGACAAAGCCGTGCAGTAAAGCAGCTTACTGCTGTTGAATAAAAATATGAAAGCCGTTCCGGGGTATGAAGTTCCGGAGCGGCTTTTTTACGTCGAGCAAGGCTGTAAATTAACAGACTGACAGTTTCCTGTGATCGATATGGCGGCACCTTCTCGTTGTTTTTTCTAATTTTAGCTTTATAAATACATATTTATTACATAATATTGATGAGTTGCTTATAGGCGGCCCGCCTGTCAGGGTAAAAATAATAATTATATGAAAACCCTATTCTTATCAATGTTAATGTTGTCGGGTGTTATTTTTTCGAATGCAGAAAAAAACGTAAGTCAAGCTCCAATCCCGAATCAGAGCTGGACATTGGATTTTTGGAGCTGCAATTATGGCTCATTAGCTGTTCCTGTACAAGTCAATGGGAATGTTGTTACAGGTGACGCTGCTGATTTATATTTTGCCGGGTGGATTAAAATAAATAGTCAAGGAGAACACAATCTTATAATAAATATTTCAAACGATACCAATGTTTACAATATGTATCATTACAAAGTGGACCCTTACGGAAATTGGTATCTTTATGATTGGATGGCATATTATTGTTAACTGCAGCAATTTATTCCATCACTTTTTTTGACAGAGTGCTTTGTGTGTTGCAGAGCACTTTTTTGATATGTCAATCATGTCAGAAAAAAAATATGGCGATATTTTTTGTGTGCGTAGAGCTTTGGCAAAAAGCCGGTTTGTTTGAAAAACGTTGGAGTGTCTCACCTTACTGCTTGATATCCAGTCATTTGCTTTGAAGGTTTATTTGAATCGGTCAAACAGACTATGGTCTGTAGTCAGTTTTTTGTCCAAAAAGTATTGGTAAAAGCATATCGAAGCGGTGTTGGTGCTGACGATGCAGTCAGCCTGTTTCAGCTGTTCGGGTGCGTAAAGCCCGGTCTTTAGACACATTTTATTGATTTTCATCCATTCGATCAGCCGCTGTCGCATGGTGCCGGGAAGGCATCCGGTTTCCAGGCCCGGGGTGTACCAATTGCTGCCGGTTTTCCAGAAAAGGTTTGATGAAATACACTCGGCCACATTCCCTTGTGCGTCGGTGAGGACGAGCTCGTCGGCGCCTTTGGCTTTCTTTTCGAGGCTGGCCAGCACGTAGGGCGCGGCGCTAATGAGTTTGCAGGCCGAGAGCGGCGAGCGGCTCAACCGGACGTTTTCGCAAATACCCAGCGCTTCTTTTACCTGCAGTAAAGGAAGGCTCCAGTCTTTTACTGTGATCAGAAGGTTTCCTTCCCGGCTTTCCGGCGTATACAGTCCTCCTTCTTTCCTCCAGAGCATGAGTTTGACACGCAGATCTCCTGTGAGCCGGTTTTTGGCTGTCAGTTCCGTAATGATTTCTGCTAACTGCCTCTTGTTAAGTTCTTCTTTATATGTAATTTGAAAAAGATTCGCTCCGTGTCTCAGGCGGTTAAGGTGAAGCGGGAGCAGGCTGAAATTTTGCTCTCGGATGACGATTGACTCGAACAGTCCGTCGCCGTACTGGAAGGCTCGGTCAGTGGCCGGAAACATGAGTGTGTCGGAGGGAATATAAAGTCCGTTGAAATAATGAATCATAATTTTTTTATTGGCGAAACATGCTGTTGAAGAAAATATGACATTTATGTAAGCATGTTGCCTTTTGTAAATTTGTTCTTAAGGGTTTCAAAGATATTAAGTAAAATTGAATTAATGTAATATGTCAGAAAGAAGCAGTGTATTTGATATGATCGGTCCGGTGATGATTGGCCCGTCGAGCTCGCACACCGCAGGAGTAGTGAAGATTGCACGTGCGGCGCGGAAACTTCTGGGTATAAAGCCTAAAGAGGTCGATATTACTTTTTATAATTCTTTTGCCCAGACCTATGAAGGCCACGGCAGCGACAGAGCGGTGATCGGCGGGTTGCTGGGCTTTAGGACGGATGACAAGCGGATAAAAACTTCTTTCGATCATGCTAAAGAAGAGGGCTTGCAGTACAGATTCAAATCAGTGGGCAATGCGTCTACTATGCATCCCAATTCAATAAGGATTTTAGCCAAAGGCGAAGGGAATGAAGTGGAAATCGTGGGGCAGAGTTTGGGCGGCGGTGTGATCAACATTGCGGAGGTCAACGGTTTCAAGGCCAATTTCAGCGGTGTTTTGCATACGCTCATTATAACGGCCGAAGACCGTGAAGGCAGCATTGCATTTGTTACAAGCATTATTTCTCAGGAGGACTGCAATATCGCAACGATGTCGGTGACGCGGAAAGGAAAGAAAGGCTTGGCGTGCCAGGTAATTGAGATGGACAGCAGCGTAAGGGATATATCTCTTGAGTATTTGAGAAGCTTGAACTGGGTGGACAAAATTATATACATACCGGATATAGAATCTTAAACAGCAGTATGAAGCCTTCCTCGTTCTTGTGTTGGTCGCAAATAAGGACAGCAGGCATTAGGAAGGTTGCATCTGGCTTTTATAAACATGTTAACAGATGAGAAAAAAAATCAGTCTTATACTCTTTTTTGCTGTTACGTTTTCCCAGGCAGGGGTACAGGCCCAAGACAATTCAGGAAAAACATGGACGCTGCAGGAATGCATAGAGTATGGTGTTAAGCACAATTTACAGGTTCAGGGAGCGAAACTTCAGGTGGAAGTGAACAGAATTTCGGTCAAGCAGGCAAAGCTCAGGCAGCTTCCTAGTCTGAATGCTTCTTTTGGGAACACGATGAGCTGGGGGCGTTCGCTGGACCAGACTACTTATGAGTATAAAGATCAGAGACTGTATACCAACAATACAGGGCTGAATTCGTCGGTAAATCTTGTAAATGGTTTCCAAATCCGCAACAGAATTAAACAGGCAGAGTATGAGGCTGAGGCGAGCCACTTTGGACTGAAGAAGACGGAGAACGATATCCGGCTGAAAATTGCCACAGCTTACTTGAACACGCTTTACGTTCAGGAGCTGAGAAGTGTGGCGGTGTCGGAGCTTGAGAGCATTAAAAAGCAGAGGGACCGGACCAAGGCGCTTGTTGATGCTGGTGCCAAGCCAAAAACTGATTTGCTGCACATGGAGTCTCAAGTGGCAACACGCGAAGTGGATCTTGTTAGGAGGCAGAATGAACTGAATGCCGCGTTGTTGAATTTGAAGCAGACCATGCAGTTGCCTGATTCGGAAAAATTTTCGGTCGCTGTTCCGGAAATTACCGTGGAGGGGTTAGCCTTGGAGGCGGCCAGTGCCGATTATGTATATAATCAGGCCTTGCTTGTTCTTCCGGAAGTAATGAAATCGGAACTGGATGTAAAAAGCGCCAATGCCGCTTTGGCTAATGCCTTTGTTCGTTTTCTGCCTTCGCTGTCGCTGAATGCGGGGATTGGGACGCGATATTCAGACGGTCAGGATTCTTATATTGACGGCGTCAGAAGAGTAAAAAATGAATTTGGAGCAGAGCCTATAGGACTTTTAAATAATGATAAAACGCAGGTAGTTTACTCAATGCCGAGGGTTGTTGAGTCGGATCAGCCAATTGTGGTTGACGGTTATTCAATGGGCAAACAGTACAAGGACAATTTAGGGTACAGTGTCTCTTTGAGTTTGAGCTTTCCGATATTCAACGGGTATTCCATACGTTCTGCTTATCAGCGCTCCAAGATTGAGAAGCAACAGCAGGAATTGCAGAGAAAGCAGGTGGACAACCAGCTGAGGCAGGAAATCGAGAAGGTTTACAATGATGCCCAGGCCAGCTTGAAAGTTTATCAGTCTGCTCAGAAGCAGGTAGAGTCGCTGGAGGAAACATTTAAAGCACAGGAAAAGCGCTATAATCTGGGAGCTGTGAGTTTTGTGGATTATCAGGTAGCCCAGACGGATTTTGTAGTGGCTCAGTCACAGCTTATTCAGGCTAAATATGATTATATTTTTAAAACCAAAGTCCTTGATTTTTATTTAGGAAAGCCTTTGTCCTTCTAAATTTTTAATAGCATGAAGTCAAAAAAAAAGAAGAAATCTAATATTTTGAAGTATTTGGTGGCCGTTGCGGTTTTGGTTGTTGTATTCGTGCTGATAGGTAAAAAGACGGGAATAATTGGGAAGAAACACGAGCTGACGGTAACAGTCGACAAGGCGCTTCTTGCAACTATTGTCGAAAAGGTGGGAGCGACGGGCAACGTGCAGCCGATAACAGAGGTGAAAGTCAGTCCCGAGGTGTCGGGCGAAATCATTGAGCTGTACATAGAAGAGGGCGATTCGGTAGTTCAGGGGCAGCAGCTGGCGAAAATCCGGCCGGATAACTGGATATCGCAGGTTGACCGCATGCGAGCCATGCTCAACCAGCAGCGAGCCTCGCTGGCCAGGGCAAAAGCCGGAAGAGCCAAAGCAAAATCGCATTTTATTCAGGTTGAAAACAACTACAAGCGCCAGAAAGACCTTTATGCGGACAAAGTGATTTCCGATTCAGAATACGAGCAGTCCAAGGCAAATTACGAATCGGCGGTGAGCGATCTTGAAGCGGCCAGACAAGGCGTGATCGCGGCTGAGTATTCCATTGCAAGCGCTAAAGCGTCTTTGGACGATGCCGAAGAGAATCTGAACAAGACCATGATCTATTCGCCGATGAGCGGCACGGTGTCGAAGCTGAGCGTTGAAAAAGGCGAAACGGTAGTGGGAACTGCGCAGATGGCCGGAACCGAAATGATGCGCATTGCCGACCTTGGACAGATGGAGGTGCAGGTGAATGTAAACGAGAATGACATTATCCGCGTGCAGGAAGGGGATACGGCTGTTATTGAGGTGGACGCTTATTTGCACACCGAACAGAAATTTGAAGGAGTAGTAACCGAAATCGCGAATACGGCCAACCATAAGGCTTCTGCTGATGCCGTAACGGAATTTTTGGTGAAAATTCGCATTTTGAATGAGTCAACTCAGGGCTTGTCGGGGTTGGAAGGGCGGCGCATGGTGAATCCGTTCAGACCGGGCATGACAGCAAGCGTGGAAATCATTACCGAAAAGCTGGCTGATGTGCTGGCAGTTCCTCTTGCCGCGGTTACTCTGCGAAATGAGTCGGAAGTGAAGCAGGCTTCAGTAGAGGAGGAAAGCAGCGATGGCGGCAAGTCAGAGGGTAAAAAAACAGGGAAGGAAAACAAGCCTTCTGCCAGCAAGCGTGAAGAAGCTAAGAAGGAGGTGGTTTTTGTCAAAAGAGAGAACAAGGTTGAAATGGTGGAGGTAGAAACGGGAATCAGCGATTTTGACAACATTCAGATTCTTTCAGGACTGAAGGAAGGCGATAAGGTAGTGACCGGTCCTTTTTTAGTGATTTCCAAAAAGCTTAAACACAACAGTGCTGTTAAGACTGAAAACGAAGAGTCTGACGCAGAGAAAGAATAAATTTGTTTTTTTAAAAAATACGCCAATAAAAAAGCCTCTTGAAGCATCAAGGGCTTTTTTTGTGCTTTTGTTCTGCTCAGAACAGATTGCAGATCCAGCTGATAATGAATAGTGCTGTGCTCAGATAAATCAGGCTGACAGGTATGCCTATGCGGAAGAAGTCCCGGAAAGTGTATCCGCCCGGTCCGTAAATAATCAGATTGGTTTGGTAGCCGATTGGCGTCAGGAAGGCCGCCGAGGCGGCGAATGCTATGCCAAGGTAAAGCGGCGTGCCGTCGATTCCGCTTGTTTGGGCTATGGAATAGGTAATCGGGAAAATAATGGATATGGCACCTACATTACTGATGAAGGAAGTCAGTAGAGCAGTGACGAGCATGAGACCGGCCAGCATACTGACTGCTCCGTAGGGCTCGAAGGCGGGAATAAAGGTCTGCGCAATCATGTTTCCGGCATGGGTGGAAACTATTGCCTGCCCCAGGGACAAGGAAAGAACAAGCGTGCCGATAAGCTCCAGATCAATGGCGTTTTTGATGTCTTCAATGTTCATCATGCGGCTGAGAAGCATGCTGGTAAAAATGATGAGCAGTCCTTCGAAAAGCGAACAGACGCCGGAAACAATACACAGGATACTTGCCAGGCTGGTTAGCAGGAAAAATATTGACTGTCTTTGCGTTGTGCCTTTTATTTCCGAAAGCTTGCTGATTGGGTGCAGATCTTTGTAGAAGTCCACTTTGGCTTTGAACTCATTGCCGGCATAAACCAGCATCAGGTCGCCAGCCTGCAGTTTTATATCGCCGATTTTTCCGCTTAGTTTTTCGCCCTGGCGGTGAATGGCTATTACGGCGGCGTCGTAGCGTGCACGGAAACCGGCCCCTTTGGGAGTCTTATTGATCAGATTCGATCTTTTGCCAATAACCACTTCGATTACTGACAGATTTTGGTTGGCGAGGTGCTTTTCATAGGTCGGAACGGTAAGTCCAAGGTCGCTCTTCAGCAAGTCGCTAATTTTGTCGGTGTCGCCGGCAAAAATAAGCCGGTCGTATTGTTCGATCTGCTCGCTGGGTTCAACCGGTGAAATGAGCTGGCCCCGGCGTATGATTTCCACCAGGTACATGTTTTCCAGATTGCGGAGCCCCGCATGTTTGACTGTTTTGCCAATTAGCTTCGAATGGGTGCTGGGTTTGGTTTCCATTAGGTACTCTCTCTGGTTTCTATTGAATTCTGCCAACGGGCTTTTGTTGTTGGGCAACAGGGCATTCGAAGCAAAAGTTAGAAAACAGATGCCGGCCGCTACTACAGCGCTGCCAACTAGGAGAAGGTGTACTGCGTCAATGGGAGGAAGCTGGTATTTTTCAAGAAAACCATTTAAAATGAGAGTTGTCGAAGTGCCTACGATGGTGAGCATGCCCCCCATGATCGTCGCAAAAGACAGGGGAATGAGCAGCTTGGAAGGTGCAATATTGTTTCTTCGTCCCCATTCATGCACATAAGGTGTCAGCAGGGCAACGACTGGCGTATTGTTGACGCACGAGGAGAGGACGGCAACCCGGCTCATCATTTTGAAAAGAAAAAAGCGGTAGGTCTCGGCTTGGCGGAACACTTTGTTGAAAATCAGTTCAATATTGTAGTTGTTCCGAAGTCCTGAGGTGATGATCATGATCAGAACTATGGACAGTATCGAAGGGTTGGAAAGACCGAGAATGACATCGCGGCTGCTGATAATGTTGAGCAGCATAAAAAGCAGCGCAGTGAGAAGAAAAGCCAGGAAGGGCTTGAGGATTTCTTTGTAAATGACGAAAAAGCACAAAGCCAGAATGCCTAGTACAAGGTAGGCTTGATGTTGAACGGGGATAAAATCCATAGAAAGAATGCTTGCTGCTGTGAGGCCCTTTTAAAAATTGATAAAGTTCTTATGAAGCAAATTTAGTATTTATCCATTTTTTTACTAAGCTTACATAGAATTTTGAACTAGCTAATTTATGCAGCCTTTGAATTTTCCCATTTGTGAGCTGAAGATCAGAAAAAACAGCGAAAGAGAAGAGATCTATGATATTGTGCGGAGGAAGTATCTGGTCCTTACACCAGAGGAATGGGTGCGGCAGCATGTGGTCCATACGCTTGTCGGCTCGCTGGGGTATTCGAAGTCTCTACTGAGGCTGGAGGGAGGCGTGGCTTTCAACAGGTTGCACAAACGGTCCGATATTGTAGCCTACGACCAACAGGGCAAGAGCTTTTTGCTTGTTGAGTGCAAAGCTCCTCATGTGAGAATTGACGAAAAGGTTTGGCATCAGGCCGCCGTATATAATCAGGAAATCGGGGCTCCTTATGTTCTGCTGACCAACGGGCTGCAGCATGTTTGCTGCCGGCAGGAAGGGCGCCGGTACACGCAGATGAAAGAACTGCCGGTATTTCCGCATGCTCGAAAGCTGTAACCAATCGAGGGCCAGCAGGTTAACGGGGTGATGCAGCTGCAGGGAAGTTGAGCGTCGAGTTATTAAACAGAAAATTACCTATATTTTAAAATTATATTACAATGGCAAGTATCAGAGACAGTAAAAAAACGGTGAATTATTTGGTGAGCGAGGTGATCGGAGAGAGTCTGGCGCAAATGGGCGCAATCAGTGACTTGTCCAAGGAGGCTGAGTTCGAGAAGATTATCGGAGAGGCGATTGTGCTTCGCTCTCAGTTGTTTGACAAGATAAAAGTAGCGAAAGGCGAGCAGGATAAAAAAGCGGCCTTCAAGGCGATAGAAAAGGAGCTGATTGAAGAAGTGGACAAGCTTTTCGAGCGACTTTTTGAGACAGCAAAAGCCTAAATCTATTCTTGCAGAGACTGCGGACTCGCTTTTCGGGCAGCATGCTCATGCTGAGACAAGCGCAGCCGAAATACAGCTCTGTTATAAAACACCGCAGCCAGGCAAAACTTTTAGTTTGTGTTTGGCTGCGGTGTTTCTGTTTTTATGGAAAGGCCAAGCATTGCTGAACAAAAAGCGTGTTTTTTTAAGTTGTTTGTGAAAAGAACAGCTAGTGTGCAACTAGGCTGCTAGTTGTTGAACTGGGTCATGGTGCGCTGGATGCCGATGGTGCAGAATCCTTCGATAATTTTAACAGTATTCTCCAACAGGGCAGGGAGTTCTGCTTGTTCATCTTCGTTGAATTCTCCCATTACATAATCTATTTGTTTTCCTCTTGAGAAAGCGTCGCCGATTCCAACGCGCAGTCTTGGATAATTTGCGCCTCCGGTCAGTTCCTCAATATTTTTCAGGCCGTTGTGTCCGGCGCTCGATCCCTTGGGACGCATGCGGAGCTTTCCGAACGGAAGAGCAAGGTCGTCGACTATAACCAAAACGTTTTCTTTCGGAATTTTTAGGGAATTCATCCAATGCTTCATCGCTTTGCCGCTGAGGTTCATATACGTTGTGGGCTTAATCAAATGAATGTGTCGTCCCTTGAATTTGTATTCGGTCTTAAAAGCCAGGCGATCCAGTTTCCATTCCAAGCCCTTGGTTTCTGCTATTTTGTCCAGCGACATAAAGCCGATGTTGTGACGTGTGTTTTCGTATTCCGGGCCTATGTTGCCCAGGCCAACAATTAAATATTTCATGAAATGAGTGTGCTGTATAGTTTTGAAAAACCGGATTAAATATATAGGTAATCACGATGTTGAAAAACGAAAAAGATCAAAACAAAAAATCCTGCCACAGATATGGCAGGATTTGTATCGAATAAGCATAAATGCTGATTATTCAGCTTCTTCGTTCATTTTGCTTCTTAGCGCTCTTGGGATAGTTACAGAAGCGATAGATACTTGGGCGTTGTTCAAGATTTCGTAGTTTTCCGGCTTGATAGCCTCTACTTTTACTGATTTGCCAAGCTCAAGTTCGCTTACGTCAACTTTGATAGTTTCAGGCATGTTCTCAGGAGTGGCCGTAATAGTCAGTTTTCTAACTTTCATTACCAGTTTACCTCCGACGATTACACCTGGCGCACTGCCTTCAAGCTCAACAGGAATATCCATTCTCACTTTCTTGCCTTCTTGCAGCAACAGGAAGTCAGCGTGCATCAACACGTCGCTTACCGGGTGGAACTGTGCATCCTGAAGAATTGCTCTGTACTCTGTTCCTTCGATGTTCAAAATTACGAAGTATGAGTTTGGCGTGTAAAGCAACTCGCGGAAAAGGTACATAGGCGCGTGGAAATGTACCTGCTCATCCCCTCCGTACAATACACAAGGAACCTTAGCTTCTGCACGCAGTTTTTTTGCCTCAACTTTACCGAGATTTGCTCTTTTATACCCTATAATCTCTACAGTTTTCATAATGATATTTGTGTTAATATAAATTAATTCCCTCTTTACAAGGGATGAAATTAGCTTTTAATGAACAGCGAGCTGATTGACTCATTGTCATGCAATTTGCGTATTGCTTTTGCAAACATGTCAGCCACTGAAATGGCCTTGATTTTCGGACTGCTTTGTTTCAGCGGAATAGTGTCGCTGACAATCAGTTCGACAAGGTCTGAGTTTTCAATATTTTCGTAAGCTTTGCCCGAAAGCACAGGGTGGGTGATCACCGCGCGAACAGAGGTAGCTCCCTTTTCCTGAAGAATGCTGGCCGCTTTGCACAGCGTTCCGCCTGTATCGATGATGTCATCTACCAAAATAACGTCTTTTCCTTCTACGTCTCCGATTACCTGCATGGAAGCAACCTCATTGGCGCGTTTGCGGTGTTTGTCGCAAATAACCATGTCGGCGTTGAAGAACTGCGCGAAATTGCGCACTCTTTTGGTGCCCCCCACATCCGGGGATGCAAAGATAATATTTTCCAAGTTAAGTGAGCGCAAATAAGGGACAAAAATGAATGAACCATCGAGGTGGTCTACAGGTATGTCAAAGAAACCTTGAATTTGTCCAGCGTGCAGGTCGCAAGTCATGATGCGGTCAGCTCCGGCAGCCATCAGAAGGTTGGCTACAAGCTTGGCTCCGATCGGCACGCGAGGCTTGTCTTTGCGGTCTTGTCGAGCGTAGCCGTAGTAAGGCGCCACAACAGTTACGTGCGAAGCACTGGCGCGTTTTACGGCATCGATCATTAACAGCACTTCCATTAGGTTGTCCGACGGTGAATAGGTGGACTGAACTATGAAAACGTCCGATCCCCTTACCGAGTCGTGGAATATCGGGTTGATTTCGCCGTCACTGAATTTTTGAATTTCTACGTTACCCAAAGCGGTTCCGTAGCAATGCGCAATTTGTTCGGCTAAATAACGTGAATTAGAACCTGAGAAAATTTTAACAGCGGACATAGTGTTAGATAATGATCTTTTAACTTTTTTGTTTAAAATGAAAAATCCCGTTACGGACTGTAAAGTCTCATAACGGGATTGTAGTTGCCCGACTAGGGCTCGAACCTAGACTCTTCTGAACCAAAATCAGACGTGTTGCCAGTTACACCATCGGGCAGATTCCTCCGTAATGGGATATTTTTAATATTTAATATCGTATTAGTTTTCTTGATCGCTTTTTTCTTAAAACCTGTGCGTTACAGGCATCGTTTGTCAGTGAATTTTTGAAACAAGAATCCCCTGAAGCCATTGCTACAGGTTTTCCTTTCGAGCGCAAAGGTAAAAATTTATTTTAAAATAACCTCCTAGTTAGAGTCCTTCTCCGCATAATTTGTTTTTAAAAATCTCACAGACTTTTCGGGGAAGCTGAAAATGATTGCAGTTTACCCATTGAATGTCACAGGTTTCTGGCAGCATTTTGATGATTTGCCGGTTGGGCAATACAACTTCTTTGCGGGCCAGAAAAGCCTGGATTTTAAGATGTGGGAAATGCTTAGATAATTGTATTAATTCATGATCGTTTAGCATGAGTGAAGACGCCAGTGTCCAGGTGTTGTAGAGTCTTTTCCTTAGAAAACGGTTGGCCAGTTCGCTCTGAACAAGCTTTTCGATGGATTTTGGGAGGATCTTAAGTTTTGTGAGAGCCTGAATAGGCAATTCCAGCAGCGCCGGAAAACGACAGGCGGTCTGAAACAAGAATTTTCCGATCAGTGTCCTTGTTGCGAATTGGTAGATTGTTTTGCTGACCAATCCGTCTGGAGCAATGAGGGTGGCGTGTTCCACTCTTTCCGGAAATCGGGTGAGCAATGTAAGTCCAAACCGGCTGCCGATGCTGAAAAGCAGCAGGTCGAAAGAGTTTATTTCTTTTTGGATGAAAAATTCATTCATGATACGCAAGAACTCTTCAGGACTGTACCGGGAAGGGATTGGGTACCGGCTGTCCAGGTCGTGGTAGTACAAATTGAAAGAGTACAGTGTGTACTGCGGAAAGAGTTTGGAGTATCCTTCAAAAATGCTACCGTCCAGCCCAAAACCGTGGAAGGCGAGCAAAACACGTGGGCCGTCTCCGTATTCATAATAAGACAGAGAGTGTTCTTCTGACAGAGTGATAATTTTTTTTGAATTTGAAGAGTTCATTCCTTTTAGCTTATGATTTTACCGGTTTTCCTAACTACCTGGCCCTTTGTGTATTAATGGCCTTTATTGATGTTGAAGATATGTAAATTCGCCATTGACGGAATCTATATCATATAGAAAAATTCTATATACATGTTGTTGAAAATCAATGCAAAAAACGAGAAGTAACTTACGAGTTTTTGTAGTTTTAGTATATATGCATAAACAAATTGAATCTAAGAGCTAAAATATTAAACAAAAGTACTCAATTGTTTTTTAAGTACGGACTTCGTTCGGTAACTATGGATCAGATTGCCTGTGAAATTGGAATATCGAAAAAGACACTCTATGAGATATTTGAGAATAAAAAAGAATTGGTGAAGTGTGTAATAGAAGAGCAGCTTGAGAAAGAAGAGCGTAATCTGTGTGTATGTGTGACCGGAAGCGAGAATGTCGTGCAGCAAATGTACAGACAGTGTTTGCATTTGCGAAAGCAAATGAAGGAAGTAAACCCGGTATTGACTTTTGAGCTGAGAAAATTTTTCCCTGAAATATGGGAGCGTTTGCAGATGTTCAAGAAAGGGCTTGTGCTGAACTGGATTCGGGGAACTTTGGAGCAGGGCAAGTTCGACGGTTTTTTTCGGCCGGAACTCGATTCTACAGTTCTAGCGGCGCTTCGGTATTATGAAGTTGGACTTGGGTTGCGAGAGGACTTTCTGGACCCGGAAACGGTTGAATTAAATAAAGTACAGGATTTGCTTTTTGACCATTTTTTGCATGGGATACTTACTGCAAAAGGCAGACAATTATATGAACATTATAAAAGAACTGAATTTAATGAGATCAATTAAGCGTTTGGCGTTGTCTGTGGGGCTGCTGGGTTTTTTTCTGGCGCCCGCGTATGCCCAGCAGACGTTGTCCATGGGTCTGGAAGATTGCATAGAGTACGCGTTGGAGTACCATTCGGAGGTGAAAAACAAGCAGCTAGATGCATACAATGCAAAAGCGAAGGTTGGCGAGACTCGTTCTGCTGGCCTGCCTCAGCTGAATTTCAACATGGCAATGAACGGCAATCCCAATATTCAGCCGGCTGTGTTTCCGAATGAAAAAGGTACGCCGTTTTATGACAAGGATGCTGGTGATAAGCTGGTGATTCCTTTTGGTGTAGCTTACGATGGAAGTGCGAGGTTTTCTGCTTCGCAGCTGCTTTTTGATGGTTCTTATATTGTGGGGCTTATGGCGGCTCGCACGTATCGCGAGCTAGCTGACAAAGAGCTTGTGCAAACGCGGATAGACCGTGTGGAGGCAGTAAAAAAAGCCTTTTATCTGGTTTTGGTCAACCAAAAAAGTCTGGCTTCTTTTGAGTCCAACGTCAATCGGCTGAGAAAACTGGCGGAAGAGACAGAGGCCATGCTTGAACAAGGATTGGTGGATGAGACGGATCTAGACCGGCTGAAGGTTAACTACAACAATTCGTTGTCGCAGAGAAATAATGCGGCGCGCGGCCTGGAGCTGAGTTATTGGCTTCTGAAATATCATATGGCCATGCCGCAAGACTGCGAACTCTCTTTGGAAGGAGAATTCAGCGAGGCCGCGATTGTAGACGAATCAGATTTGCTTACCGATGATTTTGATTTTTCAGATCGGGTGGAAATCCAGTTGCTGCAGGTGAATGCTGATTTGGCGAAGTTGAGTTTGCGGCAGTATCAGGTGCAGTATCTGCCCAAGCTGGAGTTGGTGGCGGGTGCGGGATATTCATCTGGAGCCAACTCATTGGGAAAGCTGCTCGGAGAACGGTGGTACTGGAGTTCTGTCGTGGGGATGAAATTGACCATGCCGATTTTTGACGGACTAAGGAAGCATTATCAGATCCGGCAGGCAAGATTCGGACAAGAAAAAATATCCAATCAAAAGGAGTTTCTTGAGCAGGGAATTACCGTGGAGATTCAGCAGGCGAGAAATGCGTTGCTTGACAATAAGGAAACGCTGGAAGTTTCTCGGCAGAACATGAAACTTGCTGAAAAGGTTTTTACACGGACCAAGGCGAAATATCAGGCGGGTTTAGGCTCTAATTTAGAAGTAGTGCAAGCCGATGATGATTTTCGCCAGGCAGAGACAGTGTATTTCAATTCGTTGTATCAGGCTATTTTAGCTCGCATTAGTTTGGAGAAAGCCACAGGAAAACTTTACAAGTGATATTTATTAAAGAACTTTTATATTTCATCTCTCATTTTCTCATGAAAAAATCAATCATATTCTCATTACTCTTTCT
>JAKSBZ010000206.1 GCA_022360875.1 Cytophagales bacterium | reverse complement strand
GATTTTTTCGTATGCTTGATGTCATACACACTCACTTGCTTCTTTACTGCTTTTGATGATGCCATAAAGGGACTGTATAACTGTTTGTCATTGAATTCGTCCAGCCACTTAGCTCCTATTTCATCCAGTACGACTGCAATCCGCTTCACTTCTTCGGAAAAATTACTATTGTGCACCTGGTTCATCTTGACAACAAAATTTTTCACAAACGAATGCTGATAACCACACCCATCAATAAAATATGAGGCATCCAACTTGTTTTGCCCAATTAAGGCAATTGATTCCTTAACGGCTTCTTCACTGCCCCTTTGATAAAAGCCATTATCCGTTCTGCCTTCAAATAGAGACACCTCGCAATTGTCTTTATTCTCAACCCCAATCAATACTTTTTCTTTATTGGACGATCGCGGTTCCCAAGAATTATTTTTGAAATAATAACCTTTAAAGTAATAATTATCTTCCATTTTTATAAATCTCGCTGAATAGGCCTTTCCACCCGTTTTAAACCCTAATAAAGCTCCCCGGAATAACTTCCTGTTTAAGTCTTTATCGGATGTCAGCCCAGTGAAAGATACTTGGCTGTCATCTGGAAGCGTGATCATTTTCCCGTTTGGCGTAAGGAATGCATACTGATCTATATCTATTTTTGAAAGTGATTTATATTTTTGGCTGGATATTAATAAGCCTTTCACTTCACTTTTCCCATCCTCATCCTCCTGCTCGGCGAAGGCGATCATCGGCACGGGATCCTGGATGAGGTCCCACTGCCATTTGTACAGCGCCTCGCCGCCGTTGTAGTCCATGAGGTTGTCGGTCTTCTTTCTGGTGTCCTCGCCCAGCAGGTCCCAGGTGTGCTCCAGGCGGAAGGCGCCGTGGCCGAGCTCGTGGGCGATGGTGCGCTTGGCTTCCTGCTCGCCGCCGATGGCCGGAGAGAAGATGAATCCGTAGCGGCGCTTGAGCGGCATGTAGCCCGCCAGGCCGGGCTGCTTTGATCCGGGGCCCCAGAACAGCACAAACTCGCCGTTGCGCGCTTTGCCTCTTTCCTTGCGGTAGGCCGAGATAAGCGCTTTCATGTCGCCGTTGTAGTTGGCAAAGCCTCCTGTCTGGCTGTCGTCGAGCAGTTCGGCGCCGTTCCACTCGAAGGGCTTCTCCATGCTTACCGTCCAGCTAACCTGAGCGCATCCGTACACGCGGTTGAGGTATTCACGCAGCGTTCCGGCGTCGGGCAGCTTGTCTGTGGGGTTGCCGCTGACCGGCACCACCTTAAGCACGAGCGTTTTCGCAGGGTAGCGCACCACGTTGAGCTCGCCGACGGTTTCCTGTTCTTCGGCGCCGTAGTTCAGCACGGCCTGCCACGTCTGCTTTTTCTTGTCTTTCCCGGCCGGAAGAGCCACGCCGTCCTCGTCCCACACGGGCACGCTTTCGCCGCCGCAGACCATCGTCAGCTTGTCTGCCTCCAGGCCTTCGGAAACGCTCAGCCCGACGGTCACCGAACGGCCTTCCTCTGCCGAAGCCCACGGAACCCAGTAGCTGCCCTTTTTACCTCGCAGGATCTCGGTATAGTAGGCTTTGTATTTTGCATAGGTATCGCCTTTATTGTCAAAGCCCTGCTCTTTGGCGTTTTCCGCCTGAAAAGTAACGGTATGTGTTTCCGACCAGCCCTCGCCAATCTTCTGTTCTCCCGAATCTTTAGCAAGCTTCTCATATCCCTGCCCGAAAAGCTGCTTAAACGTCCAAACCGCAACTCGGACTTTTTGTATGGCGTTAAAGTAGCCCTCCACTTTGCTGCTAAACACCTTTTGCGCGTTTATCAGAGTTTCCCCAATTTTTTTGAGTTTTTCATTTACCAACAGATTCTGATATTTCTCAAAGCCGCCTTTCGGAAGCCCCTCTTTCCCGTCCAAAGTAGTCAGAAATTCCAACACCTTGTCGGCAGAAACCATCACTTCTTCGGCTTTCTGCTTCCGCATCGGCCCGGCCTCCATCTGCAGTACACGGTTCACGCCCGAGGCCATCGTCAGCAATACTTTCGCACCATCCGTAACACGGTTCACAATAGCCTTGGTTATCTTTTTTCGAACGGTGCTTTTGCGTTTTTTTGCCTTTGCCAATGATTTTTCCGCCGTTTCCAACTCCTGCTTGGCTTCCGTCAGGCGTTTGGATTTCAATTCCGACTCGGGCATTTTCTTTATCCTGGCAAGCTCTTTATTGGCGGCTTTCACTCGCCGCTTGGCTATCTTCACTTCGTTGCCTGCCTGCGCCATTTCCTTTTTCAATACTTTGGGCATTTTTCCCAAAAACCTGCTGTAGAAGGCATTGAACTGCTCCATTCCTTCTGCCGTCTTGCCCGTAACATCAGCGGCCACATCGATAAACTCCTTAAGCTCTTCGACCAGCTGGGCGTCCATTAGCTCCACCGCGGCGCCTGTGATATTCATCTCTCCTTTTACCAGTCGGTAATCAGTGTTGATCATCACGCCATCGAAGCTTACAGCCATGTTCACCCGGTTGAAAAACGGAACGATGATTTTTCCCTTGCCCGTAAAGCTCCCGCCTCCGCCGCTGACTTCCAGGATTTCCACCTCAAAATCCGAGGCGTAAACAATGTCTCCTTTTTTCAGCGAGGCGAGCGCCTTCATATTCTTCAGGTCTTCAGATGTGTAGGCCACGCCGCAGGTAAAGTCACGCTGCTCCTGCTCGGCTGTCCTGAACTCGCCTGAAGCCTGTCGCTCACTTTGGTAAACGCCGCAGGAAGTGCTTATTTGATACTCGTAAGTTGAACCGGGCTTGAGGTCCTTCAGGCTGGCGTCAGTGGTGATTGTCTCCTCAGTCATCCACCCGCGGTCTGAGTCTTTTTTCCGGTAGCGCAGCCGGTAGCCGGTGTCGGCAAAGCGGCCGATCCACCGGATGCTGGCCCGCTTCGGATGAAAAGACTCCGTAACAAGATTCCGCGGCGGAAGGCACCGGTCGCCGAACTGAAACACGCGGGCTTCGGAATAGCCCTGATTCTTGAACAAATCCGCACCGCTCGGGGAAAAAGCCTTCACGCGCCACACGTACTTCTTGCCCGGCTCCAGCGGGTATTTGTCCATTCCGTAAAACAGCGAAGTAGCGAACACCTCTTCCTCATACAAAGGAACCGCGCTGCGCACAATGTCCTCCGGGCTCCGGTTTGCAAAATGTTCGAAAAGCTCAAATTTGTAGCGGGCATCGGCAATCGAGTTCGGCGATGCCGTGTGCCTTGGCGTCCATACAAACTGCACGGCCTGCGAACCCATAATCTCTACCTTCTTGCCCGCCTCAGGAAGGTTAAGCAAGGGGCCGTCATTAAGTATGAGCCAAGCCATCGTCTCTGTGTGGTTGGAAACAACCCGGTTTGTGTAAAAGTCCAGCACATCTACGGAAAAAATGTAGAGGCCCTCCTTCAGCTTTTTGCTCCGAAGGTATTCCTGCTTGCTCATGCCTCCCGAAAAAAGCAGATTCCGCAGGTCAAAATATTCGGCCAGATCCACACCCATCAGCTGCTCAGGACTCCCTCCGTCCAGAGTAATCGGGCTGAGCTGAGCCTGAGGCGAGGTCTCCACGGTCACTCCGGATCCAAGCCCCCTGAACTTGATGCGAAGCTTTACCAGATAGCCCGTTCGGTCCAGGTCCTTCAGCCAAAGATTCAGAAGCACTTTATTGTTGTCGGCTACAGTGTAGTCGGACAAAAACGGTGAATACGGACGGTTCAGAAAAACGCTGGCCTGCACGGGAAAATCCTGCGCCCCGGCTTTTTTTTCGGAAATAAACAAAAGGCTAAAAAAATACAGCCAAAAAATCAGGTTCCTTCTCATGGACGGTATCCGGTAAAAATTTTATTGAAAAAATCCTCCGGAAGGCTTCTTGCAAACTTTCCGGAGCAAATTTGCTATGTATTACTTTATAAGAATCTTTCTTGTATAGCTTTCTCCTCCGCTAGCGAACTGAAGCAGATAGACCCCTGAAGTCAAACCCTTCAGATTCAATGAGATCTGATGCTCGGCCGACACTTCAGTACTCTTCCAGCTTTTCAAAGGTTCGGGCAGATGCAGTCCGTAAAGCTTCGCTTCGAGTTCTCCTGGCTCTTTCAGCTCAATAAGGCAATTAAGCATCCCGATAACCGGAACAGGAAACAGTTCCGCACGCCTGAACAGCCCATGCTCCTCCTGCTTTCTGGCCTGCTTGTCTTCCTTGTCGCTCTCACCGAGCACTATGCGAATTTTCCGAGTCGTTACATCGGCGCATTCTCCCAGCTGGGCTTTCAGGCTCACTTCATAAGTGCCCAGCGCATCAAAAAGCAAGAATTTCTTGTTCTCAGTGCTTTCCTTCAGTTCCTCAGCCTGCTCGCCGATCGTCCAGAACACGGCGTCGGGTGCCGGTTTGGAAATATTGACCAGCACAGCAGTGTCTCCCAGTGAAACCGTCGTCGGAAGCACAATCCCGGCCTTGAGCACGCCCTCCCGCTCTTCAACGGAGAAATTCACCGTTTTCTCGCATCCGCGCTCGTTGGTGACGCGCAGGATGTAATTCCCCGGATCGGTAACCACCAGCCTGCGGACGGTCTTGCTGAGCCCGCGGTCGCTGGTCCACAGGTAGCTCGACCACTCACCCGCATCCACCGGAAGGCGCTGGCCTTTGCAGATAGTAATCGCCGGATCAATAGCCGGCGGGGCAAAGTCATCGCGCTCAGGCAGCGCTGCCGACAGCTCCTTGCGGCACTTGTTTCGGTCGGAAACCGTTACAACATAATTCCCGGCGCCAATGCCCGACAGCTCGCGGCCTTCAGTCTGACCCTCTGTCCAAGTATATCCGTAAGGTGCGATCCCCCCTCCGGCCGTTACGGTCAGCTTTCCGTTTTTACCTTTGTGGCAGGATGCCAGCTCATAGCCGACTTTATCGAGACGAAGCGCCTCAGGCTGGTTCAGCCGGAAAGAGTAATCGAACGAACAGCCCTGGGCATCAGAAAATTTAACCGAGTAATCGCCCTGCTTAAGATCATTTCTTGCGAGCTTGTCTTTTTTGTCATCCCAAACCGCGTGATATGGAGCTGTACCGCCGCTCAGTTTAGCCGAAACTCTTCCGTCGGCGCTTTCGAAACACAGCGGATCAACGGCATTCAATCCTCTCAAAACAAGACTTCCCGGATTCTTCAGCACAATGCCGCCCACGCGCTTCAGGCATTGGTTGGCGTCTTTCACCGCTACTTCGTATATGCCCGCGGAAAGTCCCGATCGCTTGTCGGTCTCGAGTTCTGTGCCGTCATTCCATTGATAATTATATATGCCTGTGCCTCCGTCGGCGGTCAGCTGCACGCTGCCGTCCGATTTTCCCTGACAGGAAGGATGAACGACTTCATCGATATTGACCGCAAGCGGCGAAGGATCAGTCAGCTCAAAGGTGCGCTCCACCGAGCATTTGTTCGCATCCCACACGGTTAGCTCGTAAGTTCCCGACTTCAGGCCTGATGCCTTCGGCGAACTCTCTACCAAGCCTTTCCAGTAGTAGGTGTAAGGAGCCGTTCCTCCTTTTGCGGCCACCTCGGCGCTGCCGTCTTCGCTGCCGAAACACAGCGGATCTTCCTGGCTGTAAGAAGCAATTTCCAGCGGCTCGGGCTGCTTGTTCAAGCTTACTGTCTGAACAAAAGCTTCCGGTCGGCCGCTTTGGTCTTCCGCTCTGACTTCATAGCGCCCGACAGCAAGTCCCTCCAGCACATACTCGAAAGCGTCCGGAATATTGTGTTGACGTATAAGCGGTGACCAGTTATCGCTCTTTTCTTTTCGGAAACTGACGATATAGGGCGCCTTGCCTCCGCTTATGCGTACCCTGGCCGTTCCGTCGGCTTTGCCGTAACAGCTCGGACTGCTTTTTCGGAGTACTTCAAGCGCCAAAGCCCCGGGCTGTCCTACCGTGTAGGTTCCCGAAGCTTTGCAGCCTTTTTTGTCTGCAACCGCAAGCGAATAACTGCCCGCAGACAAACCTGTCGCCTTGGCCGCTGTCTGTTTCGGTTCTGTGCTCCATTCGTAAACGTAGCCGCCGTATCCTCCTTTGGCTTTAACCGAAAGCCTGCCGTCGGCGCCGCCGAAATAGCTGGCCGGCCGGCTTTCATTTTCCACCAGCTCAAGCACAACCGGAGAGGAAAGCTCGTCAAACCGGATCTCCTCCGAAACCGGACATCCCGCGCCGTCAGTCAGCGTATAGCGATAAGTTCCCGCTGCCAGCCCGGTCAGTTCGGTTCCGTTTTCGGAAATCGCCAGGTACTCATTTTCTTCATTTTTCTTTTCCCAAACAATGACATAAGGCGTCTGTGCGTTTGCAATGTTTTCAAGCTTTATCCATCCGTCCTGTCCTCCGGCGCAGGTGATGTGCCGGAAGCTGGCCTTAAGCGAAATGCCCGGTTTCAGCCCCACAACCGGATGAACCGTTTGCTCGCACTCATAAACATCGCGGACAGTTACGGCCAGGCTGCCGTTCGGCAGCTTTTTCTTAACAGAAGCTCCTTTCTCAAAATCCGCGTTTTTTCCCCACCTGAACCAGCTGCCGGAAATCTCCCGGTTGGCCAGCGAAATGCTCAAAGCTCCGTCGGCTACTTCCGGGCAGCTGGCAGGAGAACCCTCGTAACGGACGATCATCGGCTTTTTGTCCTTCAGCTGCGTCATTTTGCTGAAAACCACACAGCCCATGTTGTCGGTCAGTTTCACCTGATAGCTGCCGGCAAAAAGCTCGTTTTTCTCCGACGTATTCCATCCCTTCATCTCGACGCCGTCCTTATGCCACTGATAACTGTACCCGCCTTCGCCCGGCTTGCCGCCGGAAGCCGAAAACTTGAGCCTTCCGATACCCAGGCTGCAGGCCGAAGAGTCCATGGCCGCCAGTTCGATTTTCGGCATCTGTTTCGGATCGTCCTTCATTGCAAATTTGCCTGAGGAAGTGCATCCCCGGCTGTCGGTAACCGTTACCTGGTAGGGGGCTTCGCGGGCCAGTATATTCCTGAATACCGGATTCTTCTGGCTTGTTTTGCCCATCTGATAGGACACAATATCAAAATCCGTTTCACTGATTTTGACTGCCGCAGTGCCCGTCGCTTTGCCGCAGTAGGACGGCGAAGTGCTCACGGAAAACGGCGAAGCCGCCACCGTTTTGTCTTCTTCCAGCTCTACTTTGCGGCCAAATTTGCATCCCGCTCCGTCTTTAACCTGAATCAGCAGATCGGCTCCCGATTTTAATTTCCTGATCAGATAATTTCCGTTTCTCTGAAGAGCCGTTTCAGCTTCCGTATTGGGGAGCGATTCGAAAGAATACTGCCCTGTGCCTTTTGTTATTTTGATTTCCAGCGAGCCATTGGGCTGTCCGCAATAGGCCTTTTTTCTGCTTCCCTCAACCACTGTAAAAACAGGCGCTCCCACATCGCTTACCATTATCTCCTTCGTCAGCTTGCAGCCTTTTTTCTCTTCGCTTTTCACCGTTATGTGATAGACACCGGAGCCCAGCAAACCGATCTTCAGCGGATTATCCTTCACAACATGCTTTGAGTCAAGCGCCTCCAGAGAGCTTGCGCCAAAAGCATCCGTCTTTTTTATGTGCCATTCGGCCGCGTAGGCTCCGCTCCAGTTGTCGCTCAGCTCAACTTCCGCTGCTCCGTCCTCCTGTCCGCAATGCGCGTCCTGGACAATGGCTTTTATTGAAGGTGTATCGGGCTTAATCTCGAGCCCCTCTTTCGATATGGAACATCCCGTCGCGCGGTCAGTCATCACAATCTTCCATGTGCCCGCCGGCAAGCCGGTAAGCTTTCCGGCCGCATAGGCTGTTTCCTCCGGCTCCCCGGCTCCTTTCTGCCTCTGGAACAGCAAATTGGCGCTACCGTTTTTCACGGCAACCTCCACGGTTCCACTGCCCAGACCGCAGTAGTCGGCGGTTTTAGCTCCCAGCTCAAAAGTCAGCCGCTTCTCGGGAGCAAGCAGGGGAATCTTAATATTGTTTTCAGTTTCTGCCGTCCACCCGCATTTGGCGGCGTCTGTAACGGAAAGCGTATAATCGCCCGGCAGAAGCCCGGCAATCTTCACCTCTTCTCCGGACTTTTGGACGTCCAGCGTTTTGATGCTTTTATTCTCCTTGCGCAGCTGCACGCTATAGGGAGCCGTTCCTCCCGTCACTTTAAATCCCAGGCTTCCGGTTGGAGAGTTCTC
>JAKSBZ010000032.1 GCA_022360875.1 Cytophagales bacterium | reverse complement strand
TTGTGCTTTAGAAAAAAAGAAGAGCTGCCGCGGATGCTGGAAAAAAAGAATGCAAGAAATTCGAAGACAAAGAGATTGGCGGTGAATGCCGTTTTTTTTAGAAAGGCCAGCTCAGAATCAACTTATAGGAAGCTATTCGAAAAATCATTTCGCCCGGAGATGGCTGCGGGAACCTGGCATTGCCGGGCGAAATGCAGTTAGGACATACTTCTTACCTTTCTGCCCACTGAATAGACGCTCTGCAGGCGCTTGTATTGGTTGATATGCGTTTGATTTCGATTCGGGACTGGCTTCCCTCCTCCTCTACCCACAGCTCGATATTTTCTCCGAAATTCAGCTCAGAATTGAAGTTGATTTCAAATTCCCTGATTCGGTTGGCTCGGTGTTTTTTCAGATCAAACGCATTCATTATCCACTGGACATACCGCACGGTGTTGGCATGGCGGTTTATGTCCAGGTCGGTGTAGCGAACCTCCACGCCGAAAGATTTCTGCGCACGCCCGTTCAGCTCTTCCAGTTTTCCCGGCACAGGTATCTGGTTGCCGCGGTCACCCAGTACGTATTCTTCCCCGATGCCTTTTGGTATAGGCACTGCTTTTCTAAGTCTCATATCAATAACAGCCCATGTTGAGCAGGCTGTTGCAATCAACTCTCCCTTCTCATCTTTTAGAAAAAACATGCGGGTCGAAAAAAAATCGCCGATGTCTTCCACCCATGTTTCAATGTGCAGTTTTTTCTGAAAAGTCGGGAAGCTGACAAACTGGACCGAGAAGCGCGTGAGCACCCACGAATAGCCGCGAGTCATTAGTTCCTTTATTCCGAATTTTCTTTCGTCGGCATGTTTGCCGGCGCTCTCCATAAGAATTCCTACAATACTTCCAAAAGATATTTCGGCGTTAAAGTCCAGCTCTATATTTCGAACCGGCACGGTGTATTTTCCTATTTTTTCCATTCTATCTATTTCTTTTTTATCCGGCAAAAAAATGCATGGCAAAGCCGCGTCATCCGATTTCCTGCACTCACTTCAATTCCAGCAGCATTTCTATATGAGGAATTCCGTCTTCCAAGTATTCTTCAGAAACTTGCTGAAAACTCATGGACTCATAAAATCGCTTCAGATACAATTGCCCTGAAATGCGGATGCTGTCGGCCCTCCACTGTTTTTTGATGAAGCCTATTCCTTGTTTCATAAGCGGCGTGCCGAGCTTCTTGCCGCGAAAAGACGCCTTGATGGCAACGCGACCGATGGACGGATCCTCCGGATAAGACACGCCGCGGGGCAGCAGCCGCAGACAGCCGATCATCTCGTCTTTGCAATACATCATTACATGAAAAGCCTTGTAATCTTTGTAATCCAGTTCCGGATAGGGACATTGCTGTTCAACCACAAAAATATCTGTTCGAAGTTTCAGCAGTTCATAAAGTTCAAAGGCCGTGAGCGCATCGAAGGGTTTTATCTGAAAAGTAACAGGATTCATCTTATCATACAAAATAATGTTCCAGGTCAGCAAAGATACAAAATCATCTTGTTATGATAATTTGCAAAACGGTTTTATTCAGCCTGCAAGGGCGGAAGTTTGTTGAAAATCAAAATTTCAGGATCTGCTAAAGGCGTGCAAAGCGTTGTTTCGGTTTCGTCCGAAAGCTGAAAGCTTTTAAAAATAAACAGTTTTTGTTCGGGCGAGCGAAGCTGCCATAAACCGTTTTGAAAACGGAAATGAAAATCGCCGAGCCTCCACTTTTTGTCAGTAGCTTTAATGAAGGCTTCCTTGTGTGTAAGCAGCTTATAGAGCAGCGCCGTTCTGGCTTTTGTATCCTCGACAGCATTGAGGTCCTGAATTTCCTCAATGCTTAAAAAAAGCCTGAAGTCCTCAATTCGGCTTGAAGCGCGGGTCTCGATGTCCACTCCCACCGGCTGAGCTGAAACAGCCAGCGCAAATTCATTTTGTGTGTGGGATAAATTAAAATGCAGAGACGGTTTTCCGTATATACTTGGCAGGAACGGCTTTCCGTTTGGCGTGTATGCAAGAGAGACGGCTTTGGGTTCCGTGAAAAGGAGGCAGGCAAGCACACGCTTCAGAAAAGTTCTCCCCTTCAGGAATTCTTCTTTTTTATTATAGGATAAATATCGATCGCAGCGGTCGCGTTCGGCTCTGTCCAGCAGGCTATAGTTCGGGCAAATGGCCTGTGAATCCGCATAATATAGGTGAATGGTTTTTTCCTGCATGAAATCAAATGTACAAATATTGGCTGGCAGGAAAGTTACAGAATAAAAACGGGGAGTTTAGCATGTCTCCCCGTTTGTTGAATTATTGTTTTTTGGCAAATTCGGTCTGATAAAGCATTTTCATGTTTTCGAGCTGCCACCATTTGCCGCCTCTCCGAGGCGCGTCGTTCTGTTGTTTGGCTCCTTCTGTGCTTCTACCGTCATCCACACATTTCATAAGCACTTCCATGAGTTCTTTCGCCTTCGCTTTGTTTTCAAAATAAAGGTTGTTTTTCTCTGATGGGTCTTCCGTCAAATGATAGAGCTGCATTGCCGGAAGCTTAATCTCTTTTGCTTTTTTCTCTCTAGGATACGACCATCCGCCTGAACCTGCGCAGACCAACAGCTTCCATTCTCCTTGCGTGATGGCAAAAAGTCCGTCGAAGCTGTGGTGTACAGTATAATTTCTTTCAAAAGCTGTAGCCGGGTCATTGTCAAGAATAGGAAGCAGGCTGTAGCTGTCTTCGCCGGCATCTTCTGCTAAGTCAGCCCCGCAGAGGGCCGCGCTGGTAGCCATAAAATCGGTTGTGCAAATGGTTTGGGAGCTTGTGCGTCCGGCGGAAATAACTTCCGGCCATTTTACGATGAAAGGCACGCGGTGGCCGCCCTCAAAAGCATCTGCTTTGTGTCCGCGGAAATGTGCGTTCGGATGATGGCCTTTGTCTTTCATTACCTGTATTTTTGCCGCAGGCGAGCAGCCGTTGTCCGAAGTAAAGATCACCATTGTTTCCTTTTCTATGCCCAGTTCTTTGAGCTGCTGGTTTAGTTTGCCTACATAGTGGTCAATCATCATCACAAAATCTCCATATGGGTTCACTCCGCTTTTCCCTTGCCATTCTTTAGTTGGCAGGATAGGCGTATGCGGCGACGGCAAAGGCAAGTACAAGAAGAAAGGCTTGTCTTTGTTGGCATGCTCGCTGATAAACCGGCTGGCTTTTCTGAAGAAGTTCGGCGTAACATCGGCTATATCGAAATCAGCGGCCATTTCTCCTCCTCGGTAATAACCGTAACCCTTGTCTCCTTTAGCCTGAATAATCTGCTGGCTGGTCGGCATTCCGTTTTCAACATATACATAGGGCGCCATATCCAGTGAAGCCACATGACCGAAAGAATATCCAAACCCCAGCTCCTTTGGCCCGTTGGCAACAGGTTTCGTAAAATCTATTTTGTCGTTTTTATAAGGCCAGTCCCATCCCAGGTGCCATTTACCTATATAAGCAGTGGAATAACCCTGCTTTTGCAGCAATGACGCTACGGTTTCGCGTGTCTTCGGAATCAGTGCTTTTTCCGTTCCCCATAGCACTCCCTTTTTCAAAGGCGAGCGCCAATTGTAGCGTCCGGTAAGAATGCTGTAACGAGTCGGAGTGGAAACAGCGGAAGAAGTGTGCGCATCTGTAAAGCGTATCCCCTCACGAGCCATTTGATCAATGTGAGGCGTCTTAATTTTGTTTTTTGGTGCGTTTGCGCTGATGTCTCCGTAACCAAGATCGTCGGTAAGAATATAAATGATGTTCGGCTTTTTATTTTCCGGCCGGCTGTTCATCTCCGAAACAGCGTTAGCGGGAGCTGTTTTTTTTGCACAGGAAACTCCAAGCAAAGAAAACAGACACAATCGGCTTAAGCCGGTTGTTGAAATAATTTGTTTATTAATCATAAAGGTCAATAAAAATTGAGTAGTGACTCCAATAAAAAAAGAGTGAAAATATTTATTTATTAATATCATAAATATGCAAAGAAATAACAACTAAGCTTTATGATAAAATGAACATTTGAAAAAGAAAAAACAAACCTTGACTATTAGAGTTGCTCCCAGCAGACAATGTTCTGCATATTTCGGATGTGTCTTAGCATTAATTCATGATAACCTATCTGAATACAACTAAATTATGTGATCATAATTTTTCTGAAAAAAAAGGAGCCGAAAAGTTCCCCCCTCCCCTTTTTTCGAACAATACGATACAGTGCTTTCGATGTACACTGCCCTCTGAGTGGTGGAAACGCGGACTTGAGCGTACTCCCCAAAGCCGTTTTCATGTAAGCTCTATGCGCCATGCAATGATCATCCCCGGAGATGCGGGTTATCCCCATCTCACTATTGATGTGGAATCAATTTTTTTCAGCAAAAACAGGAAAAACATAACTATAGAATTTC
Organism: Cytophagales bacterium; assembly: GCA_022360875.1. Classification (GTDB taxonomy): domain Bacteria; phylum Bacteroidota; class Bacteroidia; order Cytophagales; family Cyclobacteriaceae; genus JAKSBZ01. Next base: position 2,148 of record JAKSBZ010000032.1, on the reverse strand, counting down.
AGCAGGCTCATTATAGTCCGTCACCCCAGGGCAACCGGATAGTCTTTTATGATGACGGCGAAGGCAAAATGCGGGCGGGTTCGCTGCAAATATCAGACATATCTAAAGCGCTGCAGGATATCGAACGCTGGTTGAGTCCTTTGCGGCTGGAGATAGGGTTCACCGATGCGTTGGGAAGAAGTTACGCGCAGTTGGCAAGTCAGTCGAGGCTTTTTGGAGAAACATCCCCTGTCCGCGGCAAAAAACAGTATCGGTCTGAAAGAGCGGTCCATAAGCCTTCTGCATTGCCAGTAGCCGCAGAAATTGAAAAAACCTCCCGATCGACAGGCAGTACTCCGATGACTCCTACTGCTTCGCTTTTACCCAAAATGGAGAGTTTGGATTTTGGAGAGGAAGACAAATCTTCAGATTCTGTTTTTTTGAGAAGCAAAAGCATGGAAGCCAGTCACGCAGTGGATGAAGAAAACGGGATTGCAAAAAAAAGCGCAGCTCTTGCCAGAAGCAGCAGCATGAAGGGCGCCAAGAAAAAAAAGAAAAAGGCAAAAAGCCGGGCAGGCACCCCGGAGCCAAGTCTCGACACCGATGAAGGCTGGCAGCAAATGCTGGCGGCTGTTGAAATGGAATCCGCAAAAAGCCAGTCACAATCCCCTAGTCCCGAAACCAAGCTTCGCAGAAAGAAAACGAAAAAAACTTCTCCTGCCGGCCCTCCTGTTTTGCCGGATGTTGAGGAAAAGGCAGACCGCATCCGTCAGTGGGAGGAAAAACTCAGAATCAGCGATTTCGAATTGTTCGTGGATTCGGAGTCTTTCAGCGGTCTTTCTGAAGCTGAGTACAGTATGATTCGAAAATACTACAATGCCGTATTCACGGCCAAACAAAATCTTAGTTTCAAGCAGCACCAGAAGATGATTGCAAAAACCACGGCTGTGAAAGAAAAAATGAAAAAGGCCAGAAGCCTTCTGGAAAATATTATCGGAAACGTTATTTCACGAAAAAAAGGAAAAGAACTTTTGAAAAAAAATCTGAAAGAGCAGAGTCTTGAGTCGGAAAAACTGATACCTACTGATATGCATGCCTTTGTTCCCGAAGATCTGATTCCACCGGATATTGCCGTATCTACAGATGCAGAACATGATGCTTTCCGGAAGGCTATGATACTGATTTTTAAAACCACAAATATTACTTTCCAAAAACTTCGCGTGCAGGAATATTATGGCTTGTGTCTTGTCTACACAAATCACCTGACGGAAGTAACCAGATTGTTTGACTCGCCTTTATCCAGCCGCTTCAATTCATTTTATGATGCGCTGGGCTCCTTTAACCATACTCGGCGCACTGACGCCCAAGTTACCATGCCTGGTTACTTGGGAAGCAACTCATTAATTTTTGAATTGCTTCTAAAACAGGAATATGTGTTTTCTGAAGTTCAGGCACATATAGATTTTTTTAGAAATATGCTGGAGCGATTGAAGCAGCTAGTAAGACATACTTATGCTTTTGAACGAACAGAATGGGACAAGACATACAGCGCCATGCCCCAAAGTGTTTTTACTCTTCCTGAAGTACAAATAGTTGCAGGCGCTGAAGGTTTTGCCGCATTAAACGTTGCCCCAGAGGAGCCTTTTTTGGAATTCTTAGCAGAAACTGAAAAAGCGGCTTTCAATATTGAATGAAAACAAGAATATTCATTCAACTCAAGCTGTTGCTTCAATTCTGAACACTGCTTTCTTTTTCTCTTTTCGAAATGGAAAAATAATAGCGTAACGTGTTTTTTCATAGACTTCAACATGTCCCGTAAAATCCATTTCATCCTCGAAAAGCAACGCTATTTTGCAGAAAACTGAGACCTTTTCATCAAAACTCATATCCTGCTTGTAAGAATAATTTAGAACAAAGGTAAACAAATCGGAATCGCTTTGATAAAAAGCGTTTTTTAAACGGCGATAGTTGAGGCGCGGCTCCTGTACGGGCCGAGTGTCAAGCAAATGTCCGGCAATGGCCTCGGAGGTTTTTAGCTTGCGCCGAAAACGGTGCTTGGCTTTTTCAGCTACTTTTTCGATCATATCGGCGCCTTCGTCTGTTTGAAGGTAAGCTGTTGAAGGGTTGGCAGGCATCAGCAAACGGGGCTCCAGCAGCATGTCAGTGTTG
>JAKSBZ010000228.1 GCA_022360875.1 Cytophagales bacterium | reverse complement strand
TTGCGTCTTCTGTCCGAAATTGACTGTTTGGACAATGTTGGTCAGGCAAAACTGCTTACGGCTTCCGCTAAAGCTTTAGCTGTGGGGTTTGACAAATTGACAACAGCGGAATTTTTAAAGGAGCATGATTTCCCTTTTCCCGTAACGTCGCTGTTGGAAGAGGGAAAGGAACGGGACTTTCCACTGATCGTGAAGTCCAGACAAGGTTCGGGGAGCTCATCGGTTTTCAAGGCAGAATGCCTTGAAGAGTTTTTGTTTTTAAAGAAAAAGAATCCGAATTTCATTGCACAGGAATATTTGGATGGAACAAGCGGAGAATTTACCTGCGGATTGTATCGCTCGGCTAGCGGTACAGTGAGAGCAATTATTCTAAAGCGGGAATTGATAGGAGGATTCAGCGGGTATGGCGAAGTCATAGAAAATCCTCAGATTGAAGCGCTGTTAATCGAATTGGCCGAGAAACTGGAATTGAGGGGAAGCATCAATGTGCAGCTTCGGATTTCGAACGGCAAGCCGGTGGTCTTTGAAATCAACCCGCGGTTCTCCAGCACCGTTTTGTTTCGGCACATGCTTGGTTTTCAGGATTTGGTTTGGGCGGTTGAAGAGCGGCTGGGTTTGTCCCTCAGTCCGTACCAAGGCGTACAGTCCGGATGCAAGTTTTACAAGGGTTTTCAGGAGTATATCAGCAAGCCATGAGAGAAATTAAAATCGACAAGCACATTATCGGACAAGATCACAAGCCTTTCGTGATTGCGGAAATGTCCGGCAATCATAATCAGTCATTGGACAGGGCTTTGGAAATTGTGGAAGCGGCTGCCCAAGCGGGAGCTCATGCGCTGAAGCTGCAAACCTACACGGCCGATACAATGACGATTGACGCTAGAGGAGGGCTTTTTGAGATTAACGACAAGGAATCGCTTTGGTATGGAAAGAATCTGTATGAATTGTACAATGAGGCGCACACGCCTTGGGATTGGCATAAACCGATTTTCGAACGCGCGCATGCGCTTGGACTGACGGTTTTCAGCACGCCTTTCGATGAAACCTCAGTGGATTTTTTGGAAGAGCTGGGTGTAAGCGCATATAAAATTGCTTCGTTTGAAAATACGGATTTGCCTTTGCTCAGCAAAGTGGCGCAAACAGGAAAACCCTTAATTTTATCTACAGGCGCTGCAACTTTAGCTGATTTGGAAGAAGCCGTTAGCACCTTGAGAGAAAATGGATGCGAGGATTTTGTGCTATTAAAATGCACCAGCACTTATCCGGCTTCCGCTTCCAACACCAATCTGCTGACGATTCCGCATCTGTCGCAGTTGTTCGATTGCCCAGTGGGCTTGTCGGATCATACGATGGGAATTGGCGTTTCGGTTGCTTCAGTGGCCTTGGGAGCTCGGGTAATCGAAAAGCATTTTACGCTTAGCCGAGCCGACGGTGGAGTGGACAGCGCCTTTTCGATGGAGCCTCTTGAGATGAGAAATTTGGTGGAAGAATCTGAGCGGGCGTTTCTGGCGTTGGGCAAAGTGCAGTATGGCGTGCAAAGCGCAGAGAATGAAAGCTTAGCCTTCAAGCGGTCGGTGTATGCGGTAAAGGATATTGAAGAAGGGGAGATTCTGACGAAAGAAAATATTCGGGTTATTCGTCCGGGTGATGGATTGAAGCCTAAGTATTTTGAATTTGCGCTTGGGAAAAGAGCCAAGCAGAAGATTCCGTTTGCTACGCCGTTGAGTTTTAGTTTTTTTGAATAACAATGTATTTCGATCACTGATAAACAGAGTGGTTTGGTATTTAGAAAAATATGTAAATAACAAAGTTGGTTTTATCGGATTAGGTGATGTTATGTTATTATGAAAATTAGTCCCCATAT
>JAKSBZ010000320.1 GCA_022360875.1 Cytophagales bacterium | reverse complement strand
TTTCGGCGGCTTCAATAACACCTAAAACATTTGTACCTTTCTGATCGGTTGATGCATACTGGCGAATGCGCGAAATAGGAATCTTTAAACCAAAATGTGTTGCTATGGATGCTAAACATGCAGCTCCACAGTCTGTAATATCGTGCTGTTTAACCCTTATTGATCTCTTCACCTAATTATATCTTTATTAATTTATTATCACTATATAATCTTCATAATAGTTTATGTTTCTACCATACATCAAATATCGATAGTACTAAATCTGTATTATGAAAACTTCTACGATTGCTTATTTTGTGCAGGATTTAACCAATCATTCACACTGTCGAATAATAACTGATACAAGGATCGCTTTGCCAACAGAAAACGAGCTCTAATGGTCATTCCTTTTTTAATACGTCCTTTTACACCATTTCTCAGGTGTAAGTCGGTTCGCTGTAGTGTACATCGGATCTTAAAAACAACTTGATCATTCATCAAAATGTAATCGTTCGAGATATCTAAAATTTCTCCCTTAATCATACCCCAATCGTTGTAATTAAAAGCATCAACCTGAATATTTAGCTTTGTTCCTTTCTTTAAATATCCTATATCTTTGGGGCTAACATATACCTCGGCTATAAGCTTCGTTTCGGGGCTAATGCTTGTGATAATTTGCCCTGCTTGTATATTACTTCCTTCGTAAATTCCAATAAACTGTTCTATGGTTCCGGTTACCGGAGCTTTTACAATATAGTGCTCCTGTTCTTTTTTTAATTGTGCTAACTGTACTTTCAGATCGGCTAAATTAGATTTCTGACGCGTTAAATCAGCTTTCCATAAACTCAACTGATTCGATACCGTTACTTTATATTCGTTTTCGCTTAAAGTGTGTTGATATACCAAATCATCGTAGTCTTTTTTACTAATAAACTCATGTTCTAACAGTTCCTTGTTACGATTCAATTCTTTTTCTGCCTTATTGCGTTTATTTTTAGCCTGTCGTATTTGTTCTTTAAACTTTAAATATTCTCCTTGATATTTTGTCGATGCGAAATGTGTAGCTTTTAGGCTTACTAATTTCTTCAAATCAGAAATAAAGTCTTTTGTTTCTGTTATTTGTTTATCTAAAAAATAATATTTACTTGTTAGCTGATCGCTTTGAATACTTAACAAAGTATCGTTTTTGCTTACCTCCTGTTCATTGCTTATAAAAATATGCGATATACGCCCCGAAACCAAGGCTTTTACTTCTGTTTTTTCGGTGATAGGACGCACAATACCTCCACTTTGCATGCTTACATTTACACGAATAAAGGGTAAAGATACTATGCCAGCTAAAAATGCCACTACAACCACAAGGTATATTACCTGACTTCGAATAGTGTTTTTAGCCAAGTGATACTCTGTGGTTTGCTCAATAATATCTGGAGGATACAAGTTCTT
>JAKSBZ010000100.1 GCA_022360875.1 Cytophagales bacterium | reverse complement strand
TCTCGACTTCCTTTACTTTAGAGCTCAAACGAAGATAAGCGTACTTCAGGTCTACATCTTTTTCATACTCCAATGTAATCTGCCCGCCGCGTCCGCTCACTTGCGAATTGATTGACTTCACCCCTTCCAGCGTGCCCACGGCTCCTTCCACCGGAATTATCGCCGCCCGCTCCATCTGCTCAGGACTCATCTCCGACTGGCCCGCCACCCGAAGAAAAAACGCCGGATAGCTGGTGTTGGGAAAAAGTTCCAAAGACAAGCGCCGATACGAAATCACGCCCAGCATAACCAAGCCGGTGAAGAGCATGAAAATCAGCACTTTTCTATTTACCAAAAAATTCATATCTCTCTCTTTTTAGAAAATCAAGCTTCTGTAGTTTCCCATTCCTGCGTCTGCGGAGCTTTCTGCCCCAGCCCCAAACGGCTCATCGCTCTTTCAACCACTGCATAAGCGCACGGAATGACTATCAGCGTCAGCAGAGTGGACGTCACAAGTCCTCCGATAACCGCCAGCGCCATCGGCTTGCGAAGCGCCGCTTCCTCACCGTAACCGATGAGCATCGGCGTCAGTGCCAGAATCGTCGTAAGCGAAGTCATCACTATCGGACGCAAACGCTGCTTTCCAGCCTGAACAATGGCTTCCCGCAGTTCCACGCCCTTCCACTTAAGCTGGTTGATGGTATCAACCAAAATAATGGAATCGTTGACGGCAATACCGGCCAGCATGATTATTCCGATAAAACCCATCACGCTGATTGGCGTTCCGGCTATCAGAAAAGCCCAGAGCGAACCGACCATAGCCAGCGGAATAGTGAAAAGAATGGTGAACGGATGAACCAGCGATTCAAACTGCGAAGCCATAACCATATACACCAGCACCACCGAAAGCAATAAAGCAAAAAGCATCATTTCCACCGATTCCTGCCGCTTGGCTTCTTGTCCGCCGACGATAATTCCTACGCCGGCAGGCAATTCCAGCTCGTCTATCGCTTTTCGGACGCTTTTCATCAGCTTGTCATATGGGATTCCCTTTTCGCGCTGAGCGATTACTTCGCCGAAGCGGCGCTGATTTTTCCGCAAGATAGATTTCGGAGAAAAAGTCTCTCTAAAGCTCGCCACATCCGACAAACTGACCGCCTGCTTTGCCGAGTTATTGATTTTCAAGTCCTTCAGCCTCATTCGGTTTATATCCGGCATCAGCAGACGGATATCTTTGGATTCGCCCTGATACTCGAAACTGCCGGCGCCAGGCCTGTTAAGCATATGTTTCACCTGCGACAGCACCGCAGCAGGCGTTACCTGGTTCATTCCGGCCCGCACCCTGTCAACGGAAACTTCCACTTCCGGAACGCCTGCTTCGGACGAAGTCCGCACATTCAGTATTCCGTCAATCCCGCTAAGCTTATCTGCAAGCTGCTCTGCGGCCTGTTCAATGGTTTCCTGATCTTTGGAGTAAACCTCGACCACCACAGGAGAGTCTCCCGATCCTATCGCGGCCGAAAGCGCCGACTCTTCGCTGCTGTAGCTGAAGCGTATCTGGTCCTGGTGGGAAAAATTCCGATCCAAGCTTGCCATAAGCTCCTCCGCTTTCAGCCCAGCTTCTTTTTTCAAAACAATTTTCAATTCGGCTGTATGGCTTCCCTGCAACTCGCTGCCTTCCGCCCAGGCCGTTTCTCCTCCCTGGCTGTAAATAAAGTCAATGTCTTCTCCACCAACCGAACGGATCATCTGCTCCACCTGTGCCAGAACTTCCTGCGTTTTTCCCAGCTCTGTTCCTTCCTGCATCTGCATCTTAACAGTCAGAATATTGGACGAAGCTGTCGGGAAATACTCGCTTCCGATCACCGGAATCAGGAAGTATGAAGCTACGGTCAGAACCAAACCTGCCAAAACCACTGTATTTCTGTAAGGGAGCATGCGGGCCAGCAAATTTCCGTATACAGCAGCGCTCCGGCCGCCTTTTCCCGCAGTTTTTTTGTTTTCTGGAAAAAAATAAACCACCAGCACCGGAATCACCAATATAGCTACCAGAAGAGAAGACAACAGCGAAAAAGCCACTGTCCAGGCCTGGTCCTTAAACAGCTCACCGGTGGCTCCCTGCAGATAAACAATGGGAAGAAAAACCACAATTGTCGTCAGCGTCGAGGCTATAATCGGTCCGCCCATTTCGGCTGTTCCCTTTACCGCTGCTTCTTTTACAGACAGCCCTTTGTCAAGCAAGCGCATTATATTTTCCACCACAATGATGGCGTTGTCCACCAGCATACCTGCACCGAGCGCCAGACCGCCCAAAGTCATAATATTCAGCGTCAGCTTGCCGAAATACATCAAGCTGAAAGTAGCGATCACCGACAACGGAATGGCTATGCTGACGATCATGGTTGTGCTGAACCGCCGAAGAAAAACAAAAAGCACAATCACGGCCAGAAGCATTCCGATTAGCGCTGTTTCCTGAACTTCCCCAATTGCATGTTCGATGAATTTCCCCTGGTTTTCTATCAGCTTGAAAGAATAAGCTGACAAGCCCGTGGACATTTCCTCAAGCTTGCTCTCCACATTTCCCACTGCCTTAATTGTATTGAACTGAGGTTCCTTGTATATGGCCAGGGATATACACGGTTCGCCTTCAATTCTGGCTAAATTAGCCGAATTGGCAAACTGGTACTGTACCTCGGCCACATCCCTTAAATGCAGCGGAACACGTTCTTCGCTATTCTCCGCTTTAGTGTATCTCAATACTATATCCTCCAAGTCCTTAGGAGTCCTGAAAACACTTACTCCTTTTACCAAGTAGCGTCTTCCCTTTTCTTCAATTGTCCCGCCGGATACATTTCTGTTGTACTCCTTGATCTTCTTGACAATCAAGTCGGCGCTTATCCCGACCGCTTCCAAGCGATCCGGATCGGTAATCACCACAGCCTCTTTTACCTTGGCTCCAGTAAGCTGCACATCGGCAATACCCTCCAGACGAATCAGCTCGTTGCGTATATAGTTTTCGGCTACTTTCCGCAGCTCGTCCAGATCCTTAGTCTTATGGCTGGTAAGTGCATAGCGCAAAATCGGCTGAGCATTCGGGTCGTACTGAGATATCTCCAGAGACTCCACCAGCTCGTTCCGCTCCAAGGAACTCATCCCCTTCTGCAAATCCAAAAACGCTTCGTCCATGTCCTTCTCCCACTGGTAAGCCACCTTCATTTGGGCCAGACCGGATTTGCACACGGCCTGCACGCCGGTAACACCGCTTTGCCGAAGCGCAATTCCCTCCATGGCTTCCACAAACCGCTTCTCAATCTCCTCCGGAGGCATTTCCCCGGCCTGAAGTTTCACATGCAAGGCCGGATTATTGAACTTCGGAAAAAGATCAATCCCCAGGCGCCCATAGGAAATGTAGCCAATCAGCAAAATACCCAGCATGAGCATCAGCACCGTTACGGGATATTTGACGGCAAAATTGCTTATTTTTCTCATGTTCGATTACTTCAATACCTTCACTTTTGCGTCGTTCCTGAGCATCTCATAGCCTTTGATCACCAATCGGTCGCCTTTTTTCAGTCCGGTCTTCACCTCTACATATTCATCGTTTTCAAGCCCCAGCTCCAAAACTCTTTCCTTGGCCAGCTTCTTTTCCACCACATACACAAGCTGTCCCTTCCGAGCCTGCCGAATAATATCTTTAGGTATGCTGATGACACTGCTGCGCGAATCCAGTTCCACTTTTGCCTGAACAAACATCCCGGCCTTCAAGCTTCCTTTCGGGTTGTCAATCAGTATCTTGGCTTTGAATGTTCGGCTGCTCGGATCGATTGCCGGCGAAAAACCAGTAAGCTTTCCTTTGAGGCGGTCTTTCTGATTGTAGTTGCCTACCTGAACTTCCAGACCTTTCTTCATGGAAGAAAAATAGCGCTCCTGCATCTGAGCCTCCAAAAGCAGCTTTTTGTCGTTCATCAGCTCAAAAACTTTGGTGCCTGATGCTGCTTTCACACCTTCGGTCATATGAGGCAAGTCAGTTATCAGTCCGTCAAACGGCGCACGCACATTTAATCGCGCAAGCATTATCTTCGCTTTCTCCAAATCATATTTCGAATTCAGAAAATTAGATTCTGAAGTCCTAAGCTCCCGAAGCGTCACGCCGCCCTTCTCAAAAAGAGACTTCTGCTTTTCAAATTCATTTTTATTCAGCTCCAGCTTCATTTCTTTGCTCTCGATCCGTATATCGTTCTCAAGCTCCATATCTTCCAGCGCCACAATCACTTCACCCTTCTTCACGCGGTCGCCAAGCGCATACCGCTTTCCGGTTCTCGGATTGGTCTTCAGCCGATACAGCCCCTGAGTTTCTGTTTTTATTTCTGCCTTGGACAACGCTTTTACGGTTCCAGTAAGCCGTAAAGTCGAAACAATGTCGCCCAGCTTGAGCTCCGTCACAGCCACCTGAACATCGGGTCTCACTTCATTGTTTCTTCCCCTTCGATTCTGGCAGCCTGCCAGCGCCGTTGCAATTGCAAGAAAAAATATGAGTCTATGATATGTGTATGTCGTTTTCATGATATATTACGGAATATTATTGTTTGAAATAACGAAATCCTTTCAAGCCTCTAACCCCCTTGAAGTTTTCAAAAACCTGATGAGGAAAATATGATCTGTTCTTCTCATAATCCCAAAGTGTCTGAATTTTCAAATTCAGAACTTCATTTTTATAATTTATAAGCGCTTTTGTGTGACTCATCTTGGCCTGAGAAAGCTGGCGCTGCTGTATGTCCAAATCGATACTGGTCAGGTCGCCGTTCTTGTAGCGCTCCATACTAATCTCGAAAGTCCGCTGCGCGTTTTCGACGTTCTGCGAAGCAATCTCAATCTGGTTCAACAAGTTCTGCATTTCTCTCAGCACCTTTCTAACACTCAGCGTAATGCGAATCCGTTCTTCCGAAAAAGACAGTTCTGCCTTTTCTACCGAAGCTTCGGCAACTTTTCTGCGCGCCTTTCTTTCTCCCCAGTCCCAAATCGGCACCGACAGTTTCAACGAATAATCCTGGTTCAGGCTTGGGTCATCGTAGATGCCCCTGAATTTTTCGCCATTGCCCAAAAGACCAACCTGTACAGACAAATCACCGCGAAAGTCGTTGGTTTCTTCAGCTCGCAGTATTTCGTGCTGCGAATTGGCAAGCTCGATCTCCCGTTTTCTGATTTCCATACGGTTTGCCAGCGCTTTGTCGACGGCATCCTGTTCCTCCACTTTAACAGGTGTCACATACACATCGGCAAAAACCAAAATGTCATCATAAAGCGACATCCCAATATAATGTTTGAATTCATCCAGCGAGTTTGCCAGGCTTAGTTTGCTCTGGAACAGCTTGGACTTAGATTTAGCCAAGTTCACTTCTGCTTGGTAAAATTCCTCCTTCGCCACCAAACCGGCATTAACTTTTCCCTCAATAATATCATAGCTGTCCTGCTGATTTTTTAGCTCTTCTTCGGCTGTCTGCACTCCCATCTGCAGTTCGTGCAGCGCATAGAACTTTCGGGTTACCTGCATTTCCACCTCCAGCTTCCTCAGTGCATAGTCGATCATGGCATTCTCGTATGCGTACTCCAATTCCCTCAGCTTCAATTTGGTTCGGTTGTAGGTAAACAGCGGCTGGTCATATCGCAAAAACAAATTATCATTATAACTTGTCTTGTTTTCCCTTTTCTTTTCAGCCTCCCCAGTAGATGACCGCCCAAATAAGTCACTGGACGCATGCCTCCACTCAAAATTATTCCGAAGCGAAAGCACCCCGTCAGTAAGCAAAACAGGCTGAGAGACAACAAACTGACCACTGCTTGTTAAATTCTCAGAATTGAACCAAGAAGCCGCCTGCTCATGAAAATCCCGTCGCTTAGCATAACGTAACGGATTTAAATCCAAAGAAAACTTTGTTTTGAGCCCGGCCCGCTGAGCAACAAGTCTGTTTCTCTGCTGCTCAAGGCTCAGCTCCACTACCTGCAGCTGGGGACTTTGCTGCATAGCCGTCTCCAGCGCCTGATCCAGAGTGAGCACTTTTTGGGAATAAACGGGAGCCAGGCTTATTCCAAAGAAAAGCAGACTCACGCCCAATACATACAATCGTTTCATGCTTATTTTTTTCTTGTTGATTCTTATTCTTTTCAATCTTTTATTTCTTGACCCATTTCACGGCATCGGCGATCACTGAGCGGGTATTTGACTTGTTTGTCAACCGAACTTTCGCTTTTCCTTTGGTAAAGTAAAATTCGCCCAGACTGTACCACTTCGACCCCATATTCTGGTTGATTTTAAGACTCACTTTGTCTTCTCCGTCATCGTTGTAAACCGTGTAGTTATAAGCTTTCTTCTTTCTGTTTCTTCTCCACCAGGTTCTAGGCGAACTTGTATAAGCCAGCACCTCGTAGGTTCCGCTGACCGGGATTTCCGTATTCCACTCAACAAAATCCTCCCCGGTTCCCGAACGGATATAATGTGCTGTGCGCAGAAAATCGCCGTAATACGAATGGGCAATCACCTCTTTCCATTTTCTCGGCACCCAATAACGGCTAGCATAGGAGTATTTCTCCTCTTCGCTTCCCTGATTGCTCTTCTCCTTTTCTTTTTGCTCTTTTTCTTTCTTTCTTTTGTCCCACCAAGCCTTCAGCGTTTTTTCTGAAGACTCCGTGGAATGCACAAAGAAACCTTCGTCGGTATTGTCCACAATTATTTCCAAAGGCTTGTCCTCCTTTTTCGCGTCGGAGAGTATTTCGGTGTAGCTCTCCTGCCGTTCTCCCTCAAAAGGTTTCGACAACAACAGCGTTTCGCCGATCCTTGCAGGCAAATTTTTGGAAAACAATGTATTGATGCTAAAACGCTCTATCCTAGTGGTGTAAACAAGGCTCACCTTCAGCGTCTTGCCTTTAGGAATAAAAAGAATATCCTTCTGCGTATCTTCATCAGGTCTGCGCCAGTTTCTATGCGAGGACCGATACCTGTATTCAGCCATCACAATTCCGTCAGTCTGGCTTTCGTTCTCAAGCTCGTATATCAAATGATAATACTTCCGGTTCTTACTCTCAAACTCGCTCACGCGCACGTTTTTCAGCAAATAAGCAGGCAAATCGCCCGAATGAATCCACTCGTCGAGCTTGTCAGAAATCTCCACTGAAAAGCGCTGCTCCATGCCGGAAACAAATTCCTCCATACCGGCCTTTCTGAACCGGTACCTGCCGACAAAATCCTCAACATAAGCCTTCAGGCTGTCTTCACCAACCAAATGCTCCAGTTGATAAAAAATAAAATCACCCCTCGTCTGAAGCACATTCTTTACTTTTTCCGGATTGCCTGCTTTTCCTTCCAGAATCTCATCCATCGTATACTCGGTAAGCAAACTGTTCGCTTTGTCCTGCGGAGTGAGTCTTGTGTACCATCCGTTCAAAGCACCACGCTCCTGCCAGCTCATATGATTGCCCATCAGGCGCTTTTCCATAGTAAACTCCAGATACGGCCAGGCCTTCCAGTCCAGAAAATTGGACAAGCGATAATATTGCATTTCAAACGGAATTCTCTGTGACCAGTAGCCTGAACTGCGGCCCAGAATAGCATTTCCCACAAATTTCGCGAACCTGTCAGCCTGCTTTTCCTTCTCGGATTTTGTCTCGTCCACTTTTTCCCAAGGCATCTTTTCCATTGCAAAATTCGACTCGATAAGCCTCCCGCCATTCTCAGAGAGAAGCACCAGCTCAGGCTGCACAAAATCGGTTCCGTAAGCATTTATCGGAAAAGGCGCCTCCACTAAACGAAGCCTGTTGAACGGATAAGGATTACCCAAGCGAAGCTCATATTCCTCTTTCTTTTTTCTGATAACATGAGGAATGGTATCGGTAATCAGGTTGAGTTTTTCCTTAAAATTGCCGTGGCCTTTGTACGAATAAAGCGAATACTCCACGCTGTCAACCGTTATTGAGCGCTTTTCATAGGAACCGATTATCAAACTGATTCCCGTAAAAGGAATACTGTCCGCAAAGCAGTAAGTGCCCAGACTGTCCTGCTTGACATTTCCCTGCGAAACCGCAGTCAGATCCGGCCTTGTTTTCACTTCCAGGTCGAAATGAGTAAAATTTCTTTTTACTTCAAACGGACGGTCCGGATCTACGCCAACTCCCGGCTGCGGATACCACAGCGAATTAGGATTCAACACCACATAGTCTTCATTTTGGTAAGCATGCCTCACATTAAACGACACCCATTCACCCATTTCATGAGGCTTGAACCAGTTTTCATTCATAAAGAACGCATCCACCTCACTGACCTGTCCCCGGTAGCATATCTTCAGCTCCGGATTAGTTTGCGGCAACGTTTTTTTGTCAATCATAAGCAAGTGGGCTTTGCGCTCAAACGGCAGCTCTTTCCCGCCGGACGTCACCTTATCCACTTCCAGCCCCGAGTTAAGCCGGAACAGCAAACTGTCTGCCGGAATGTCCTGCGGGTTTGCCAGCTTAAGACTGGCTTCAACAACCAATTCTTTACCCTCATGCGCGACTTTAAGCGAGCAGGCGTCAACCACAGGCTCGGGATATTCTGCAAAGTGTTTGGTCTGCGCTAGTATTTCCTGTCTCTTGGTCTCCGTTTGGTCAAGCTGGCTCCAGTACCGGTAGCCAAAAAACACGCCTGCGCCAATGAAAAACAAACCAACAGCGTAAGACACTACTTTCTCCCTGGCGTCGTTTGCCAGACGGTTCAGCTGCCCTACGGAAATAAAAATAAAGCCCAAACCGGACAGAAAATAAGCCAGCCGATGGGGAATAAGAAATTTCCATTCTTCACCAAACAATTTGGAGAAATACAAAGGAACTCCCATCAAGCCGATATCGAAAATCTGGTAAAGGTATTCATTCAGAAAAAATGAACAGGCAATCACCAGCGCCAGAAGAATGATGAACGAAAGTGCCTGGTTTTTGAGCCTGAGCATGATCGAAAACGCAACACCTGACATAAAAATCAGGGAAGGCAACTGGTATGCGAAAAGTCCGACAATGTAACTGGACGGATCGAACAAGATATTCGGATGCAGCAGATTGACCAGCAGCAAAAGGGAAACGAACAAAATGTCCAGCATCAGAAATACCGTAAGCACTCCCAGCATCTTTCCGAAAACATACAAGCTATTAGACAACGGCCTGGAAAAAATTATCGGCGTAACATCGAGCTTCTGGTCTCTTTTTACAAAATCAGTTGCCATGAACACCGCAACCATTAGCTGCAGAATATTCATGAAGCGCATATTGTAAAGCACGTAAATATTTGGTGTGGCAAAAAGAGGCCAGGTGTAATAAGCGTGTCCCCCGAAAATCAACCCCAGGTTCGCAACAGCAATAATGATTACGATCAGCGAAGCGAAAATAATAAAAAACCAGCTCTTGGTCAGCACTTTTATCTCATAGCGCATCAAAGCGCTCAGCTGCGAGAGGGTACGGTTCATACGGCTATCCTTTCTCTACATTCCATAAAGTACACATATGCATGTTCCAAATTGGGCGGAATAAACTCTCCGGTGTGTCCGTCAAGCTCTTCGGCGACCACTTCCACCTGCCAGCCGTTTTCCATCGGCATAGTAGATATCACCTGGTACTTGTGCTTGATTTCCTCCAAACCTTCCATTCCAACGTCCATGCGCCACACATGTCCGGCGGCAAGGGCAGTCATATCCTTTGGCGATCCCTGAAACTCAATGTGTCCCTGATTAAGAATAGCCAGATCGGTGCAGGTGCTGGAAATGTCCCCCACAATGTGCGTTGACAGCAGCACAGTCACCTCTTTTTGACAAACCTTTGTGATCAGGTTTCGGAAACGGATACGCTCGTCCGGATCCAGGCCGGTGGTCGGTTCGTCAACTATTATTATGCTGGGCTGGTGAATAAGAGCCTGGGCAATTCCCAGCCTTCTCTTCATCCCTCCAGAAAGCTTGTCGGCGCGCTTCTTTCTTACTTCGTAAAGAGCCACTTCCCGAAGCATCTCCTCTATCAGCGCATTTCTTTCTTTTTTCTTAAGCCCCGAACTCAGAGTAAGACAGTAATCCAGAAAATCCCAGGTGCTCACAGGAGGAACAAACCGAAAATCCTGCGGCAAATACCCCAGCATTTTTCTCACTTCCTGCCGTTTACCGACCACATCCAGACCGTTGATTTCGACCCGCCCGCTGGTGGGCTCATCCAAACTGGCCAAAATGCGAATAAGCGTGGACTTTCCGGCTCCGTTTGGCCCCAGCAGGCCGAACATGCCCTTGCCCACCTCAAGGTTCACATTGTCAAGCGCCAGCTTTCCTTTTTTGTACTTTTTACTGACACCGGCTATTTTGATCGACATAAACTTATATTCTGTTTTGATTTTTTCATTGAATTACTTTTATTAAAATTTGACACAGACACCGTAAAACATAAATATATAAACTCATTAGTCAAATCATAAATATAAAGATATAATTATGTGATGAAAAATGAATGTATTTTTATATTAAAAGAAAATTTCTGTTATCAGCGGCACCTCGCTGATTTAAGACAATATTCATTTTCGAAAATCTCAAAAAATGCCAGAACAGCGAATGACTGAACAATTCATGAGATAATTCAAAACACCGCTTCAAGCACAACATAGTTTCCAACAGCATACACAACTGTAAAACCCCCGATATTAGTACTTCGTATTTTTTATTATTTTCAGTAATGATTCATAGCCAAGCCTTTAGCTAAACACTAACATAAGCTAAATCACTAACAGCATTTCTTTCTATTCAGGTGGTTGTTATCAGGAAGGTATAAGAAATATCTTCGGCCCAAGTCTCCTATTTGACTGCAATTGCACACTTTGACAAGGCAAGACCAAAGCTAGAAAGATATTTAAAAATGTTCAAAAAACACAGAACACATATTAAAAAAACAGCGACAGCGGGTTTACGAGCGAATGAGCAATAGGCAGGAATACCGGACCCGGCAATTTTCCAGGCGGCAATAATATAAAAAAAGCAAGACAGGATGAAGGCAAGCGCACGCTGCTACGATTAGACGTGCGCTTGCCTGATTTTAAGCTTCCTCCAGATCATAATCTTTGCCCTGTCCGTAGCGGATAAGGTCAAACAGACGAAATTCTTCCAGAGTGCCGGTATCTTTCACCAAGCAGTCGTCATCCTCAAAAATTTCCAGCACTTCGAACTTAGTCTCTTCTCCGAAATTTTTCAGGCGGTAGATTTTTCCTACGCGCAGGCTGTTCAAAGCTAAAGGCATATTATTTCAAGATTAGTTTAATTCCCTTGTCTGAAATTTCGATCAAACCGGCTTTGTAAAGACTTCCGATAATCATTTTGAAATTCTTTTTGGACATTTTAAACACTCTGCGTATTGTCTCCGGGTCCGTTTTGTCATTATACGGAAGCTTGCCGCCGGCTTTAATCAAGGCGTCAACAATCACGTCTTTAGTATCTTCGACTTTCTTGTAACCCTCGCGCCGCAAACTCAGGTCAATTTTCCCGTCGGGACGCACTTGTTTCACAAATCCTTTTCGCTCGTCCCCCACCGTTAGACGTTCGTATATGTCGCTGCGATAAATCATTCCTAATCGCTCATGGTTAATCAGCGCCAAAAAGCCCAAATCGTGCTCCCGGAAAATCAACAATTCGACCTCCTGACCTTTTTCGTATATTGGTTCGTCGTAATTCAAAAAAGGTCTGATTCGGGTGGTGCCAATTATGCGTTTTGAACGATGGTCCAAACAGAGACGCACTATGCACTTGTGCCCCACACGCAACCGGTCTTCCTGTTCTTTGTAGGGAACAAACAAATCCTTTTCGAGTCCCCAGTCCAGAAACGCTCCGTATTTGTTGATATCCTTCACATACAGCGCTGCTATTTCGCCCACAGTTGCTTCAGGCTTCAACGTTGTAGCCACAATGCGGTCCTCTGAATCTGTATAAACAAAAACCTCCAGCGAATCCCCTTCCGAGATCCCCTCCGGCACATATTTATTCGGCAGCAACACCCTGTCAGCCTGCCTGTCATCGATATCTTCCACCAAATACACCCCATAACTAGAAAAAGTCTGCACCTGAAGTGTATTGTAATCTCCTAATCTTATCATTTTTTCTAAATACTTAAAAGCATATGAGCTACAGAAAAATAAATAGCCAGCCCCAGCAAGTCGTTGGCTATCGTAATAAACGGTCCGGAAGCCAGCGCTGGATTAATCCCCAGCTTTTCCATCATTATTGGCAAAGCCGTTCCCATAATAGAAGCCAACATCACCACAGAAAACAAAGCCAGCGACACAACAACGGAAAGCTTATAGTTAAGCGCCAGTCCGTCCTGCGAATAGCCGATCACCAAATTGATCAGCAAGACCAAACTCGCCAGCGCCAGTCCATTAACCAGCCCGACAAGCATCACTTTCCATATCCGCTGAAAGAAACTGTCTTCGAAAGCGGATGGATTCGCCATACTCTGCAAAACCAGCGAAGACGACTGCAGCCCTACATTACCACCGGTGGCTGTTATCAGCGGAATAAACGGAGCAAGCATAGCCACTTCGTTAAACAAGCCGATAAAGCGCGCGGCAAGCAAACCGCCGCCCATCCCTATCATAAGCCAGGGCAAACGCGCTCGAGAGAGAATCCAGACGCCGTCGTCTTCCTCAACGTCTTCGGAAATACCCGCCATTATCTGGCGTTCCTCCTCTACCTGTTCGGTCATCACATCAATAACGTCATCAATAGTTATGCGCCCTACCAAGATGCCCCGGATATTCACCACAGGAACCACTTCCAAATCGTATTTCCGCATGAGGTTCACCACTTCCTCTTCCTCCAGAAACGTCTCCACCGAAATTATGTCCGACTCGTAAATATCGCTGATCCTGGTGCTGTCGTGGGATAAAATCATCTTTTTCAGCGACACCCGGCCAAGCAGCTTGTCATAGTCATCAACCACATACAATGTATAAAGCTTACTCACATTCTCGGCCTGCCTGCGGATCTCTTCTATTCCCTGCTTTACACGCCAGTTCAAATTCACTTTAATAAGCTCCTTAGCCATCAGGCCGCCTGCACAGTCCTCTTCATAACGCAGCAAGTCCAGAATGTAATTAGCACTTTCCTCGTCTTTGAGGTTGGCAATAACCGTCTCCCGTTTTTTCACTGACAGCTGATTCAGCAAATCCACGGCATCATCGGAATCCATCTCGTTTACGAAAGGCGCAAGCTCTTCGGCAGAAAAATGCTCAAGAAACCCGGCGCGCTCGTCTTCGTCAACGCCAGTGATAACCTGAGCTCCCAGCTCCACATCCAGCAGCCGCAGCACATAAATGCACTCCAGAGTATTCAGCTCTTCCATCACGGCCCCAACGTCCGCAGCCATAACCCCTTCAAGCGATTTCAGGATCTGGCGGTCTTCCCCATCGCGGATCGACAGCCGAAGCCCCTTTAGGTATTCATGCGTAAGTTCAAATTTTCCTAAACTCATCCTAGCCGCTGATTTTTTGAGTTAACGAGACAAAATCGGCCACTGATAACTGCTCAGCACGCTGGTTCAGCACTTCGAGGCCCCTCAGCTCATCTGTCAAAAGACTTTTCAGCGCATTCCTCAACGTTTTGCGTCGCATTCCGAAAGCCTGTTTTACTACACGGAAAAAAAGCTTTTCGTCACAGTCAAGCTGCTCTGTCGAATTGCGTCTCAGGCGCAACACGCCCGAATCCACCTTGGGCGGGGGATTGAATACATGCGGCGGAACGGTAAAAAGATATTCCGTCTCGTAGTAAGCCTGCACCAACACACTAAGAATTCCGTAAGTTTTGCTTCCCGGCTTTGCGGCAATCCGCTCGGCCACTTCTTTCTGCACCATGCCTACGACTTCCGGAACAATATGCCGGTTTTCCAATATTTTAAAAAATATTTGCGATGAAATATTATAAGGAAAATTTCCGATAACTCCAAGCGGCCGGCCAATACGCTTTTCTAAGTCCATCCGCAGAAAATCACCCTCAATAATCCGTTCGCTGACAGCCAGCTCCGGATAATGGGCATACAAATATGCTATAGATTCAGTGTCGATATCCACCAAATACGTCTCAAACCCTTCCTTCTTCACCAAAAAGTCGGTCAGCACGCCCATTCCGGGCCCTACTTCCAGCACTTTTTCATACCCGCCATGCAGGCTCATCGCATTTACAATATCCTCAGCAACAGACAAATCCCTCAGGAAATGCTGCCCCAAATGCTTCTTTGCCCTGACCTTCTGCATTTTACCCATATCATCAGTAATTTTCGTTATTCCGTTCAGTTGAGCACAAAGCTAACAAGGTTTTTCAAAAAAACTTCTTATGTGCACAAATTGCTGTTTTCATTACTCAAATCAGGCGTTTTTGAACATTCGCACAGATTTTCAAGCGGTTCTTTGGCTAGAAGCCAAAAAAAAACGACTTTTATTGCCTGAAGCCTTTTGCCAATTCTTCAGAAAGAAAATGCTTCATTAATTTTTATCTGTCATTCTGCTCACTATTTATATTGTGCAATGAATAATAAAACCAATAAACATAAATCTGGGTTGCCCAGAATCGGAATCAGCCTAGGCGATCCCAATGGAGTAGGACCAGAAATTATCCTGAAAGTGCTCTCAGATTCCCGGCTGCTGAATCTTTTCACTCCGGTAATATACGCTTCCACCAAGGTGATTTCATATTATAAGAAAAAACTGAATCTGGACTCGTTTACATTTCAGCCCATCAAATACGCCTCTCAGGCTTCAGAAAAAAAAGTCAATATCTTGAACTGCTGGCAAGAAGCTTTTGAAATAAAACCGGGGGAGATAACCGAAACCGGAGGTAAATACGCATTTCTGTCACTGGACCGCATTGCCCAGGATCTCAAAAAACAAGAGATTGACGGGGTAGTCACTGCGCCGATCAACAAGCACAACATTCAGAATGAATCTTTTTCGTTTCCAGGACACACCGAATTTTTCACCGAAATGGACGGCAAAAAAGACAGCCTCATGTTCCTGTGCTCGGGAGATCTGAGAGTCGGCGTAGTCACAGGACACGTACCGCTGGCTCAGGTGCCCGGAAAAATCACCGCTGAGCTGCTGAGAAGCAAAATCAACATTCTGAAGAACACGCTGCACAACGACTTCAACATCAACAAGCCGCGCATCGCCATCCTGGGACTCAACCCGCACGCCGGCGAAGACGGTCTGCTGGGCAGCGAAGAAAACGAAATAATCAAACCCGTTATCAAAGAATTCAAACGTAAAGGCGAGCTCATTGTAGGCCCTTTCCCTTCAGACGGATTTTTCGGCAACGGACAGTTCAAGCAATATGACGGCGTTCTGGCCATGTACCACGACCAGGGCTTGATTCCATTCAAAACGCTGGCTTTTGAAAGCGGCGTGAACTACACGGCAGGGTTGTCCATCATCCGCACTTCGCCCGACCACGGCACGGCCTACGGCATCGCCGGAAAAGGGGTTGCCGATCCAACTTCTTTCCGCGAAGCGGTTTATCTTGCCATCGACGTAATCAAAAACCGCCAAGAACGGTCAGGAAGCTCCGCTGTGAAGAAGAAAAACGAAGTGCATCTAGAAAAACTGCTTGAGGACGAATCCAACGACTTCCCGCTGGAAAAACTTTCCGAAGAAGAGCTTATGGATTCACTGGAAAACATTCCCTTGAAAAAAGATCCCTCCAAACCGCTCAAACACAGCAAGAGGAGAAATAAAGAGTAAGAATTCTTCGTTTTCATGTAAAGCATAACAATAATTTTCTTACATTTGCGCACTTGAATGGCCAAGAGAACATCGTGAAGGAGCTAAAAAAATACTTGATTGAACTCTACAAACTCAAAAACGAGCTGCAAGAGTTCACTTTCGAAATCGACCACAAATTCTTCGAATGTTTCGAGGAATCTATCATAGAAAAAGGAGAGCTCACTGTTGTTGCCAAACTGGACAAAACAGATTCAATAAGCCCGCTTAACATTATGATAAAGGGAAAGGTGGAACTCACCTGCGATAAAAGCCTGGATCTTTTCAGCTATCCCCTAGAAATCGAACACAAGCTTGTATTGAAATACGGAGAAGAATTTGATGATTCGGATGATACAATTATTATTGTCGACCGAAATCAACCGGAAATCAACATTGCTCCGTATATTTACGAATTCGTAACTCTCGAAATCCCATTTCGCAAACTCCATCCAAGATATCAGGAGGAAGAAGAAGCTGAAAATCTGCTGGCAGAACTGGGAATCGGCTCATTAAACGAGGCTAACCAACTTATTTACTCCACTCTTGTTGGTGAAGAGGAAGAAGAGGAAAGCGAAAAAGAAGAGATTCCTGAAAAAGGAGACCAGAAGGTTGACCCAAGATGGGCAGCTCTTCAAAAACTGAAGAAAGAAAAAAAATAATAAATAAGTATAAACGAAAAATTGTAAAGTAAGATGGCACATCCTAAACGTAAGACATCGAAACAAAGAAGAGACAAAAGAAGAACTCACCTTAAAGCAACTCCTTCTACTCTGTCTGTATGCCCTACTACTGGTGAAACTCACCTAAGACACCGCGCATACTGGCACGAAGGCAAACTTTACTACAAAGGCCAGGTTTACTTGGAAAAAGATATTACTGCTTAATAAATCAAGCATTGAAAAATACACTAAAAAGCCTTGGGTTTAGCCTGGGGCTTTTTTTATTTTTTTACCGCTATTCTTTTTCTAATTTTTTTCCCAGAAAAATCAGCCTCCAGCATGTAAATTCCCGAGGCCAGCGAACCCAAATTCACCGCTTTTTCTCCGTTTTTATTCATCCCCTGCAGCAACAACCTTCCGTCGGGCGCGAACACCCGCCAGCTTACATCCGAAGCAATCTCCGCAAAATTCACCATGCCGCTGGTAGGATTAGGAAAAAAAGCGTCTTCAGGTTCTTCTTCAATTCCCACCAGTACCGTTTGATTGTTTTCCAGCGACCGAATCACCTCGTAAGCGTCTATCTTCCCATACCCCCACTTATTCCTGTCCACAGTTGCCGCTTCGCCCGTAAAACCATCAAGAACCGAATAAGCACTCATCAGCTCCTTGATTCCTTCCACAGCCAGACCGGGCCCTTGCTCCAGCCAAAGCGCCACAATCCCAGCCACCACCGGAGCAGCCATTGAGGTTCCCGCCAAACTACCGTAATACCAGGTTTTCTCACCGAATGTTGTTCCGGCCACAACATCATCATTTATCCTAGGATCAAAAGCAAACCCAAAAGAATTGTACGAAGACACAACACTCAATCCTGGCGCGGCAATATCCGGTTTAAAGCGCCCGTCTACAGCCGGCCCCTTGCTGGAAAAAAAAGCCCGTTCTCCCAAAGTCGCCGGAAAACTCCTGAGTTCATCATGAAAATTCCTGAAGCTGTTTTGGTGCAGAAAGCCCCAGCAGAGATCACTGAACGCCCAGTGCCCCCTATTTCGCCGATCGTATATTCCGTATCTCCGGCAACCCACCCTACAACAGGCGTACTCCCCGGCAAACGGTCAGACAAAGGCGCGCCGTCTCCCTGCCCGTCGTTCCACACATGAACTGCTCCTGCCGCAGCACGCAATTCAATGCTCGGAAAAACCTGCGGATACGCATTTTCAATCCAGACAAGCAAATTCGGCTTCTGGTTATAGGGATTCGCTGACTCGCTGACAATTCGCACATTAACACCCGGCACCCTGGTGCTGAAAACCGTATCCAGCTGCGCATCGCCGGCAGTGGACACAAACGGTGTATGCTCCAACAATTCTCCCTGCTCATCAAAGAGCTTAACTGCCAAACGGACTTCCTGCCCAGACTGTCCCCACACATTCAAATAACCGTTGCCGGTGTTTTCCTCCGATTCTTCAAAAAAAACAAAAGTCTGCAACGATTCCTGGATTCCGTCAGAGTCATACTGCAAATGCAAAGGCACATCTCCTTCATTCCCTACAGCGCCAATAATAATTTTTCCCATTCCCGCCAGGTCATCAAATACCTGATCCAACATCGACATTCCGTCATGCGGCCCGATATGCGTGCCCAGGCTAAGATTAACCACTGCGGGTTTCTGAACTGACTCCGCATAACTAAAAATATAACTTACGGCTTCGGCGACAGATGAAATACCGCCATGCAGCTGCACCAGCACCAAATCAGCCATAGGCGCCACCCCCTCGTATTCGGACAAACCCCGGCCTGATCCAGCAGCGATTCCAGCAACATGCGTTCCGTGCGTAGTAACTGCCGAGGTGTACCGCTTGCCCAAAATCTGCTCAGCATTGCTCAGCTCTTCGCCGTATTCGTAACCCACCGGAGGCATCCCGGAAGTGCTTGACTGATCCCACACGCGCTTTATTCGCAGATTGCCCTCCTGATCCTGAAATGCGGGGTGAGTCAAGTCAAAACCAAAATCGACCACGCCGACCACCACTCCTTCACCTTTGTAGGAGCGAGAAAGCCCCGTTCCTTCATGGACCTGAGTCACCCGCACCGCCTCTCTTACCCTATCAAGCTTCGGTTTAATCGGAAAATCAACATCCAGATACCTCACCCAATCCGACTGCAGAATCTCCCGCAAACGATGAGCAGGAAACCGGACCGAACGAAAAGCGCCAACTTCTGAAAGCACTTCAATCTGATGCTGAGCTAAGAAACTGTCCGGAAACCCTTCATGCAAATCAATAAATCCCTTCAGAAATCCATTTGAAAAAAAACCTTCAGCCCTCAAATTCTGCCCGCCCGAGAGGGACAGAAGCTGAAGCGCCTTAGAAGAACCTTTTCCCAATGCCTCGTCTTTGTCCGAAACATGCAACCGATCCGATTCCAGAGCCTTCCATTGGGCCTGAATTTCCACACCCCACAACACGGTTGCACAAAAAAACACTATCCGCAATACTCTGCTCATTTCTTTAGTCATTTTTCACAAAAAAGAACCAGCCAAACACCAGCATGTTCAAAAACAGGCAAGGCCTGTCATTTAAATATTGAAAAGACGCCATAATTAAATACATTAGTTCCTCATCCTTCGCCAACCATGTACGACAAGCAGGCGGCAGACCAAACGAAGCACCAATTTTCAGCATTCAGTTTCCTGAAAAAATAGACTTCTCAAGCATTCCACCACCCCTTCCGCACTCGCACAAATGCATCTGGTTTCCGTTTTGATAAGTTTTTTTCATAAACAATCTTATTTCTTCAATTTTTAGGCATTCTATCTTATATTTGTGCTTGTTGTTTTTAGTTTTTAGATTTTTCCGATCGTCATTTTGCCGGAATCACGAGAAGCTAAAAGTGCTTTTTATCAGAACTATCAACCCTATGAAGAAAATCACTGCAGCCATTACGGGTGTAAATGGATATGTTCCTGAATACATTTTGGGCAATCAAGAGCTCGAAACAATGGTAGACACCAACGATGAGTGGATCACTACCCGCACAGGAATCAAGGAAAGAAGAATCCTTAAAGGAGAAGGCAAAGGATCGTCAGTAATGGGCATCAAGGCGGTGCAAGGACTGCTGGAAAAAACTGGCACAAAGGCTGAAGAGATTGACCTTTTAATCTGCAGCACGGTAACTCCCGACATGCAGTTCCCGGCAACTGGAAATATCATTGCAGAGGCAGTTGGGGCAAAGAATGCATTCAGCTACGACATGAATGCAGCTTGCTCAGGTTTTTTGTATGCCTTAATAACCGGTTCACAATTTATCGAGACAGGAAAACACAAAAAAGTTGTTGTCGTGGGCACAGACAAAATGTCATCCATTGTTGATTACAGCGACCGCGCAACCTGTATTATTTTTGGCGACGGTGCCGGCGCCGTCCTACTTGAACCTAACGAGGACGGACTGGGCATACAGGATTCGATCCTGAGAACCGACGGCAGCGGAGAGGCGTACCTGCACATGAAAGCCGGCGGAAGCCGTTATCCGGCATCAGAAGAAACACTTGCAAAAAACTGGCACACCATCCATCAGGACGGTTCTACTGTTTTCAAATTTGCTGTTTCCCGCATGGCTGACACCGCCGAAGAACTTGCTAAAAAACACCAGCTCAGCGGCGATGACATCAACTGGCTTGTGCCGCACCAGGCCAACAAACGCATTATTGACGCGACTGCGCGAAGAATTGATATTCCCGACGAAAAAGTCATGATGAATATCCAGCGTTACGGCAACACCACTAACGGCACACTGCCACTGTGTTTGTGGGATTATGAAAATCAGCTTAAAAAAGGCGACACACTAATCCTTGCTGCTTTTGGCGGAGGTTTTACGTGGGGAGCTATTTATCTGACATGGGCTTACGACGCCAAATAAGGGCACCGCAGCGAGTTATTCAACACGAATTTTTCTTATAAATGAAAGAAGTGCTAAGAAATTTTATTCTATCTTGCACACAATGGAAATTTTCTCCATTCATTAATAAGGCAAAATAAAATACTTTATACTATGGCAACTACAGCAGATATCAGAAACGGACTTTGCATCGACCTTGAGGGCAAACTATTCATCGTCCTTGAGTTCCAACATGTTAAGCCTGGCAAAGGACCTGCTTTTGTAAGAACCAAACTGAAAAACCTGCAAACAGGCAAAGTCGTCGACAAAACCTTTTCTGCAGGACACAAAATCACGACTGCACGCATAGAGCGCAGAAAGCACCAGTTTTTGTACCGTGACGATTTCGGATTCACCTTCATGGACAACGACACCTACGAGCAGGTGATCATCCCTGTTGAAATGGTGGAAAACTCTGACTTGATGAAAGACGGAGAGCAAGCTGAAATCCTTTTCCACGCCGAAACTGAAAAGGCACTGACCTGCGAGCTTCCGGCCCACGTTACGCTGCAGGTAACCTATACCGAACCAGGCGTAAAAGGCGATACGGCCACCAATGCCACAAAGCCCGCTACGCTTGAAACAGGCGCAGAAGTTCAGGTTCCTTTGTTTGTAAATGAAGGAGACAATATTAAAGTAGACACAAGAAATCGATCGTACATCGAAAGAGTTAAAGCATAATGAAACCTAGTGAAATTAAAAATCTCATTGACTTTATTGCAAAATCAGGTTTGAATGAGGTAAATATCGAAACAGAAGAATTCAAGATTGCTGTAAAACGCGAGGCTGATGCTCCTAAGGTAATCGAGCAAGTGATCGCCGCTCCGCAGGCCGCCGCGCCTGTTGCGCCAGTCGTTCCGGCGCCGCAAACACCTGCGCCAGCAGCTGCTGCAAGCCCGGAACCAGAAGCTCCGAAAAGCGCCGGCAATAATTACGTAACGATCAAATCACCAATGATTGGAACTTTCTACAAAGCTCCAAATCCTGAAACTCCTGAATTCGTAAAAGTAGGAGATACTGTGAAAGCAGGACAGACTGTCTGCATCATTGAGGCTATGAAGCTGTTCAACGAAATCGAGGCAGATGTTTCAGGCAAAATCGTGGAAATTCTGGTAAATGATTCCACACCTGTAGAATACGACACACCGCTTTTCTTGGTTGACCCATCATAAAAGATCTTTAGGGATCAGAAGGAAAACATCTTATCGGGTGTTTTCTTTTTTTGAGGATGTTTTTACACTTAAAAAAGAAAGATTGTGTTTAAAAAAATACTAATTGCCAACCGAGGCGAAATTGCCCTGCGGATAATCCGTACCTGCAAAGAAATGGGCATCAAGACGGTGGCCGTATATTCAACCGCTGACAAAGAAAGTCTGCATGTCCGCTTCGCCGACGAAGCCGTTTGCATCGGCCCGCCTGCCAGCAGCGACTCTTATCTGAGCATACCGAAGATCATTTCAGCCGCAGAAATCACCAACGCCGATGCCGTGCATCCAGGTTACGGATTTTTGGCTGAAAACGCAGAATTTTCGCGCATCTGCCGCGAAAACAATCTGAAATTCATCGGCGCCAGCCCGGAAATGATCAACGGAATGGGCGACAAAGCCACCGCCAAAGACACCATGAAGCGCGCGGGCGTTCCCACCATTCCTGGCTCCGACGGACTGATAGATACTGTTGAGCAAGGACTTAAGCTGGCCAACGAAATGGGCTATCCGGTCATCCTTAAAGCCACTGCCGGAGGCGGAGGACGAGGCATGCGCATCGTGCACGAAGACAGCGGATTCCAGAAAGCCTGGGACGATGCCAAACGCGAGTCGGGCGCCGCATTCGGAAACGACGGTTTGTATCTTGAAAAATACATCGAAGAGCCGCGGCATGTGGAAATTCAGGTATTGGGCGACTGTGGCGGAAAAGCTGTTCACCTTTCCGAAAGAGACTGCTCGATCCAGAGAAGACACCAGAAGCTGGTGGAGGAAACCCCTTCGCCGGCAGTGGACGAAAAACTGAGGGACAAAATGGGTCAGGCCGCAGTATTGGCCGCTGAGGCAATCAAATACGAAGGCGCCGGCACCGTGGAGTTCCTGGTGGACAAACACCGGAATTTCTATTTCATGGAAATGAACACGCGGATTCAGGTGGAACATCCGATTACCGAAGAAGTAACCGATGTAGACTTGATCAAAGATCAGATCAAAATGGCTGCCGGCCAAACGCTTAAAGAAGGAAATCACCTTCCGAAGCGCTTCTCTATCGAATGCCGGATTAACGCCGAGGACCCGACCAAGGATTTCCGCCCTTCTCCGGGAAAAATCACGAACCTGCATTTCCCGAACGGACGCAATGTTCGAGTAGACAGCCACGTGTATGCAGGATACACCATTCCGCCGAACTACGATTCAATGATTGCCAAGGTAATTGTATCAGGAAGAACGCGCGAGCGCGCAATTATCCGAATGAAACGGGCTTTGCAGGAAATGGTTATCGAAGGAGTGAAAACTACTATTCCTTTCCACCTGAAACTCATGGATGATCCGATCTTCCAGTCAGGGGATTTCACCACGAAGTTCCTGGAAGACTTTGACTTTTCAAGCATCAAAGAAATAGAAAACTAACTGCAAGAGGCTTTCAACACTGGAAGCCTCTTCTTTTATACATACCTATTAGACTCTTTCCAACAGATCCAGCGCATACACTTTCGTAGGCTTCTCTTTTCCTCTCAAAAGGAATTCTCCTTTCTCCTTAAAATTCACACCGCTCAGCAACTCAAAAATCACCTCCGAAACCAAGCACATTTCATCCAGCTCTTTGCACATATGCTGAATCCGAGAAGAGGTATTTAGCACATCCCCGTGAAAAGCAATTTCCTTCTTCACCTGCCCGATTTCCACGCCGCTCACCCTGCCGCCGTGAATACCAGCCTTAAAGAACGGCACCATTCCGTAGGTGTTCATAAAGTAATCCCTTTTCGATTCAAAAACCTGACGAATACACTGGTAAAGAACAATGCACTGATTGTTTCTAATTCCTTCCTCCCTTTCCCAGGTAAAAACTATCTCATCCCCAATATACTGATACACCATGGCATTGGCATCCACAATGCAGTCGGTCATAACGTCAAAAGCATCTTTCAGCATGGCGCTGTACTGTATATGCCCCAAGATCTCAGCAAACTTGGTGGAATCAACCAAATCAAGAAACATGAAAATTCGCTCTTCCTCTATCGGCTCGGTGTATGTTCCCTTCAGGAAAGCTTTGAAATTCCTTGGCCCCAGCACTTCCTTCATCTGTCCGGCTACTTCCAATCCGATGGAACAGATCAAGACGAACATCAGAAATGAAAGGTACAATTCACCTTGCCACTGATAAGGGTCAACATCGCCAAAGGCTCCTCCCAATCTTCTTTCAAAAAACACATCACCGAACCAATATATCGCAGTAATGAACAAGGCAATGGAGAACAGACGAAAAACAATACGAAACAGATTCCCCTTGCGCACCACCCATTTACTCTTCTTGACAAACTCCAAATAGGCCCAATTGTAGACACCTAAGGTAACACCAACAATAAGATAAAATATTGTACCCGCTTCTTTTGCCAGCTCAAATCCCTGAAGCAGAAGCCGGTTATTCAACAGCTGTTCGCCGGAAAAAACATCAAACGAATATTTTATAACAGAAGAGATGATGAAATCAAAAATATAACTAAGGACAATCCATATTAAGAGACTCTGAAATAGATTGTAAATATACTTTCTGCACAAAAATTTTCTCATTTTTTCCTTCAACCTTAAATATTGCTACATGCCCAAACTGGGTATATCATTGCCGACAAATCCGCAGCCAAACGAGTGTGAAAAACACATTCCGTTCAGTTTTATTTATCAGACCAACGAATTCATAGAATTATCAATCCGGATAACTTATTCCTTCGAACCGTTTTTTTTACAAGCAAAACCGCTTATTGAAGACCTTTCAAACACCTCCAAACTATCAATGTAATTCATCAATCAAAAGTCGCTCACATTGCAGAAAGGCCATTCATCAGAAATACTGCTGATATTAAATTCGCAGGTTCAGTCCAATAATACCAATATTTTTAAGGAAAAATAAGAAAAAAATATAGACTAAATACGCTTCACCAATCATCGGACTTCTTTTTTCAACCGTGAAAGCACTTCCTTTTGCGAATCTGTTAGATTTTTCGGAGTAAAAATTTTAATAATCAGATACATATCCCCGAATTTCCTGCTTCCATAAACCGGCATACCGTGCCCCTTTAGCCTTAGTTTTTTCCCCGAGTCCGATTTGGCAGGAATCATTACTTTCAGATTTTTCCCGAAAGTCTCAATCTCAATTTCGCCGCCCAGCGACGCCGTGAATATATCCACCTCCACTTCGGCAATCAAGTCATCACCTTGTCTTAAATAATCAGGATCCTGCAGCACGCTAACGCTCAAATACAAATCGCCGCGCTGTCCACCACGTCCTACAGAGTTCCCCTTGCCTTTCACCCGAAGTTTTTGACCCGTGCGCACCCCAGGGAGGACTTTTATCTTCACTTTTTCTCCCTCCAAACGAAGCGTTTTGTTCACCCCCAAATATGCCTCTCTAAGGCTCAGCTCCAAAACAGCCTCCACATCAGCACTCTGATAGAATTCTTCCCTCATGCCAAATGGCGTATCTGCGAAATTAAAACTTCCTCCAAAAAACTGATTGAAAAAATCGGAAAACGGATTCGCCCCTTCTCTAAAAGAGGATCGGCTCCCGCGGAAATCGGACCAGAACTGAGAAGACGGATCCGAATATGATTGCCAATTAGCTCCCATAGCATCATATTTTTTTCTCTTTTCTGCATCACCCAGCACCTGGTATGCCTCAGACACTTCCTTAAACTTTGCTTCGGCCTCTTTATTATCTTTGTTCTTGTCCGGATGATACTTTATCGCCAGCTTCCTGTAGGCTTTTTTAATCTCTGACTCTGAAGCCTCTTTACCCACACCCAGAACAGCGTAATAATCCTTATACTCCATGCAATAAAAAAAGCAATGAGCATACCCATTGCTTTTTCACGAAGAATTGTGTTGGCATTTATAAACTCTTGACCAACCCTGCTCCCAACAACACCCATGAAGTGATCAAAAACAAACCACCCACCGGCGTAACCAAACCCATTCTGACGTCAGTCAAGCAAAGAGCGTAAATTGACCCCGAAAAGAGCAAAATGCCTGCAAAAGCAGCCAAACCGGCATAACCAATGAACGGATGTTTCCATTTGTCCATCATAATTCCGACGGCAAGCATCAGCAGCACGTGTACAAACTGGTATTTAACGCCTGTTTCAAATGCTTCAAGACGGCCGGAGGTTTCAAGCGCCGTACGCAGCGCATGCGCTGCGAAGGCTCCGGTAACTACCCCCAAAGCTCCCAAAAAACAGGCGCTTACCATAATAAATTTCTGCATAAGCTATGATTGTTGGTTGAAATGATTCCAGCCCTGTGCTTTCAGAGGAATTACATTTTTATTCTTTGTCACCAAATACAACCCCTTTTCCAATTCCTGAGTATAACCAATAAAATGAATATCCGGATGGTTTTCAATTTTTCCGAAATCGTCCTGCTTGATTGTAAACAGCAGCTCATAATCCTCTCCGCCGTTCAGCGCACAAGTAATCGGGTCAAGCCCGAATTCCACGGCTGTGTTATAAGTCATGCGGTCAATCGGCAGCTTGTCCTCGAAAACAGCCATTCCCAGTCCGGAATTCTTTGACAAATGGAAAAGCTCAGAGGCCAATCCGTCCGAGATGTCAATCATGCTTGTCGGAATCACTCCAAAATCACGCAATTCATGAACGATGTCCATTCGCGCCTCAGGCTTGAGCTGACGCCCCACAATTCGTTCATACTTCTCCAGCTCAGGCTTATTGTTCGGATTGGCCATAAAGCCCTGCTTTTCGCGTTCCAAAACCTGCAGTCCCATAAATGCGCCGCCCAAGTCGCCGCTCACGCAGATAATATCCTTAAGCCCGGCTCCTTTTCTCTGCGCCAGAAGTGTCTCGTCCACCTCGCCGATTGCCGTTACAGAAATGACCAGCCCAGACCGCGAAGAAGTCGTATCGCCGCCTACCAAGTCCACTTTATACTGGCTGCAAGCCGCGCGGATTCCCTCGTAAAGAACCTCCACTGCCTGCTTTGAAAAGCGGTTGCTCAATGCGATGCTTACAGTCACCTGTTTGGGAATCGCATTCATCGCTGCTATGTCTGAAACATTCACGGCAATAGCCTTGTAGCCTAAGTGCTTCAGCGGCACGTAACTCAAATCGAAATGCACTCCTTCGCAAAGCATGTCCGTGCTCACAACCTGCCGGTTTTTCTCCGGACGCAAGACCGCCGCGTCATCCCCTACTCCCAGCAGAGTAGAGTCGTTTACACACCGGAAATCCTTTGTTATTTCGTCAATCAGACCGAATTCGCCCAATTGCGAAAGTTCTGTTCTTTTATTCTTATCTTCCATGTTGATTTGTCGCTCTCAATTGTCCGGGCCAAAACCGCGATTTGCTTAGCTTCAGCCCATTGCCGCAAAGTTATAGAATTTACTTATATGTGGAATAGATCATGAGGAAATTCGTTACCTTTGTACAGGGCAAAACCATCCGGAAAGCTGTTCCGTAAAAAACATTATGCCCATTGTTTTTGAAACATTGAAACATGATAAATATTACAGAAAAAGCGAAAGAACGGATCCTGTTGCTGCGACAGGAAGAAAACAAAGACGAAAGCTACCACATCCGCGTATCGGTAAAAGGCGGCGGCTGTTCTGGACTAATGTACGACCTCAACTTTGACAATTGCATTCTGGAGTCAGACGAAGTGTTTGAAACCGGAGATGTAAAAGTAATTGTCGACAAAAAAAGCCTGCTTTACCTGCTTGGAACCACGCTGGAATTCTCTGACGGGCTAAACGGCAAAGGTTTTCAGTTCATAAACCCCAATGCCGCCAGAACCTGCGGATGCGGCGAAAGCTTTTCGGTTTAAAAGCATAAAAGCGACCTTGAGTCGCTTTTGTTATTTGTTATAGTCTACCACAACACGCGCTACGGCCACCTGCTTAATAAACGCCACTACTTCCTGATGGGCAGGATGCACTTGGTAAGCATCAAGTCCTTTTTCGTCAGGGTGTTCGGTAATAAGCACAAGATCATAAGCCGCCTCTGAATTGTTGATGTTAAGCCCAACTTCCAGGGACGTCAGTGTATCGATTTTTCCTCTCAGCCCTTCCAGCTTTTCCTTTGCCGTTTTCAGTGCTTCCTCTTTGTTTTCTGCTCCGAACCGGAACATAACAACATGCTTCACCATAGTTCTTAAGTATCAGTTTAAAAATTTCGGAAAAGATACAACAGACAAATCCGCCATGCAACTCCAGACCAGGCAAAAGATCGATTAGAAATTCATAAAATTGAATTTTTCACATATTTAAATATATAACAAACGTTATCATTTTGATTTTTTTTAATAAATTTCCTTATCAAAAAAGTGGAATAACCCCATTTTATCAGTAAATTCACAACTCCAAAAAAATAAAAGAGAATTACAATTATTGCTTAGCAGAACCTGGAGATTTTTTAACAAGAAGCCACCCCCCTACGGCAAAGAGGTTGATTTCCACTCATTTGTTTTAACACCTCAGGGACTTCTTGCTTTTTAATGATATAAACATATATTTCAACAACGATATTCACTAACCCAATGTCATTTTCTGAAAAAGACTTAAATCAAATACAAGCAAAAGGTCTTACAGTCGAAGTTGTCGAAAGACAGCTTGAGAACTTTCAGACGGGCTTTCCTTTTGTCAATATTGCTAAGCCTGCCACGTTGCAAGACGGCATCTCGCCTCTGGACATGGACAGCGCTGAAGAATATGCTGAAATTTTTGAGAAAAAATGCCGCAACCTAAAGCTCACCAAATTCACTCCGGCCTCAGGAGCCGCCACCCGCATGTTCAAGCACCTTTTTGAATATTTTTATGTAGACTCTTCCAAGCCGCTCACCAAGCTGCAGCACCAATTTTTTGAATCGCTTTCTTCTTTCGCATTTTACCCTCGTCTGAAGTCAGTACTTGAGAAAAACTCGCTAAGTCTTGAAAAACTGCTTGAAAATAAAGAATACCATAAAATTCTCGGTTTTGTACTGTTTGACCAAGGCTTAAACTACGGACAAATGCCAAAAGGGCTCATAGAGTTCCATGTAAACAGCGGTCAGTCGAGAACTTCGCTCGAAGAGCACTTCAGAGAAGGCGCGGCTTACGCCTGCGGCGCAAACAGAGAAGTGAATTTGCATTTCACGGTTTCTCCTGAGCACAAAAGCTTGTTTACTCAAAACAGCGAAGAAATAAAAATACGATTGGAGAAAGAACTGAACGCGCACTTTAACATCAGCTTTTCCATTCAAAAGGAAAGTACCGATACAATAGCCGTTGAAGATAATTTATCGCCATTCCGTGATGAAAACGGCAGCTTGCTGTTTCGCCCAGGCGGACACGGTGCTTTAATCGAAAACCTTAACGACATACGTTCTGACCTGATTTTCATCAAGAACATCGACAATGTCTGTGTTGACGAGCTCAAACCCATTACCGTACTTTATAAAAAAGCAATCGCGGGACTGCTGCTCGACTACGAACGCAAAATCCACAATTACCTCGACTTGCTGGAACTGGATTCCATTCACGAGAGCTTCATTGAGCAAATCAATGCTTTCGTCGAAGACAACTTGTGCGTACTGCCATACGACCGGCCAGCCAACAAAGAAGAGCATGTTTACTGGCTTAAACAAAAGCTTAACCGGCCTATCCGCGTATGCGGCATGGTGAGAAACGAAGGAAAACCTGGAGGCGGCCCGTTCTGGACAATCAACGATGACCACAGCATTTCCCTGCAGATCGTTGAGCAAGCGCAAATCAACACGGAAAATCCTGTCAAAAAAGAAATGCTTGAGAATTCCACTCATTTCAACCCAGTGGACATCGTTTGCTCAACCAAGGATTACAAGGGAAATCACTTCGACCTTAGGAAATTTATCGACCATAAAGCTGGATTCATCACACGCAAAACAAAAGCCGGACGAAGCATTATTGCCCAGGAAAAACCCGGACTGTGGAACGGTGCCATGTCCAACTGGAACACCATCTTCGTAGAGGTTCCGATTGAAACATTCAACCCAGTTAAAAACGTAAATGACTTGCTGAATTCCGCACATCAAAAAGAAAATTCTTCTACCTCAACGGTTTTCTATGACGTTAAATGGGGGTAAGTACTTTGTGCTTTTTTATTGTTTTCAGTTAAGTTTCATAACCAGCGATATAGCCAGATAATAACATAAGTAAAATCGCTGGCAGCACTTAAAACTGGACGTATAGACTTGAAGAAGAACGGCAAGATCAAAATTGCCTGCCGTTCTTTTTTTATCCATTTTTTTTCGAAAGCAAAGCCAACGCCGACAGACGGTAAAGCACCCGGGAGCCCACATTAGCATCCCATTCTCCCTCACCCGGGCAAACTTCGCACAAATCGAAACCGATAATCTCCCGGCCGCTTTCCACTGCTTCTTTTACCAGAAACATAGCCTGCTCCAGCTCGAATCCCCCGGCAACCGGCGTACCGGTGTTCGGACACAGTTTAGGATCGAGCCCGTCTATATCGAAACTGACATATATTTTTTGAGGAAGCGATTCAATAATAGCTTCGCATTGCGCGGCCCATGTCGTTCCCGCATAGGACTCTTCTTTCAATTGCTGATCAAAGAAGGTCACGATTCTCCCTTCCGATTCCTTAATCCTTAGCATTTCTTCCTCACAGAAGTCGCGGATTCCCACCTGCACAAGCCGCTCTATCTGCGGCAGCGCCATTGCATTGTGCATTATGGAAGCATGCGAGTACCGAAACCCCTCATATGCATTGCGCAAATCCGCATGAGCGTCGATTTGCAAAATGCCAAAGGAGCCATAACGCCTTGAAAGCTCCTGCAAAAAGCCTAAAGGTGTCGAATGGTCGCCGCCCAAAAGTCCAAGCACTTTTCCCCGATCCAGGAAATTTTTCGCCTGGGCGGCAACCCAATTGTTCAGCTGTTCGGACTGGCTGTTTACAAATTCAGTTACTTCTCCTGAAGCCGCAGATTCTCCGCTCTCTAGCTTTTCAATGTAGGCCGCGGTAATTTCCCGAAGCGACTCGCTTTTTTTCCGCCAATACTCGCTGATTGGCAAAAGACTCACTCCGTGCTTCCAGAACTCCGGAAAATCGCTTAAATAATAGTCGATCTGAGGAGAAGCTTCCAGTATCGCTTCAGGTCCGTTCTTCGTTCCCTCTCCATACGACACCGTCACATCCCAGGGAACCGGAAGTATCAGAACGTCTGCCGTCTGCTCATCGAACGGAAGCCCGAAAAGCGTTCCCTTCACGCCCACTCCGTTTGGATCGAAATTTCTCAGCTGTTCTTTTTTTCTAGAATCCATAGCCAAATTCTTTAAAAAAATGCATATGAGAAGCGGACAACTAACCATTATTGCCCAGCTTCAAAGACTATTCTTTGCCCAAAATTCCTTTTACAAAATTGGGCAAAGCAAAAGCGGCCTGGTGAATCTGTTCGTTGTAATACTTCAGTTCATTGGCGGCCAGAAACCCCTCTCTTCGGTTCTCGTCAATGGTATTCAGCGGATGCGCGCTTCCTTTGGCGCAGTACGAGAAACTCCACATCCCTGTCGGGTATGTCGGTATATATACCAGATAGGTATGCACATTCTCTTTTCCGTAAATAGTACCGTAACAATCGTAAATCTCCTTGAAGACTTTCTGATTAAAACGAGGCGATTCGGACTGTGTAACCATGATTCCGTCATTTTTCAGAATGCGGTATACATCTTTATAAAAAGCTTCGGTGAACAACCCTTCGCCAGGACCTACAGGATCGGTAGAATCCACAATCACCACATCAAATGCAGCATCCTTCGTTTCTTTGACAAACTTAATTCCGTCCTCGATGCGCAGAGAAAGCTTCGGGTGGTCCAGCGACTTTGCAATTTCCGGCAAGAATTCTTTCGAGGCTTCCACAACGGCCTCATCAATCTCAACCATAACCACTTCCTCGTAAGAATCGTGCTTAAGCAGCTCGCGAACCGTTCCACCGTCTCCCCCGCCGATCACCAAAGCGCGCTTCGGGTTTGGATGCGTTAGTGTGGCCACATGCGAAATCATCTCGTGATATACGTATTCATCTTTTTCCGTGGTCATTACCATCCCGTCCAAGGTCAGCATGTTGCCATACGCATGAGTGTTGTAGATTTCCACTTTTTGAAAATCCGATTCCTTCTCATAAAGGCGCTCACCCGAATGCTTCAGCGACAGCGCAATGTTATCGTTGCGCTCGGTAAACCAGATATCTTTGGTTTTTAGCGGTGCGCCAGTATCATCCTGACGCTCCTCACGCTGCTTATGAATATCAAAATCATTGCGGGCCAGCAACGATTTTTCACCTCTTCGCATCTCAATTGTTGACCCGTGCCCGGCTCCGAAGGCTTCCTTCAAGAAATTATAAGACACCCAAGGATTCACCGTCTGGCCGCATGTAAACAGATCGACCGCGGCATAACCGTACTCGGGCCAAGTGTGAATGGCCAGATGGCTTTCCTGAATAACAACTACACCCGAAACTCCATAGGGAGAAAAGTGGTGAAAAGTCGAATTGATTACCGTTGCCCCTGCCGTCTCTGCCGAGGCCACCATGCTGTTTTCTATGTAAACCACATCGTTCAGCAACTCCGGCTTGCAGTCATAGAACTCAACAATAATATGTCTACCCAATGCATTCATATCGTACAAACTTTTAAATTCGCACAAAGATAAAAGGTGGCCTGAATATTAAATCTTTTATCCTTTATTTTTTTTCTGCGCCACAGGCAAAAGCCATTCGTCTGCTGAGCTTTTCATCTCACAACCCCACAATGCAAAAAAAGCCATCCTGACGGATGACTTAATATAATCTTAAGCTTATCTTCTTCAGCTGTTACAAGCTGATTTCCAGGATCTCGAATTCAATTTGACCGGCCGGAGCCTGCACCAAAGCCGTATCACCGACTTTCTTTCCGATCAGCCCCTTGCCTATCGGCGACTGCGCTGAGATTTTCTTAGCTTTCAGGTCGGCTTCCTCTTCAGAAACCAGCGTGTACTGAAACTCCGCTCCGTTTTTCTTGTTTTTTATCGTCACCTTCGACAGCAGCGAAACTTTGGATGTGTCAATATCGCCTTCTTTCAGAATTCTGGCATTCGCCATAAGCCCTTCAAGCTTGGCTATTTTCATTTCCATCAATCCCTGAGCATCCTTTGCCGCATCATATTCAGCGTTCTCACTCAAATCCCCCTTGTCGCGCGCCTCGGCTATTTGCTTGGCCATGTCCGCCCGACCTTTGGTCTTCAGCTCATTCAGCTCCTCTTTTAACTTGTTATATCCTTCCTGAGTATAGTATGAAATTGCCATAGTTAATACGATTTAAAAAAAGAAGCAACGCCTGAGCGCTACTTTTCCTTCACCTTGTTAGTTTAAAATTGTTCAAAATAATACCCGCTTTGAACAAAAACTTTCACATTAAACTCAAAGTTAACAAAAACACTGACTTTTTCAAAACAGGTCAATCTCCCCTTCCGCCAGTTAAATATGGAGATTAATAACCAGCTACGGAATAGAAACTTTGAATTTTTTTGGCCAGCACTTCGCTTATCTCACGATACGATTCTTTTGTCCATCCACCCACATGAGGCGTAAACAGCACATTGCTCCGTCCGGTCAGCCTTTCAAATTCCCGAGCCTGATCTTCTGACATACTTGCCAGCTTTTCATTTTCCAAAACATCCAGCACCGCGCCCCTCAGCTTCCCGCTGTCCATTGCCTCATTCAAACTTCTGAGCGACACAATCTCGCCGCGCGCCATGTTTACAAAAAATACAGGTTTGTGGAACCGCCCGAAATATTCTTCATCAATCATCATCCGGGTTTCATTGGTAAGCGGCGTGTGCAAACTGAGTATGTCAGCTTCCTGAAAAATCCGATCCATTGAAACCTCCTCGGCAAACAGATCACCGTAATTCACTCGGTATTTGTCGTATGCAAGAACTTTGCAGCCGAATCCGGAAAAGCGCTGCGCAACAGCCTGCCCCATATTTCCATAGCCGACAATCCCGACAGTTTTTCCTTTCAGCTCGATTCCCCGGTTGGCTTCGCGCTTCCATATTCCCTGGCGCACCTCACGGTCTGCAGTGTGAATATTGTTGAACAAACAAAGGATCATTGCCAGCGTATGCTCTCCGACAGCATCCCGGTTGCCTTCGGGAGCATTTATCACTTCGATTTTTCTTTTGCTCAGTTCTTCTGTGTCCAGATTGTCGATGCCTGCGCCAGCTCTGGCCACAAATTCCAACCTTCCGGCCTGCGCAATCATTTCGCTGTCGATGGGCG
Organism: Cytophagales bacterium; assembly: GCA_022360875.1. Classification (GTDB taxonomy): domain Bacteria; phylum Bacteroidota; class Bacteroidia; order Cytophagales; family Cyclobacteriaceae; genus JAKSBZ01. The sequence goes on along the minus strand of JAKSBZ010000100.1, from coordinate 9,197 downwards.
TCTTGCTGCGGACAATCAGCCCATGATAATCTCCCACAACCTCCAGTATTTCTTTACGGCTTAGCTCCGGCGCATACTCCACTTTAAAATCCTGAGCTTCCAGTAAAGGCACGATACATTCATGCATTCTATCAATTATCAGTATTTGCTTCATCAAATTTAATCATTAGGACAAAATGCAAAGCCCCTTATACAAATTCAGTAAGGACTTCGATTTATGAAAGCCAAAGATAGGAAATGTCGATGGAATTCGTCAAGCTCCCGGAGGTTTTCAAAATTCTTCAAAACCATATGCCTGCTGAAACCTGCGTTCAGAATCCTTCTGAAAAATAAAACTCTTTTTTTCAAAAAATTAATTTTTTTCTCATTCGGTCCTCTGCGCCAAATTAATTAAGATGAAAAGATTGCCTTTCTCTAAAACATGACTTTACTTACAAGTTTCTTAATGTAAGTTATAGCATATAAACGAAGTTGAAAAACAAGTACAAAGACCTAATAGACCAAACCTTTGACTTTCCGCAAGACGAATTCAAAGTCGAAAACAATGCACTGCATTTCCACGACATTCCCTTAATGGACATTGTGCGCCAATACGGAACTCCCCTTCGGCTCAGCTTTTTGCCGAAAATTTCAGAAAACATCAGCAAAGCCCAGCAGCACTTCCGCGATGCATTCCGGCAGCACAACTACCAAGGCAGCTACAACTACTGCTACTGCACTAAAAGTTCGCATTTCGCCTTCGTAATGCGGGAGGCCCTGAAAAATGACATTCACCTGGAAACCTCTTCGGCCTTTGACATCGACCTCATCGAGAAACTCCACAAAGAAGACAAAATCACCAAACAACATTACATTGTTGCCAACGGGTGCAAAATGCCGGATTATGTGCAAAAACTGGCGGGACTGATTCACAATGGGTTCGAAAACGCAATTCCGATTTTCGACAATTACATGGAGCCTGAACAATTTGATGAGACCCTGAAAAAGCCCTGCAAAGTGGGAATCCGGATTGCTTCAGAGGAAGAACCGAAGTTCACATTCTACACCTCGCGCCTGGGCATCGGCTACCAGGACATTGTTCCTTTTTACAAAGAAAAAATTGAGAACAATCCAAAGTTCGAGCTCAGAATGCTTCACTTCTTTATCAACACAGGCATTTCGGACACGGCCTATTACTGGAACGAGCTGCGCAAATCTGTCAAAGTATACTGCGAGCTAAAAAAGCTCTGCCCAGAGCTGGACAGCCTCAACATCGGCGGCGGTTTTCCGATAAAAAACTCGCTGAACTTTGAATTCGATTACTCTTACATGATCAATGAAATTGTCCAGCAAATAAAACTAATGTGCAATACCGAAGGAGTGACCGAACCAAATATTTTCACGGAATTCGGCTCCTACACCGTAGGCGAAAGCGGTGCTACCCTCTTTACGGTTCACTCTCAGAAAAGGCAGAATGACCGCGAACGCTGGGACATGATCGACGGATCGTTCATGACTGCGCTGCCGGACAGCTGGGCCATCAACCAAAAGTTTATCTTCCTGGCTGTCAACCACTGGGACAAGGAATACGAACGGGTGCTTTTGGGCGGACTCACCTGCGACAGCGACGACTTCTACAATTCTGAACAGCACACCAACGCAATCTTTCTGCCGCAGGCGCAGCAAGAAGAACGGCTTGTCGTAGGGTTTTTCAACACAGGCGCCTATCAGGATTCGCTGGGGGGCGTCGGAGGCATCCATCACTGCCTTATACCGAATCCCAAACACGTCATTATCGAAAAGGACAAAGAAGGAAAACTGCAAAGCCGGCTGTTCAGAAACGAGCAGCAAGCAGAGGAAATGCTGAATATACTGGGCTATTAAGCCTCCGTTGCCCAATGGCTTTGGGAAACTTATTCCAAAAACCGTTGTAATATTGCCCAAAGCCTTCTATTTTTATCTTGTGTATCCTTTCTATAAATTGAATGCGAGATAAAAGCATATTTTTCCTGAAAACAAATCAACATTACATATGAAATTCATTGCTTCTTCATCCTCCTTGCTGAGACAGCTGACAAATTTGAACGGCGTCATCACCACCAATCCCGTGGTGCCCATACTAGAAAACTTTCTTTTTAAAATCAACGGGGAAGAGGGAAAGCTAGTGATCACTGCTTCGGATCTGCAGACCACCATGATCACTGAAATTGACATTGAAGCCCGGGAAAACGGTAGCATTGCCGTTCCGGCCAAAATCCTGATCGACACGCTCAAAAATCTGCCCGAGCAGCCTGTTACTTTCTCTATAGACGAAGAAACCTACAGCATCGAGATCAACTCGGAAAACGGACGCTACAAGCTGGCAGGAGAAAGCGCCGCGGACTTTCCAAAAATTCCGGAGATTGAAGAGGCAAGCACTGTAAACATGAGCTCCGACATTTTGCTGAGAGCCATCAACAACACGCTGTTCTCGGTAAGCAATGACGACCTCCGACCGGCAATGACCGGGGTGTACATCAGCCTTACTTCTGAAGGCGTCACCTTTGTGGCTACCGACGGACACCGCCTGATCCGCTATTCCCGAACAGACATGCAGTCAGACTTCAACTCGTCGATCATCCTGCCGAAGAAATCGCTGAACATGCTGAAAAACACGCTTCCTGCGGAAGACACGGAAGTGAAAATGGAATTCAACAAAGCCAACGCATTCTTTGAGTTCGGAAATTTCAAAATGGTCTGCCGCCTGATTGACGAACGGTTCCCGGACTACGAAAACGTGATTCCGCTGCACAACAACAACGAAGTGAACATCGACCGCCAGGAACTGCTAAGCACGCTGAGACGGATTGCCATTTATGCAAACAAATCGACCAACCAGGTCCGGTTCAAAATCGCGGGAAGCCAGCTGGCCGTATCCGCCGAAGACCTTGACTTCTCCAACGAAGCCAATGAAAATCTGTCATGCGAGCACGAAGGAGCGGACATCGAAATTGGCTTCAACGCCAAATTTCTGATCGAAATGCTCAATAACATGGACAGCGACATTACCCTCAAGCTTTCTCAGCCGAACAAAGCCGCGCTTATCGTGCCTAGCGAACTTGACAACCATGAGGATATCCTCATGCTCATCATGCCGGTAATGCTGAACAGCTACCATGCATAACAAGCGAACAGAAAAAAAATTCAAAAAGGGTAAAGGCAATCGATTTGTCTTTACCTTTTTTATATCCCACAACTCATAGTTCACACATTCCCGCCCCTTCATTTTTTCATAAAACTTAATTAAAATATTAAACAGTGTTTAGTGTTTTATTAATCTTTTTTTACCTTTCAGAGAACGCTTTGTCCACAGTAAAAAAAACCTGCTGCTCCAATCGAAGCATTCAACCGGCACCCTATTTCCGCTATGAAAAAAATCGCCAACCATAAAACATAACAAAAAAAATAAAAAAGCACGGAGCGATTAGTAATTAAATATTTTTTTATGATAAAGTTATTCATGTTTTTTACCGCAGTTTTCGCTCTCTCCTGGAGCGCCAACGGTCAGAACAAAAACTCACCTTTTGAGGCGGCAATCCAGCGCCGAATAGACAAGATGAGTCTTGAAGAAAAAGCAGGACAGACCGCTCAGTATACTCTGGGCGTTCTTACAAAGGGGAAAAATGCCTCCGACATCAGCTTCCCGGTAAAACTTGACCCAAGGAAACTGGAGGCCATCCTCATCAAAACCAAAGCAGGATCCATTTTGAACACTGCTTCCACCAGCCCTTTTACAAGAGAAAAATGGCAGGAACTGATTTCAAGAATCCAGGAAAAGGCAATGGAAAGCACAGGAATACCATTGCTGTACGGCATAGACGCCATCCACGGCACAACTTACACCCAGGGAGCCACTTTTTTTCCGCAGCAAATCGGTCAGGCGGCAACTTTCAACAGAGAATTGGTCCGACAGGCTGCTGAAGCGGCGGCTTACGAAACGAGAGCCTCAAACATTCCCTGGAACTTCTCGCCGGTCCTGGACTTGGCCAGAAACCCGCTGTGGCCCCGCTGCTGGGAAACTTTCGGCGAAGACGCTTACCTGGTTTCGGAAATGGGAAAAGAAACGGTAGCAGGCTACCAAGGCGCGGACAAAAACGCTATTGACGAAAAGCACCTTGGAGCATGCCTTAAACACTATTTTGGCTACGGAGACCCAAAATCCGGCAAAGACCGCACGCCTGCTTACATTCCGCTGAACGTCCTGATCGAAAAACACTATGAACCTTTCGTTCGGGCCGTGCAGCAAGGCGCCCTTTCTGTAATGGTCAATTCTGGAATCGTCAACGGCGAGTCCGTTCATGCGAGCCGCAGCCTGATTACCGAGCGCCTGAAGGAAGACCTTAACTTCGACGGCGTTGTCCTGACCGACTGGCATGACATCTACAACCTGGTCCGCCGCGACCGCATAGCCGCAGACAGAAAAGAGGCAATAAAGATTGCGATCAATGCGGGAATTGACATGGCTATGGTACCTTACGACTCGAAATACTGCACCTACCTTGTTGAGCTCGTAAAAGAGGGCAAGGTAAGTGAAGAAAGGCTTAACGATGCCGTAAAACGGGTCCTCCGAATGAAATACCGCCTGGGGCTTTTCAATAAAAATATTTTCGACCCGAAAGACTATGTTCAGTTTGCCAGCGAGAAGAATAAAAAACTTGCAAAAAAGGCAGCCGGGGAATCTATCACGCTTCTAAAAAACAGCAACAACATCTTGCCTCTTGCTAAGGGAACGAAAGTATTGGTGGCCGGTCCTAACGCCAATTCCATGAGAACGCTGAATGGCGGCTGGACCTACTCCTGGCAAGGCGAAAAAGTTGACAAATTCGAAAAAAACGGACTGACGATCGTTGATGCACTTAGAAAAAAGCTAGGCAAAAACCAAGTGATTTTTGAGCCGGGAGTGTCGTACAAAATGGACGGCAGATACACCGAAGAGCTTCAGCCGGAATTCAGCAAAGCCAAAAAGGCCGCAAAAAATGCCGATGTCATTCTTGCTGTTGTCGGCGAAAACAGCTATGCCGAAAAGCCCGGCGACATCGACGACCTGAGCCTTTCGGAGAACCAGCTGCGGCTGGTGAAGGAACTGGCGAAAACGGGCAAGCCGATTGTCCTGATCCTGAACGAAGGAAGGCCTCGAATCATCTCGGAAATAGAACCGCTGGCCGATGCCGTTCTGAACCTCTACCTGCCCGGCTCTTACGGAGGAATCGCTTTGGCCGATATCTTGACCGGCGATGTCAACCCTTCCGGAAAATTGCCTTTCACCTATCCAAAATTCGCCAATTCGCTAATCTGCTATGACCATAAGCCGGCCGAAAATCAGGAAAAAATGGAAGGAGCCTACGACTACGAATCGGTGCAGTCGGTGCAGTATGCTTTTGGCTACGGAATGAGCTATTCGACATTCGAATACTCTAACCTAAAGCTGACTAAGAAAACAATCAGTCCTGATGAGACGCTGCATGTTTCTATAGACCTAACCAACAAAGGGAAATACGAAGGCAAAGAAGCCGTGCTTGTCTTTACTTCAGACGAATATGCGTCCATTACACCAGACAGCCGCAGACTTCGCGCATTTGAGAAAATCTGTCTGGAGCCAGGCAAAACAAAGACCGTCGAGTTTGACATCCACCCTTCGGAATTAGCCTTTGTTGATATGCAGGGCAAATGGGTTACCGAAAAAGGGCGATTTGCCATACAAATCGGCACACAGCAGGCCCGCTTTAGCATCAGCGAGACAAGATGCTGGAAAACAGCATTCAGGAATTGATTTTTTTAGACAAAAAAATGCTCCCGCACAGACAACAACTCTGCGGGAGTCAGCTTATACTGTTTTAAAAATAATATTCAAAAACAATTTCTGCAAAACCGATCACTTTTCCCCTTTAAGCTTCCGGAGCTGATCAAGATCATTTCTGCTCCAGTAGTGAATATTCATATACTCATAACGTTTCAGCTGCTTGGGGATTAAGATCTGATCTCTCCATTCTTCCCAGCTTGGCTTGCTCGGCGCCTTGCTGCCTGGCTGAGCCCAGGCTTTTTCCGCAACAGCGGCCAAACGAGGAAAAGCTCTGTCCTGAAAATCCTTCACTGTTTTTATCATCTCGCTCCACGTACAGGTTATGATTCCCTGCGCCAGATGAAATTTTGAAGGATCCGCATGCGTCAAATCCCCCAGCGGCTGCCACTGGTAAATTTTGTCGACCGACACAATGCCAGCCCAACCGCCGCCAGCGGCTCCTTTGGCATTTCTCATATCCAAATACGTCCTGTTGGCCGGCGAAAGAATAAACGGCTGGTTGTATTTCTGAACTTTTTCATCCATTGTCAACTCCAGATTTCTCCACCAGTGGACTTTCCCGTATCTCCACCAATGCACCAGCGTTTCAGTATCGTGAAGCCCTTTTTCAAAGGCGTCATCCCACACAATCGGCGTCTTCTTCAGTTCATTTTTAATGTACTCCGAAATCTTTCGGGCAAATGCAGTAATTTCCTCGTCATTGTAAATCTTCTTTTTGGAACCCAGATTAATTTCATCAAAACCAATATGGATATATTCTGACTCGAACAAACCGTCCAGCTCCTTAAGAACCGCTTTGCAAAAGCGCTCTCCCTGCTCATCGATTCGGATAACCTTCACCTGCTTTCTCAAGTCGGAAGGGCTCTTCAGCTCCGGATACGAACGTATAGCCGCCATCATGTGCCCCGGCATGTCCACTTCAGGAATAATTTTGATGTAACGTTTCTTTGCATAGGCAACAATCTCCTTGATATCTTCTTGAGTAAAGAACATTCTTTCGCCTTTCCCAACATGGCTGTGCTCTCCAACCGAGCCTATCTCGGTCAGCTTAGGATAGCTCTTGATCTCAACCCGCCATCCCTGATCGTCAGTAAGATGCAGATGGAGAGTGTTCAGCTTGTGCATGGCCATTTGGTCAATGATTTCCAGCATCTGCTGTTTTGTCCGGAAATGCCGGGAAACATCGACGTGCAGGCCTCTGAAAGTCTCAAAAAATGGCTTGTCCTTTATCTCCACAGCAGGAATTTTCCATTCCGCCGTTTGCTTCTGATCCGAGAAGACCGCTGGAGGAAGCAACTGCAGCAGTGTCTGCGCTCCATAAAATACACCGGCAGGACTGTTCCCGATTATTTCAATTTTTTTTGAACTTACCCGCAAAGAATAGCCCTCTTTGGCCCCGGAGCTGTTTTTAGTCTTTAGAACGATATTCCGAAAACCTCTTCGCGATCTCTCTTCTACAGGAAGCTTTATACCCAAAGGATTATTTAAAAATTCCGACAAATAATCGGCAACAGCCACAGATGCTTCGTCAGCAACAATCTGCACTTTTTCATTCAATTCAAAGCCTTTCTTTTTAAACGCTTTCACCTTTTCGGGACGGGGAACGATCCCCAAGACATTGTTGACTTCTGCGATTTTTTGCGCATGCAATGCCTCAAACGGAAAAATGAATAAGATTAAAAGAAACAGCCGTGTCTTTTTAAAGCAATGTGTCATAGTTTATGGGTTAAAATAAAAAAAGATCAATTCGCATCAGTCAAAAACAAAAAATATATGGTCTATAATTTTTCAGGGAGAGCAAGCCAAACCCAGCCTGAACTTTCCTTTTTTCAAAATAGAGTAGATTTATTTCCGGCGGCATATTAATAATTTTCAGCAAAATTGTCAAGGAAAGCAGCGATATAGGCACTGCCAGCCATTGAATCGTTTAAGTTTCCAGCACCGAAAAGTGTTAACCTGGGTCAAAAAAACACATCTTGAAGGTAATTACGTTCAGGGATTAGCACATGCAAAAAATGAATAATTCACGCAAGAATGCCGGTTGATGGGAAAATACCCCACTTTTGCACATTTGACTATTATTTTTTTTTGAACCATTCTCCCGCATGTTTTCTTTGTGCCATACAAGTCATATACGCTAGCACAAGTTTATGCGCGCACTATCGGGCTTGGTTTTCGTATTCTTGAAGGATTTTATCTAACCGCCTACTACTATCCATTAGGTTAATTCCTAACGACTTAATTTCATCACTTTTATCTGTTTCGAATACTGAGTCTCCAAAGTGACGCACAAAACACTCTATCATTTGGACAATTCCTCTTATCGCATGTATAGAGAAAATCTTATTCCTAAGAATTGCATTCAAAGTGTCTATATGCATACTTGTAGAATCAATATGCTCATCAATGAATATTATTCTAAAAATCTAGATCGATAGAAGCATAAACTCTGTCGCCTTTTAAATACAACTATATCTCTTTTAACTCTTTAAAAGGGCGTAATACTTTCGAAAAAGCATGTTGCGCTTCTTTTTCTAATTCCATATCATATTATTTATTGGCAATTCTGGAAATTGATCTCGAATTTTCTGTGAAATAAAATCTGAATTGATCCACCTTCTAACATAAAGTCATCAACATAATCATTACTTGTTGACTTGTTGTGGATCTATCCCAAATCTTTAGACCTCCTTCTGGCACTGTGTACTCGACAAATGATGCACCGTTATTCCACTCTGGTCTTACCGCAGTACCTCCATATAATTCTGATTTAGTAGTTGGCAAATCACAAGTCTTCGGGTCACCACGCTGCTGGACTCGTTTATCAGCAACGCGGGAGCCGCATCCATCATCTTTCCGGTTGCCTGCCCCATCGCTCACACAAGCGGCACCGACGGCACCCACCTGTACCTTGACGTGACCTCCGCGTCCTCCGCGGCCTTTCTGGCTCCGACCGGCCGCCAGACGAACCCGATCATCTACGGACCGGGCGGCTACAGCTTCCGTGACTTTTTCCGCATCGGCATTCCCGCCAGCCTGATTTACCTGAGCACGGCGCTTTTTATCATCAGCCGGATCTGCGGCCTGTTCTGAACGGAGGGCTGCCGGCCCGGGCGTAGCCCTACACGCAGTTCAGGCGTTTTTGCCTGAAAAGCTGCGTCCTACCCCTCCAAAGGAGGCAGAATCGTTTTTTCGACCCAGCGCCCGAAGGGTGTTAAATCTGGGTCAAAAAATCACATCTTGCACTTAGGGTCGAATTTCTGACGGAGGGAGAGAGGGCTTTATAATCATAAGATCAATAACTTACATGAGAATAAATTGGCCTAACTATTCTCACCCTCCAATTCTTGCATATCATCTAGGCTCATTCCCCACTCTT
>JAKSBZ010000019.1 GCA_022360875.1 Cytophagales bacterium | reverse complement strand
TTACAGTGTGAGATAAGAAAAAAAATTGAGGTTGCAGCAAATAATGAAGCTTACGGACAAGTAACAGGCGGAGGAAATTATTTGCCCGGCAGCAAAATTACAATATCGGCAACGCCAAACAACGGATACTTCCTTAAAGCCTGGAAAGAGAAAGAAGCGATAGTAAGCAATAACTCGTCATTCAAAGTTACCGTTGGTCGTCAAGACAGACAGTTTGTAGCGGTATTCAAACCAAATATTTACACCCTAAATTTGGAATCGGGTAACGGCGGCAGCTTGTCGGCAGACAAAAAGCTTTATGTTTATATGGATAAAGCCCTTATAAATATTCAGCCGGAAGCAGGCTTCACCGTACAAAAGGCGCTTTTTAATAAAAACGACGTAACCAGCCAGCTGAAGCAAAAAGGAGAAAACTGGACGTTCGAAACACCGGAGCTTACAGCAGACGGAACGCTTTCGGTTCGTTTCGCCCAGCTCCTGAACGCCGAAGAAGAGCTTACGGTGCAGATCGCGCCGAATCCGGTGCAGGACGAGCTGCGCGTGAGCAACCTTCCGGAAGGCGCGCGCTTGTTCGTGATGGACCTGAGCAACCGCTTGCTGCAAACGGTAATCGCCAAAGGAAGCGCGCAGACGCTGGACTTCTCGCGTTATCCGGCGGGTATCTATATTCTGAAAGTAGAAGGAGGGAAGACGTTTAAAGTCGTGAAACGCTAGACTTTTGCTTTCTTTCCATAAAAACGAAAAGCAATAAATTAGAAATCCCGGCTGAATGTCTCGGCTGGGATTTTTTTATTCATTCCCCTGTACAAGGACAGACAAACACGGAACTTCACTCCGATGGCTTGTTCAGAAAAAACCACTCTTTCCAAAACAGCGCTAAAGACTGCACATTCCGTTTTTTATTAAAAACCGAGAAAGCTAATTCTGACATACCGAAGCCAAACCGGAACTGCCGTTCTGAAGCTTCAAACCGAAAGGATAAATTTCATCAAGCGTTATTCATCATAGACTTCCCGGGGGACTCAAGCATTTCCAGTATGCTGTCCAGGTATTCGCGGTTGTTAGCCAGCCGGGGCACTTTATGCTGCCCGCCCAGCTTGTTGCGGCTTTTCATCCATCGGTAAAACGTGCCTTTCTCAGCAACATGAACCACCGGTTTGCCCAGCGCAATGTCTTTGTACCGTTTGGCGTCATAGTCAGCGTTTACTCTGCGCAGACACTCGTCGAGCACATCCACAAAACGTTCCAGCTCGTTGGGTTTCACCTCAAACTCAATTATCCATTCATGCGCTCCCTTTTTGCCTCTTTCCAGATACTTCGGCCCTGCGGTAAAATTGTTGATTACCGCTTGCGTAGCTTCGCAGGCACTCACAATAGCATATTCAGCATTTTCCACCACCACTTCCTCCCCAAAGGCATTGATAAAATGCTTAGTGCGGCCGGTAATTTTTATCCGGAACGGATGCAGGGAAGTAAATTTAATCGTATCGCCGATCAGATACCGCCAGAGCCCCGAGTTTGTCGTAATGGCCAGCGCATAATTTTTGTCAAGCTGCACTTCGTCGAGCGTCAGGGCATTCGGATGCTCGCTGCCCAATTCCTCCAAAGAAATGAATTCGTAAAACACCCCGTAGTCCAGCATCAGCAGCATTTCTTCGGAGTCCTTCTGATCCTGAATCCCGAAAAAGCCTTCCGAGGCATTGTAGGTTTCCAGAAAACGCATATCCGGCCGGCCAATCAGCTGCTTGAAGTGGCTGCGGTACGGACCGAAGGCCACGGCGCCGTGCACAAACAGTTCCAGATTCGGCCAAACCTCGGCAATGACCGATTTGCCTGTCTTCTCAAGCACGCGCTGCAGCAGCACCATTGTCCAGGTCGGAACGCCCATCAGGTTCGTGACATTCTCGCGGATGGTAAGCTCGGCCATCTGCTCAAGCTTCTTCTCCCATTCGTCCATCAGCGCTACTTCCAGGCTCGGCGTTCGGCTGAAATGCACCCAGAACGGCAGGTTCTGCATGATGACTGCTGAAACATCGCCGAAAAATGAGGTTCCGGATTTGTCGAAGTGATTGTTCTGATGGCTTCCTCCGATTCCCAGTCCCTTGCCGGTGAAAATTTTTGAATCCGGATAATTGTTGAAATAGAGCGCCAGCATGTCCTTGCCTCCTTTAATATGGCAGTCTTCCAGCGCTTCAGGACTCACGGGAATGAATTTGCTCCGGGAGTTGGTAGTCCCCGACGACTTGGAAAACCACTTTATCTCCGTAGGCCACAAAATCCCTTGCTCGCCCTTGAGCAAACGTTCAATGTAAGGGTAAAATCCCTCATAAGTCTTCAATGGCACGCGCTCCTGGTAATCTCTCACGGTCCGTATTGTGTCAAACCTATGTTGACTCCCGTACAAGCAGTGTCTTCCTTTTCTGACCAGCTTCTGAAAAGTCTCCTTTTGTACCTCGAGCGGATACTTCATAAAAAGCTCAATCTGATGAACTCTTTTTCGAATAAACCAAGTAGCAATCGTGTTAATTAACTCCATAAAAAATCCAGAAGAAAATCCAACCATCCAAAACCAATAGGCTTTACCCAAGGAATCCGCCGAAAAGTCCGGAAACCTGTTTATTAATTTATTAAAAAATTAGGTAGAAAGAAATTTTTAAAAAAAATAATAAAAAATATTCACAAATAATAAAAAGTAAATATATGCATCTGTTAAACAAAGCTTTGCCGTTCAATTGCACACACAATCCGGCTGCTCGGCAGCGGCAGTTGCCCGCCTGTACTTCTTTCGAAAAACCCTAGGACTCATGCCGTTGCACTTGCCAAAGCAGGTAATAAAGTGCGAAACATTTCTGAAGCCCGACTGGTAAGCGATCTGAGTAACAGGCTCTTCTGTTGACCGCAGCAGCTCACAAGCCCAGTCCATTCTTCTTTTGCGGATATACGCCGCAGGCGTTTGCCCGAAAGCCTCCTTGAATCTCCTGAAAAAAGCCGCTCGACTCATGCAGGCCTCCATTGCCAGCTGCTCGGCCGTCAGGTATTCTTCCTCCAGGTTTTCCGTAATTCTTTTCTCCAGCTCTGAGCGGAAGCCTTCCGAGTGTCCGTTTTGGCAACAAGAGAACAAAAAGCCTGCATGGCTTTCGAGCAGTTCCAAAAACAGCTCCTGAAAAAACAGCTGCATCCAAAGAGTTTCAAGCGGTTCCTTATCCTGGTCCAGTGCTTTCAAAAGCTTAGCACTCAAACCTTTCAACGACGGGTGAACATTCGAAAATACAACAAACTCTTCGGCGTTTTCTGCAGGAAACTCGCTTCTGAAGTCCGAAACGGCCTCCAGAAATTCATGCACGGCCTGACAAGAAAGACCAATTGAAACCGCCTGCGGTTTATCATTTTTTTCTGCATGCAAACAAACTGCATGTTTGCTGTTTCCCTTCAGAAGAATAAGCTCACCGGCTGACAGCTCAGGGTGGGCACGGCCTTCCAGCTTCAAACTGCCGGACTTCATCAGCAGCACAAAAAGTTCATGCCCCTCTGCCCGAAACTCTCTGCGGTTTTCCCGGCGTACTACTACTCTTCCGCCGCCTTCGGATATTCTGTTCCGAAAAACAAAAGGACATACAAGCGAAACTTGAGTTTTCAAGGAACTGACAGTTTCTGAAACATCTTGTTGAATATGAATACTTAAAGGGATCAGGACAATGCAAATGCAGTAAAACTTCTGACTGCAATTAGTTAGCCCTGCGATTTTTGCAGAGACAGAAACGCATCCAGCGCCGGTCACTGGATTTCTGCCGATTCATTTGTACCGATACAACTTGCCCGCTTGATGTCAGGCGCAGTTAAGATATAAATAATTAAGACTACTAAAAAGCAATATTGTACAAATAACAAAGTTTTTTTCGGGCTTGCTTCCCAACTTGATAGAAGGTGAATTCAATTTTCGCCTTTACCTTTTCAAAAAATTAAAACCTAAACACATGGAAACAATCAGCAAAATCAAAACGCAACCAATCATTCCTGCTGATCTTTTCAAGGCCAGGTACGATCACTTCATCGGAGGAGAATGGGTTCCGCCTGTTACCGGTAAGTATTTTGACAACATCTGTCCTATCAATGGAGAGGTTTTCACCCAAGCTGCCCGTGGCACCCAAGCCGATATTGAACTGGCACTTGACGCTGCACACAAAGCTTTCCCTCTTTGGTCAAACACTCCTCCTGCGGAGCGAAGCAGAGTATTGCTGGAAATAGCCAATGTAATGGAGAAAAATCTTGATTACCTGGCTCAAGTAGAATGTATTGAAAACGGTAAGCCGATCCGAGAAGCCAGATTGGCCGATCTGCCTCTGTGCATCGATCACTTCCGTTATTTTGCCGGTGTTATTCGCTCAGACGAAAGCACCGTTTCCGAACACGATGCAGACACTGTGAGCATCAATCTTCAGGAGCCTATCGGAGTAGTCGGACAGATCATTCCATGGAACTTTCCTTTGCTAATGGCAGTATGGAAAATCGCTCCAGCTCTGGCCGCGGGATGCTGTACAGTAGTTAAGCCTGCCGAGCAAACTCCTACCAGCATAATGGTGCTTCTCGAGCTTATCCAGAATGTTGTTCCTAAAGGCGTTCTCAACGTAGTTACAGGATACGGCGAAGAAGCCGGAAAGCCGCTGGCTTGCTCCAACAGGGTGAGTAAAGTTGCATTTACTGGAGAAACCGAAACAGGAAGAAATATCCTTGAGTACACCAGCAGAACCATTGTTCCAGTAACCATGGAATTGGGCGGCAAGTCGCCTAACATCTTCCTGCCGAGTATTATGGAAGCTGACGACGAGTTCTTCGACAAATGTATCGAAGGAGCAGTAATGTTCGCCCTTAACCAAGGCGAAGTGTGCACTTGCCCTTCCAGAATTCTGGTACACGAGTCTATCGAAGAAGCGTTCATTGAAAGAGTAATTGAACGCACCGAAGCCATCCGCATGGGCAATCCTCTAAACGAAGAAACCATGATGGGTGCTCAGATTTCCAAAGAGCAGTATGACAAAGTCCTTCGCTACATTGACACTGGCATAAGGGAAGGCGCTGAAGTGCTTTGCGGCGGCAGACCTGCGCATTTGGGCGAAGAGCTGGAAGACGGTTACTTCATTGAGCCTACGATCTTCAAAGGCCACAACAAGATGACTATTTTCCGAGAAGAAATCTTCGGTCCGGTAACAGCAGTGTGTACTTTCAAAACCGTAGAAGAAGCCATCGAAATTGCCAACGACACATTCTACGGACTTGGAGCCGGAGTATGGACAAGAGACGCGCATGAAATGTATCAGATACCAAGAGCCATCAAGGCCGGAAGAGTTTGGGTAAACTGCTACCACACTTATCCTGCTCATGCTCCGTTCGGCGGATACAAAAAATCCGGATTCGGACGCGAAACGCACAAAATGATGCTCAACCACTATCGCCAGACCAAAAACATGCTTGTTTCCTACGGAAAAGAAAAGCTGGGTCTCTTCTAATCTACAATAAAGGGCGCGCGCAATGCGCGCTCTTTTTTTACATCCATTGCTCCGCCATTTGCTGTTTTGAAAGCCGCTTATTGCTCCTGAATAAAAAATCCTCTGTCGTTCTCCAAAAATACTTTTATCCGATTTTCCACGCAGTACCTCTTTACGGAATCCGGCAACAAAGGAGCTGCAGCCAGCAAAGAACGTGAAATAAAAACCTTATCCACTTTTTCTTTTTCGCAATGTTCCCGGAGTGTTTCCAAATCCCTTTCGGTCAGCGTCCCGACAATCTGCAAGCACTTCCTGCCATGCATCATTACCGGGATAAAAGAGGCGGTATCCACAGGATACAGTTCTTCCATTATTGTTCCGTGTCTTATTTGCACTGCTGACAGTGGAGTAGCGTACAGAATACTTCCTTTCAACGCTTCCAACCTTTCCTCCTGCGCGCCTAAAGAAACACCAAACCCTATTTCATCCATTACCTTGGGCACTGTAGCCAAAAGCTCCATAAAAATACTGTAGGGGGCAGAAGGAAAAAAACCTTGGGCCCGAAGAGCAAGCTGCTCGCACGCTTTGTAATTTCTGTATATATTCAGCAATACCTGATGCATCCCGCTCAGCATATTAAAGAAATTTTCAAACTTGTAAGGCCATTTTAACTCCGGAGCCAAGCGGTCATATGGAATAAAATACTTCGCTTCCTGCAAAAAGGTCAACAAATCCAGCAGGTGCTCTTTAATCTCGCTTTTTAACTTTGAAACGGCTTCCTCGGGCTGCCGTATTTCCTCTACGAAATTTTTTCCTTTCCCCATAAACACGCAATAGCCTTCCAGAGACATTCTAGGCCACTGATGAAAAAGCTTGTACCGGCCTGTGTCCGAAAAACAACGAACCTGCAGCGGCGAAGACATCACAGGCCCGCGTCCCTGACTTCCGTAGGGCAAGCTGCCGTCAACTGATTCGGAACAATCCGCCCAGTTTCCAAGCAAGATGCTCTGCATAATCGCCTCTCCCAGTGCCTCCCAATAACTTGAAGTTTCACTTAAGTCTATTTCATCGAACTTGGATTCCAAATCATTTAGCATAAGATCTAACGGAAACAGTCCAATCAACATATCCGATCCGCTTGTAAAAGACGGAGCACGCGTACGGTTTTTCCATTCATTAAATGCATAGAAGCTGTGCCACATCAAGCTATTATGCACCGAAGCGTTTTTATGTTGCCTGTTCCAAGCCTGCTGCAGCTCCCATCCTGATATCACTTTTTCCCGCATCTTTAAATTTTTCCTCATGGAAGCTTCAAAATCAAACTCTTTGCATGTTAATTCATCCTTGAATTCCTTGTACTGTTCGTTTTCTGAGGGAAGATGCCTCCACGGAAACACCCGGGAACTTTCGGATGTAAGCTCAAAAAAGCGCTGCATGAAAAACAGCTGTGCCAGCTCTTGGCTCGTTACCCTGTCAGAAAGACACAGCAGATTGCAGCGACGGCCCACATCCCACGAAAAATGAAGTTTGTCTTTTGAAGCTTCCAGCAAATAAGGACGTTTGGCCACACAAAGCGCCTCTTCCAAAAAGTCTGCACTTGCCAAATTACTCTCCGCAAGCAAAAGAGATCCCGGCGACGGGCTTTTACTCAATAGGGGACGAGAAAAGGAAACTGCCGACCAAACCATTTTGGCTTTAAGATTCATCGGTTTTTCCGACACAAAATTGCTTATTGTCTTCCTGTTTTTCGGAAAAAAAGAATTATACTGGTAATCCAAGGAAGAAAAGCTCAACAAGTCTTCCCGAAGCGACGACAGCTCCGAAGAAAGCGAAACTTCTGGAAACCTTTGCGCTTTCTGCAATGCGCTGAGCACATTCCAGTACAAATACAAATAATTAGGCATAATCCGGTCCCTGCCTGCTCCGGGGAAATTTCTCACAGCCTTTGACGAAGAAGTCTCTAGGTAAAAAGATCCCGTTCGGTTAGAATCGTTTTCTTTCGTTTGTAATTCAGGAATTTTAGGATAAAATGGCGGGCCGAATGTCAGGGGTGAATATTTCTTTTCTATCACTCCCGGCAAAGCCTCAAAAGCCTCAATGTCTTCAGGAAACCAGCGGTGCAGCAACTCCCATGCATTTTCCAGTCTGAATCCCGCCTCCGATGCATCCGTGATTGACTTCAAAACGTCCGATCGGCCAGTCGCACCCGTGTTCTCTCTAAGCCAGCCCATCAGCTCCTCCCGCTCGTTGTACACCTGGTCAAACCAGTCGCTGATTTTCTCGCTTTCCTGCCTATGTTTGGATTTATGACTCAAAGGGAGATGCAAAAAAAGAGTTTCCGTTTGAATCAAGAGTTCCAGACGCTCCCGAAGCAACCTCTCTCTAAGGGCGCCAAGATATCTGTCCGCTTGCCTGACATACTCAATTTCCTTTTCATTTTCTTCCAGAAGCCTTAAGCAGCCGGCAATTGCCTTTCGTCTCGACTCATCAATTCCCTTCAGTTTTTCGACGTCTTCAGCTTTGAAAAAAAGACACTGAATAGCCTTGATTCTGCCGGGAGGAATCCTGGAAGCAGATTTTCGGTGGCTGCCCGCACTGGAAGCATGCACGTTATTCTTTCTTTTTTTGTAAATCATGACGTCTGCCTTCCCAAGGAAAGACCTATTTCAGGCGCAATATTTTTGCTCAGCTTCAAACGGCTTTCCCCGATTCTGCAAGGGCTTATTCCTGCACAAGAATCAGATAACCTCTGTCGTCCTCTTTATAAACGCTAATGTGTTTTTTCTTACAAAATTGTCCTACAACTTCCGGCAACAAGGCCTGAACGCCCAGTGATGGACGCAGCAACACCAATCTATGAATCCTTTCCACGTCTGCCAGCTCTCGCAACCTAGGCAAGTCTCCTGAAGACAGAGTCCCAATAACCAACAGATCCCTCAGGCCATGGCTCTCAACCGGATAAAAAATTGTTCTTCCCGAAGGATAAAGCCCTTCCATTCCTCTTCCGTGTCTGATGCGCACAACTTCCAGGGGTGCATGGCTTAACAGACGGTTTTTCAAAAGTTCCCGCCTTTCCCTCAACGCATCGAAGGATCTATAATAACCAACCTCCTCCATTACCTTCGGAACAGTTGCCAAAAGCTCCAAAAAAATGCTGTAAGGAGCCGAAGGAAAAAAACGGCGGTATTCCAGAGCCAGCTTTTCGCAGTCTCTGTAATTCCTGCAAATATTCAGCAAGACCTGGTGCATTCCGTTAAGCATATGCATGAAATTCTCATAATGAGAAAACCAGCGAAATTCCAAACTCAACCGGTCATTGGGCAAAGAAATCCGGGCATTCTGAAAAACCGTCACCAAATTCAGCAAATGCTCCTTAAGCTCGCGTTTCAAAAATATCGTGTACTCGTCAGTATAGGGGGCTTTCCCCAGCGAATAGCCTGCAAACTGGCCGTATCCCTCCAAAGACATGGTCGGCCACTGATGAACAAGATGAATCCGATTTTTTCTATTGGAAAAGCGAACCTGCAATGAAGACGAAAAAACAGAACTCTTTCCCATGCTTCCGTATGCCGGTCTCCCGTCAACTGCTGAGGCTGCTTCAACCCAATTCCCGAGCAGCGCACTCTGCATAATCGACTCGCCCAGCGCCTCCCAATAGCTTGGACTTTCGCTTAGTTCCTGTTCTTCGTATCTGTCTTTTAGGCTGTAAATCGACAAATCTTCAGAAAGCTTTCCAAACAGCATGCCCGCGCCTTCCTCTTCTGTAAAAGGCGAAACCAAAGCGCGTTTTTTCCATTCATTAAAAGCGTAAAAACTGTGTCCCATTACACTGCCACGGCTTGATGCTTTCCTATGACGGCTGTTCCAGGCCTGCTGCAATTCCCACCCTCTCAAAAATCTTTCGGGCAAGCCAGCCTCTTCCCTCATTTTCTCCTCATTGCTAATCTCTTTATATTTTATTTCTTTGTTGAACTCCCCAAAAAATTTGCTTTTGGCCGGAACATACTTCCACGGAAAAACCAAAGAATGCTCAGCTGTCAGAGAGAAAAAGCGGCACATAAAAAAAAGCCGGGCCAACTCGCCTTCTGCAATGCGACTGGTAATGTACAATGAGTTGAGAAACCGGTTTTTGTCCCACGCAAATTGAAGTGCATCTCCCGACGATTCCATCAGAAACGGACGCTTGGCCTTCTCCAACGCCTCTTTAAATTCCTCTTCCGTCATCAGGTTTCCCTTAGCAAGTTTTTCAAAATCCGCCGCTGGCCTGTCCTCCAAAAGTAAAGGGGAAAAAGGCATTGCCAACCATTCTTCCTTTACCTTGGTGTTCATAGATTCCTCTGAGGAATAATCCTGGTCCTGTCGCCATTTCGTTGCATAAAAAGGGTTTGTCTGCAGGTCCAGAGAAGAAAAACGAAGCAATTTTCCGCGAAGAGATGACAGTCCGGAAGAAAGCGAAACCTCCGGAAGCTTTCCCTCTTTTTTGAGTATCCTGAGCACATCCCAGTACAGATAGAGATAATTGGGCATTAGCTGCCACTTACCTGGTTCAGAAAAATCGCTGACTGTGCTTGAAGAAACTGCCGCAGTGTAAAAAGCGGCCATGCGTTCGGGCACTCTTTCCTTTCGGTCGGGGCGGGCTTCGTTTTTTCTGGAAAAAGGAATATGTTCCGGACTGAACACCTGGTAGCTTTTGCGAAAATCTCCCGGCAAGGCCTCAAAGGCCTCAATATCTTCAGGAAACCAGCGGTGCAGAAAACTCCAGGCATTCTTCAGCCGGAAGTTCATGTCAAAAGGGGTAAAGCATGTGCTGAGGAATTCCGTTCTCTCTTCCACCGCATCGTTTTCTGTGCACCATTCCGTAAGTCCCGCCCGCTCATCATACAGCTGGCCAAACCAGTCACTCAGCCGTTTGCTTTCTTCGCTGTGCTCTGCCAAAAGATCCAAAGGAATTCCAAGCATCAGCAGTTCCGTCTGCTCAAGCAGCTCCAAGCGCTCCCGCAGCAGTTTCTTTCTCACATCCCCGGAATACTTCCCGAAAAGCCTCGCATGTTCAATATCCCTTTCATTGAGTTCCAGCTGCCTCATAAATCCTGCAATCGCCCTTCGCCGGGATTCTTCAACTCCCCGCAGCTTCTCAACGTCTTCAGCACTGAAAAACAAACACTGAATGAGCTGACGCCAGACCGGCGGGCGCTTCGCCACAGATTTCCGGCGGGCCATCCGCAAAGAAGGTCTGCACTCGCTTTTTCTTTCCTGATAAATCATTAAAAACCGTTCTCTCAGGTTGTGAGTCAAATTCTATGCTTCAAATTTGCTCTTTGCAGCTTATTAACCCGCTGCAAGCGCCTTACTCCCTTGTCTGATCACGCAACTGTTTTATTTAGAAAAACAAAAAAAGCTATGAGTGAAGGCTTTTTAATGCTATTGTTTTTTGCAATATTCATATAAATGAAACCGAAAATTATGAAACCCTTCACACTTCTTTCACTGCTCTGTCTGCTGACCTGCTTCGGATGCTCAAGTTCTGAAGAAACAGACAACGAATTACCTGAAAAACAATCTTTTATTCCGGACCACATCAAAGCCCAAATTGACGGAAAAAACTACATTATTTACAGGGATCCGAAATTAAACAAATCAGCCAAAACCAATTTTCAGCAATTTTCTTTCGGAGTTGCCGTCACCTCAGATTCAGATACCAAGCAGCCGTTGGACACCAGTATAGTGCTCAGCGGATCAAAAAGCACCGGCTACAGCATTGATCTTAGGTTTCCCTATACAGAAAAACCTGAAACCTTTTCTCTCTTCCATGCCAGCCCATTCAAAGAAAATCTTACCGCGGGAAAAACAGCCTACCACGAGGGCATAGTCTACGACTGGTTAGCCAAAAAAAACTACTCAACATATGACTGGTTCCGGAAAGACAATGCAAAAGCAAAAAAAATCGGTGAAGTACGTATTGATGTACTTGATATGAAGCAAAAACTCATAAAAGGCCAGTTTTATTTTACAGCCTGTATGTGGTATACAAACGACGACGACAAACTGGTACAAACAGACGATTCGCTAAAAGTGACAAACGGGGAATTTTACTATCACTGGGACGACAAAACATTTCCGATCAAAAAATAAAGATTAATCTGCTGCAGCCAACCGCGCCCGGCTAAAAAACTGTGCCGGGCGCAACCAGTTATTACCCTAATATCTGCCAAACACCTGCCTCACTCTACTTAGGTCTCACTGATCAACAACCCGTTGCTGTCTTCTTTAAAAATATTAATGCGTTTCTTTTCGCAGAAAATTCTAAAAATATCAGGCAGCGGCGGATCGACCCCGGGCGAAAAGCGAAGCAAAACCAGTCGGTATATCCTTTGTTTTTTTTCCAAATCCATGAATTTTCCCAGATCTTCAACCGCCAGCTCTCCAAAAACCAGCAAATCTATCCGGCCGTGATGCTGTACGCGTACAAAAGAAGCAGCGTTAGCCGGGTATAGCTCTTCCATTCCTCCTTTTTCCCTAACCCGCACAATGTCCAGAGAAGTACGATTCAGCTTGTGTGCGGACAGCAACCTCCGCTGAATAGCCTTCCAGTAACTGCTTTCACTAGAAAGGCCGTGCTTGTATCCACTAAACGTCTTTATCCTTCTTTCCAAAGCATCAACGGAATTATCGAAACCAATTTCATCAATTATTTGAGGAATTGCCGACAAAAGCTCCATGAAAATACTGTACGGAGCAGAAGGGAAAAAACGGATTGCCTTCCTTGCCAGCAGCTCACACTCGTCATAGTTTCTGTAAATATTCAGCAAAACCCGATGCATGCCGTTCATCAAACATGATAATTTATCGAAATGAAAAAGCCAGCGGCACTCCAAACGCAGCCGCTCAGAAGGAACAAAAAAGCCTGTTTCCATAAACACGTTGAGCAAATCCAGCAAATGCTCCTTGAGCCTTCGCTTCAGCGTCAATACGAGGTCCTCGGAAGGATGTTCTTCATCTACCTTGTCGAATTCAGCCTCCAGGAATGCGCAATACCCTTCCAAAGACATTCGCGGCCACTGATGATATAACTGACAGCGGCTTTTGCCTAACACATGGCGAACCTGCAGCGGCGAAAACAAAGTCGGTCCGTTTTCCTTACTAAAATAAGGCAGTTTTCCATTAACAGCCGGAGGCAAGACGGACCAATTTCCAAGCAGAATGCTCTGCATCACAGCTTCGCCCACTGCCTCCCAATAGTACGGATCCTGACTAAGCACCGCCTCATCTGTAACACCTTCAAAATCATACAGGACCGACTTATTATTAAAATTTCCCAGCAGCAATCCCGGTCCGTTCGAAAAAGGGGATTCCTGTGTATGGTTTTTCCATTCATTGAAAGCATAAAAACTGTGTTCCGTCAAACTTTCCCGGTTTGTCTTCATCTTCACTTTGCTGTTCCAGGCCTGTTGGAGTTCCCACCCAGAAATAATTCTCTCATCCAGATGCAAATCCTTTCTCATGTTCTCTTCGGATTCTGCCTCCTTTTCAATAATTTCTCTCCTGATATCTGCTATAAAACTGCTTTCAGCAGGCAAATGCTTCCACGGAAAAACCCGAGAATGCCCTGATGAAAGCGAAAAAAAATGCTGCATGAAAAACAACTGCGCCAAGTCACTGTCCGATATTCCCTCGGAAAGGTGCATAGTAAAAGTATGTTGCTTCTCGTCCCATGCAAACCAGAGCTTATCCTCCAGGGCCTCCAGCAGATATGGCCGTTCTAAATCTTTCACAGCTATCTGCACATCTTCCTCGCCCGCCCGATGCTTTCTAACGAACTTTCCCGAATCATGCAGCTGGCTTTCTCCCAAGGCATGCGGAACCGGTAAAGCGTCCAGCCACCATTCCTTTACCCGCTGATTCGCCGGCTCTTCGGAGATATAATTCTGTTGCTTCCGTTTCCAGTCTACATAATAAGGGTTTGGAAGCACATGCAAGTGTGGGAGTCGAAGCAAACACTCGCGGAGAGATGACAAATCGGAGACAAGCGAAGGCTGGGGCAGCTTTCCCGCCTCCTGAAGTATCATGAGCACATCCCAGTACATAATCAGATAATTTGGCAGGATTTGCCATAAATCCGTTTCGGGAACAGAGCAAACTGTGCCTGAAGATTTTTCTGTAAGATTAAAAACCGCCGTCCGTCTGGGATCTCTTTTCTTCCCGTCAGGCCGCGGGTCATCTTTTCCGAACATAGAAAGACGTCCAGGCCTAAATGAGCGGTAATCTTTTCCAATATCGCCCGGCAAAGCCTCAAATGCTTCTATATCTTCGGGAAACCAGCGGTGCAATAGTTCCCAGGCATTTTTTAAACCGGCCGTAATATCCACAGGGTAAAAGCACGAATTCAGAAACTCCGTTCTTTTCGGCCTTTCCCCATTTTCCGCACACCAACCCATAATCTGCTCACGCTCGCTGTAAACCTGGTCGAACCAATCACTTATCAGTTCGCTTTCCTTGCTTCGTTCGGACAAACGGCTAAAAGGCATGCACAGCAAGAGCCGTTCAGCCTCAGCAAGCAGCTCCGCTCTTTGCAGCAGCAGTTTTAGCCTGTTTGCACCCGAATACTTTTTTGCAAAAAGCCTCGCATGCTCAATCTCTTTTTCATTCATCTCTAAAAGCCTCAGGCAATCGGCCAGCGCCCTGCGCCTGGATTCCTCAACTCCCTGCAGCTTTTCAACCTCTTCAGCTTTAACAAAAAGACACTGGATGACGCTCCGCCCTTCAGGCGGAAGCCTGGCGGCATTGGCGTTCCGGAGGCCATCGCGGCCGGAGAAATGCGCAGAATATTTCCTTTCTTGGTAAATCATGAAAGCGTTCGCTGTGCAATAGACAAAATCTGTGCTTGCGCCCTCTCAATAATCTGGCAACCAAACCAATAAGATAAATATCTTCGTTTCCAGAATCAACGGTCTGAAACATACAGGAAACCTGCTGGGCGGACAGATAAACGAAAAAGATTATCTACTCACTGAGCGCCGGTCAGAAAAATCTATGAAGAGCCAAGGATTAAGTGAACATTTTCTTTTTTTTTCATTTAAAAAGAAAAACTGAATAGCTATGCTGTTACATAAAGGCGTTCCATATTCCTATCTGATGAGCACTGTGCGCATCGAAGTGTTCTGCATACTTCTTTTCATGATGCTGTTCGGCTTAAGCCGCCCCTTGCTTCTTCAGGATCAAATTAGCGTGCCTCTGGCCATTCCGGCTATTTTGGGCACAGCCATTTCTCTGATTCTGGGCTTTCGAACTGCGCAGGCCTACGGACGCTGGTGGGAAGCCCGCATGGTGTGGGGGGCCATTGTAAACGATTCGCGGAGTCTGATACGCCAGCTTATCACTTTTGCAAACGGGCATCAGCAAAATGAAGTTAATCATATCGCTAACCTGCAGATTGCCTGGGTGCATTTGCTTGGGCAAACGCTCCGCAAAAACATCGAAGAAAAATTCTGGAAAGGCTACCTCACAAAAGAAGAATATGAGTATGTCAGCAGCCACTCAAACAAGCCCAACGCTATCCTGCTGCTTATTGCCAAAAAACTAAAAACAATGGAAGAAGAAAAAGAGCTGATTAGAGTTTACGAAACAGTTCAAATCGATACAACCCTCAACCGGCTCTGCGACTCGATGGGAAGATGTGAGCGCATCAAGAACACCGTCTTTCCTGCCACATACTGCATGATGGTTCATCTTTTCGTTTACGCTTTTGTGTTCGTTCTTCCTTTCGGCCTGATAGGCTCCCTGGGCTGGGAGATTTATCCGCTGGTCATTTCCATAGGCACAATTTTCTTTCTGATCGAAAAAATCGGCGTTTTTCTCCAGGACCCGTTTGAAAACCGCAGCACCGACACGCCCGTCAGCTCGCTGGCGCGAACCATAGAAATCAATCTGCTGCAGATGACCAATCAGAAGCGCGAGCTGGAGCCCATCCAAGAGCATTCCTATTTTGTTATGTAGGCGGGGAACGATTGGCAGACAGTAAAAAAATACCAGTAATGAAGAAAAAATATCTGATTACGGTTAAATAAGTCTACATTCAGTCAAAAATGATCAACTAAAACCAACTCTATTTTTGATATTCTATAGAAAGGCATTTAGTTTCAAACATCACAACATGCAAAAAGCGCCTCCCGCAATGCGGGAAGCACTATTGGAATCAGTCAAAAAATAAACTCAGCTTAGAACAAGTTGCTGAACTTCAGGCCCAAAAAGTATGTACGCGGCCTCATTGGTCCGTAAATGTATCCTGAATCCCTGGAAACTCCCGCATCAAAATCGCTCTGGTAGCTGTTAAGGATGTTTTGCACGCCAAAGTTCAGCTGAATACAAAGGGTTTCCTTAATGTCCCAGTCGTGGGTGAATTTTACCCCCAAATCAAAGAACTCCTTGGAGCTGACCAGCTTATTCGTCGTAATCTCCTGTCCGTTACTGTAGCCGCCTTTGAGGTGCGGCACCTTCATCGATCCGGTATAAACTCCGGAAAGCGATACGCTGGAAGACTCCCACGGCGTATAAGTGGCTGAAAACGACCCGTAGAAATCCGGAGTACGCAAGATATGCCTGCTCTCATAGCTTACGACTTCTTTACCTATGTTTTCGCTGTCCTGCCACTCCTGCGGCTCTTCGTACAAACTGCTCTGCAGAGTCCATCCGGTCTGGAACGAAAGCTGCGGCACAGGGGAGAGGCTGGCCTCCACATTTACTCCCTTCACCACGGCTCCCGAAGCAGCATTCACCTTTTTGTAAACGCTTATCTTTTTCGTGTCATCGAGCACGTTCGCAAAAGGATTGTTGAGCTTTGTGTAAAAACCCTCCACCAGAAAATAAGACTGCCATCCTCCATAGCTGTAAGTGTGATCCAGCGAAAGGGTGTAGCTTCTGGAAGTCTCCTCCTCAAGGTCATCGGAAAGCTCGTGGCGGATGCCCCTTGCTCCAGCAATGTCTATGTGCAAATCTTCGTCGAACATCTGAGGCGCCCGGAAACCCGTAGCATAGCTCGCTCTGAGCTGGATCTCGTCTGTCACATCAAAAAGAACGTTCACTCTCGGATTAATCGCGTCAACGGTATAATCCGCCTCGCCATTGTGATTGTCATTAATCACAACCCGGTCATAACGAGCACCCAGCAACAATTTCAGTCTGCTAATTTTCCACTCTCCCTGCAGAAAAGACCCGCTCGTGTGGCTCTCCTGGTCCGTAATTGTAAAACCAGGCACATCCACCCATTGCAATTTAACCTTGTCGAAATCGCGGTAACCCAACTTTTTATCAGTCAGGCTGCTGAACAGATATTCCGTTCCGACAGTAAGCTTTCCCGGAGCAAACAGCAACTGCTGAACATCGTAGTGATACTGCACACCGTTCACCCACGAAAGGCTATTCGACCTCCCGTAAGCATCCATTTGCTGCTCCGCGCCGTAGTAGCTCTTGCGCTTGGTGTCCTGAGCCGAAGAATAAAAGTTCAGCGTATGCACATAATCTTCCGAATGCCAGTCATAGTTCAGCGCTCCGCCATTGATATCATGGTTTAGCTGTTCGGCAATATCCGCCATGTGCGGCTGTTTGCCGAGCTTGTTGCCTCCTCTTCTGTATTCTTCCACTGTGTGGAATTCCAAAGTGAATTTTCCGTTGTCGGTAGGCTTGTAAAAAGCCCGAAAGCCCATCGAGTTGTTTCTGTTTTCGGGAATTTCCGTAAAGTCGTCTTTTCGCACTGTTCCTGCTGCGTCCGTCCATTTATCCTCCGGATTTGCGTTGTAACCTTCGCGGTTGCGGTGCATGCCAAAAATGAACAGTCCGGCATTATGGTTTTTAGAAACAACCGAACCGTTGAAATTCACCGAATTGTCCCATGATCTATTTCCAACCAGCGCCGAATTGGTGCTCAGTGTAAAAGAATTTTTCTTTGGCTCTTTTGTAATGATGTTCACTGTACCGCCAATGGCATTGGCGCCAAACAGCACCGAACCGCCTCCGCGAACAACCTCCACCTGCTCGATCATAGAAGTCGGCAGCTGCTCAAGCCCGTACACGGCGTTCATACCGCTGAAAACCGGCCGGCTGTCCATCAAAATCTGAGTATAAGGCCCTTCCAGCCCGTTCATTCGCAGCTGCATGAATCCGCAGTTCTGGCAATTGTTTTCCACCCGGAGACCCGGCACGTAACTCAAGCCGTCGGCCAGCACAACCGACTGCGTGTTATCAAACAGCTGAGGACTGATGACATTCACCACCGACGGCGCTTCGCGACGGCTGACCGCCTGCCTTGTTGCCGAAACCACGACGCTCTCCATGCGGATGCGGTCCTGGGTCAGCTCGATGTCCAGATTCGTGGTCCTTCCGGATCCCACTTTCACAGACTGTTTCTTCAGCTGATAACCCACGGTGGTAAACATAAGCTCCTGCATTCCTTCCGGCACCTGAAGACTGTAGTTCCCGTCTTCATCGGAATAGGTACCTATCTTCGTGCCTTTAACTGCCACATTAACAAACCCAAGAGGCTGCTTGCCGTCTCGAACGGTTCCAGAAACAATTCCCCTTAATTGCTGCGCCGTCACGCCGTTTGCCAGGAGCAGGGCAAAACCCAGCGCATAAAGCATTATTTTTTTCATAAAAAGACCACTCTAAGATTTTTCGAAACACAAAAATGTAAGATATTAAGGACTCTTGCAATCCTTATTAAGATTTATTATAAATTATTTCCCTCATGCAGAGCTTCATAAGGAAAAGTATCGCTGTTTTTTAAAAAACACTCTCCCTTTGCTCTCTTAAGCGAATTCTGGTAAATATCGGAGTGACAATAAGCTTTTTATACAAAAAATTATTCAGATTATTTAGTTGCTTATTTCAAATAATGTATTTTTAATACAACATAACGACTAATTACAGGGACAAAAAACAGGGGCAACATGGAAAACAACGAACTAAACGAATACCTGAAATATGTGCTCTTCAAAGAGACCCACATCAAAACCAAAACAGACAAACCGTTCATAACCATAAATGCACAAAGCGGCTGTCAGGTTGATGAACTGGTTGCCATACTGCTCAGAAAACTGAACAAAGAAAAATTGAACGG
Source organism: Cytophagales bacterium (assembly GCA_022360875.1). GTDB lineage: Bacteria > Bacteroidota > Bacteroidia > Cytophagales > Cyclobacteriaceae > JAKSBZ01. The sequence continues at coordinate 8,288 of JAKSBZ010000019.1, read as the reverse complement.
CTGGAAAGTGCTGGACAAGGATATACTGAAATCAGCTGCGGAAGAACTGAAAATTAAAGAAAATGTAATCAAAGAATCGCTAGTGGAAGAAGGGCATAACTTCCTTAACGATTTTATCGAATCATTTTCAAAGGGTTTTTACGGCCCGAGTACCCAAAAGCTTACCGACACAATCCAGAAAGTAGTCCGGCGCCAGGCCGAAAGAGGCAATACCATTTTGGTAGGGCGGGCCGCAGACATGATCACCGCAGACATGAAACACGGATTGCATGTTTTCTTGGAAGGACCAATCGAATGGCGGATCAAGAACCTGCAAAAACAAAAGAATTTAACGAAGGCCCGGGCAATAAAGGAATTAGAACGGATGCAAGAACACAAAAAACGCTTCCGGGACCAATTCGAAAAATATGTTACACAGGAGCTGTCTTTCAGCATTTCCATCAACCAGGCGCTTATAAGTCCTGAAGAAGCCGCAAAAATTATCATGCGCTCTTTACCTTAACAACAACGGCTCAACTGCATAATAAATTACCCAAAACCGCTCGGCATAGCCCTGTGATTTTTTTAAGCGGAAACTGAACGGACAGCTGTTATTGCAAATTGTGGTGCGGGGAGAAAAAATCGAGCTTAGCCCAAATAAAATAATCCCAGACTCTGCAGATAAACAAATTCGGATCTTTCGTGGCCAGCAGGCTGTCAAGCAATGCCTGACTGATAAGACTAGTGCGAACGCCCTGAAAAGAAGTATTCTTATTTGGCCTTAGAGTTCCCAGCTGCGGCGTGTACCCCATATTGCGCCATAGTCCTTCCAGCTCTGGATACTTCGAACGGCAATATTTGTGATAAGTACGTTCGAGCTGATTCAAATCCGACACGCTTGGCGCCTTGGAACGCCCTTCGGGCAGGAAGCCGCTTTCTTTAGCTTTTCCCAGCTTATCCAGAATGCCGGTTGCTTCTTTTGAACTGAAAAACTTGAGCCGGCTCTTTTCGGAACCAAAGGTTCCGCTGCGCAAAAGTCTGTCAAGATCCTGAGTGGCACAGTCAAAAACAATAGAGCTAGAGGCGCGGACATATTCAAAAAGCGGAGAATGCACAAAACCGATTCCCTTCAACAGCCTTTCTGTCATGTTCGGAACTTCCTCCTCAAAATGATGAGCATTCGTCTGCTGATAATCCCGCAGTATTTCAATAATCCTGTGCACCTCCTCCTCCGATTCTATGTACAGAATTATTGTATCCTTTCTTTCGGTCAAACCGGGAAAACTTGAAAGCTTGAACATCTGCGTATAAGGAAGTGACTCCTCAAAAATGATATTCTCAATAAGAAACTGAGCCACCGAAAAAATTGAATTTGGAAACACATTAAGGTATAGACGGTACACACTCATCCGCTCCTTCTTCTTTTTGTTGAAAATATAAAGAAAATGGCTTGCCCCCGCCTCTTTCGTTTTTGAATGATCAGCAAACTTGTTGGCACCGAATTGTCCAGGAACCTTCTGCCAATGACATTCCAAGTAGTCAGGATACTTTTCAAGAAGCTGTCTCATGTTTTCCATAAACTCATCCTTCCCGAATGATGAAGGCGACTTCTTGACTAAACTTTCAAAATACAAAGTATCCGACAAATGCTTTCGGGCACGCTGATCAGACAAAAGCAAATCCCGGTGTCGCTTCCAAATCCCGTAAAGCCAGTCCAGCATAGAATAGAAATTTTCCGGACATGATTTTTCTTTCAAAATTCCATTAACCAGGAAAAGTCCCTGCGGCAAACCGATCAGCTGCTCACCGCTAGACAATTCACTTTCAGTTTCGTGCAGAAATGGCGTCTTAGGCGCAAGTTCGACTCGCTTGTTTGAAATAGGCTCTACCGGAACCGCAACCAGCGTCTCTTCAGAATATGCCGGGCGGAACTTGGCCTGAAGCAGGGGCTCGCTTTGAAAAATGATTTGCCTGGTTTTCTGCTGACTTCGCTGAAAAGCTGAACAGCGCTCTTTTGCCGAGCCGCGGCCATCCAAACCAACAGCAGACTTTTTCCCGTTCTTTTTTACATGGCGCTTCGTAAGCAGCATAGAATCCGCAAGGGTTGATCTAAACCACTTCAAAAATAAGACAAAAGGCTGCAGTCTTTTTTTGGACAAGAAAACAATGCGATGAAACCAACTTCCAAACAGTGCATAATACTTCAGCCCTTATGCTTCCGCCAACCCCGTGCGTATGGCGTATTTGGTTAGCCCTGCGAGATTTTTCACCTGCAGCTTAAGCATCAAATTCTTCCGATAACTTTCGATAGTGTGCTTGCTCAAAAAAAGCCGGTCAGCAATTTCCTGCGTAGTAAATTCCTGTGCAATCAGCGAAATGACTTCCTTTTCCCGCTTCGAAAGCCGGACAGTGCTCAGCGCCGCGTCTTCCTTTTTGTATCTTGCCAGCGCCGCCTTTGCCTCTTCCGAATAATATTTGCTTCCCTCAAGGATATTCCGTATAGCCAGCTTCAATTCTTCCTTTTCGGCATTCTTAAGCACATAACCATCCGCTCCGTCCTGCTTCGCCTGTTCGATGCGTTCCCCGTCGTTGTGCATGCTCACAAAAAGCGTTTTGATATGCGGAAACTGCTTCTTGATCTCTGCGTTCAACACCAGACCGTCCATTACCGGCATTGAGATGTCAGAAATCACCATATCCACAGGCTCTTCGGGGTTTCTCCGGATAAAGTCCAAAAGCTCTGCGCCGCTGCGGAATGTTCGCCTCACGCACCAGTTTTCGTTTTGTTCCAGTATGCTGCTCAGACCATCAAGAAACATCTTATGGTCATCGGCAATCAGCAGGTTGTATGTCCTCATTCATGTTTGATTTTAATGGAATTTCGATGCTAAACACAACGCCCTGGTCCTTCTGCGAGTCAACGTGCAGCTCGCCGGAAAGTCTGCTGATGCGGTTTCGGATGTTGTCCAGGCCGATGCCGCTGCAGAGGTTTTCTTTGTCGAAGCCCACGCCATCGTCCTCGTACAAAAAGCCAAGCACTCCCTCCAGTATATTAAGCTGGAAGGATACCTCGTCAGCACATGCATGCTTGACGGTGTTGCTGACAAGCTCCTGAAAAATTTTGTAAAGTTCTGTCAAAAGCTCTTCCTCCAGCCCGTTGATTTCTTCCTCTGGAAAAAATGAAAGATAAAGCTTAAGCTTACAAGCTTTTTCGATAGAAGCCGCATATTTACGGAGCATAGAAACAAAGCCTTCTTTCCTGAATTTGCGTGGAATCAGGCTATGAGAGATAAACCGAACCTGCTCATAGGTGTCGTTTATCTGTTCGTTGACCCCGGGAAGCTTCGGACACAAGTGTTCCAAATCGGCCACCTGCAGCCTGATAGATGCCAAATTGCCTCCGATGCTATCGTGAAGCTCCCGTGCAATGCGCTCTCTTTCGCGGTTTTCGCCCTGCACTTCCGCCCTGAACAGATCCAGCTCGTTCTTCTGCAGAATCGAGGTAATGCGCTGCCGGTTCGCCTCCTTGCTCTTTTCATTCAGAAGTGTCTGGGTTTTCAGCTTCTTTCGGTTGCTCTGCAGCAAAAGCAGCATTAGCATAAAGATAAGAAGACCGGAAGATCCCACAAGCCGGTTTACCGTTCGACGCCGCTCTGCCTGCTGCGCTTGAAAGTGCTTTTCAGCGGTCAGCCGATCAATCTTGCCTTTGCTTACCGTCGAATCATGTTTTAACAGCAAAATAGAATGCTCCTGGGCCCTTTTTTCGAGCTCTTTCTCAAGCTGCAGGTTTCGAAAAGCCTTCTTATGATTCTCAATTTCCAGTTCCTTGCGCGCCTGCTGTGCCTTAAGCACCAGTATTTCTTTTTCCTTCTTCAGTGTAAAATACCGGACTTCCAGCTCGTGAATTTTCTCGCTCTCCTGCGTCGCCCGAACCGAATCCTGATAATTCACACGCCTTTTCAGATAGCTGTGCGCCTGATCAAAATGGCCCTTCCGCTCAGCCAGCTCCTCCAGTTTTCGATAGACCGAAGTAATACGCTCAAAGTCTCCCAAGTCTAATGCTTCCTTCAAAGAGCTTTTCCATTCTTCCTCGGCGGCAGCATAATTCTGCAATTCTAAATACAAATCACCCTTCAAAATCCGCGCGTCCGTCAGATAAGGCAGCATACCCGACTGCCGGGCTATCTCTTCGGCCTGGACCAAATAATCAAATGCCTCGGGGATTTTTCCCTGCTTTATAAGGCTCTCAGCCATGTTTATAAAAGCCACGATCACGCACTCTCTGTCTCCTGCCTTTTCGCAAAGCAGCCTGGCGCGTTCAAGATACTCAACCGCCTGCTGAAAGGATCCTTCCTGCTGGTGTATCATGCCCAGGTTCAGACAGCTTCCGTAAACCAGCTGCAGATTATTCCCGCTGCCCAGACATTCTTTAAAAAGCTGCTTTGCCTTGGCATTTTCGCCTTTTAAATAATAACTGAACGCCAGCCCGTGGGTGTGCTGATAATACACCCTGTCATACTGAACCTTTTCGGAAACTTCAATCCCCTTGATATGCCAAGCAATCGAGGCATCGAACTCTCCCTTTTTCTGATGCGCAATCCCCAACGAATTATATATAATTGCTTTTCGCTTCAGCGAAATCTCATCAAGGCGCCCCTTTAGGATGCTTAGCGCCTTATGCGAAAAATAGATTGCAGAATCAATCGGAAAATAGATCGTGTAATACTGAGCAAGCGCCGTAAGACTCTTGACTCGGATGATATCCGAACTCGTTTTCGCCGCTAGCTGCTTGAAAATGCGTTTGCTTTCTTGGTGGTGCTCGGTCTTCAAAAGCTGATAGGCAGACGAAAATTGTTCTTCTTCCTGAGCCGTTGTCTGAGCCCCTGCAGCCAAACTGGCCAATACTAAAAAAATTAAAAAATAGTTTCTCAAAAGACCTAATTAAAACCGTTTTCCTTTCATGTTTTCCCTGATTTCAGGGTAGTCCAGCAATCTGTTTTCTCTTTCTTTTGTAAAAAAAATCATTTTAGAAGAGTGAAACAACAATAAAACAATCAACTCTATAAATATTTCTCAATAACATTATGCTTTAAAGGTGTTAACACACACCTACGCTGGTAAAATACTGTTATGCTCTTATAAATTTCTTTTTCTGCAACCGCAGACCATTTTCAAGACTAAGTATGTTAGCCGATGCAAACAGTTTCTTTGGCTGTAAACGCAGCGAGTAGCTTTACGGGGGCAAGCGTAGCCGGAGTTGATCTGCTGATTAGCGCCGATTCTCGCAATGCCAAAGTAATTGAAGCAAATGCTTTCGGAGACCTGTTGCCGAATGTGCAAAACCAAAAGGGGAGAAGCACTTATGAAGAGGAAGTCGAATGCCTGATCAAAAAAAGAAGCAATGCTGAATTTCAATAAATTAACAGGATCGCACGACCTCGTGCTGGTAACCCTGGACACGCTTCGCTTTGACGCGGCGCAAGGGCTTTTCGAACAAAAGAAACTGCCTAACTTTGAAAAGCTGCTGCCCGCAAACGGCTGGGAAAAGCGCCATGCACCCGGCAGTTTCACCTTTGCTTCGCATCACGCAATTTTCGCCGGATTTCTCCCAAGGCCGAACGCCTTTTTGCTTCGCGTTTTGCCGGCAGCGAAACTTCAGCAAAAAACACGTTCGTGATCGAAGAACCGACTTTTGTCGAATCGCTGAACAACCGCGGCTATCACACGGCATGCATCGGGGGCGTGGGCTTTTTCAACAAACAAACCGCCCTGAGCCACGGGTTTCCGGAAATGTTTAACGAAAGCCACTGGGAAACCCAGTTCGGAGTTACCGAACCGAAATCAACGCAGTTCCAGTTCGAGAAGGCCAAGGAAATAATAAAAAACTGCCCCAAAAAACGTTTGATGCTGTTTGTGAATGTTTCGGCCATGCACCAGCCCAACTGCTTTTACCTGAAAGACGACGCAGCAGATTCACTCGAAACGCACAAAGCGGCCATGAGATACGTGGACAGCCAGTTGCCTCTGCTCATGGAAACTTTTTCCGGCCGACCGGCTTTGTTTCTGTTCATGGGCTGCCATGGAACAACTTACGGCGAATCCGGCTATACGGGGCACCGGCTGGCGCAAAAGGCGGTATGGACGGTTCCGTATGCTGAATATTTGAAAACTACGTCCTGATTGAATGATTTTATTCTTACGCATCGCGCAGAGAAAATCTGTATAAATCCCAAGGACACCTAATGATATAATTTTTGTATTGAAAAAAATTAGCTTAAAAAATATCGCCTGAGGAAATATTTCTTTATCCGCTGTATGTCCGACCGCTCACCGGATTAGGCAAACAGGCAAAAGCGTGGGACGACTTCCGCATGAAACTCAATATTCAGGCCCGCGACTTCCTGATGGCAAACGACTACAATCAGGTCAGACGTTTCGCCACATGGGTTCGCATCGGTGTGTTGTTCACACCATGGGGCGAAACGCTCATCCGGCGGTATTATCAGGAAGCACTAACGACCCTAAGTCATATGCCGAATGTCTGCCGCGCACCGACTCAAACCAACCTTTCCTGTTCGCTGGACTGGATGGAAGAAACGGAAAAAAACACATTCTCACTTTGGACGACATTCCACCCAAGCCAGACTGCCGCTGATGCCTTTCTGGAAAAATGCGAAGCTTTACTGAACATGGGAATTCGGTTCAGCGTAGGTGCCGTAGGGCTGAAAGAAGACCTTGAGATTATCCGAGAGATGCGAAACAAACTTCCGAATAGCGTGTACCTTTGGATAAACGCCTTCAAACGCAAGGCGGATTACTACACTGATGCTGAAGAGCGGTTTATAACAGAAATCGACCCATATTTTCACTGGAACAACCAAGCTCACCCAAGCTTCGGGAAAGACTGCCGAGCCGGACACACCACTTTTTCAGTAGACGGAAAAGGAGCTATTGCGAGCTGTCATTTCATAAAAAACAAACTTGCCAACCTCTACCAACCGGATTTCGAGCAGGCACTGATACCCCGGACCTGCACAAATACAAGCTGTAAATGCCATATCGGTTACGTGCACATGCCGGAACTGAAATAGGAAAAAATTTACGGCATCGGAATTCTCGAACGGATCCCTGTAACTTACTGAATTCTCATAGCTTTTTGTAAATCCCCGTTTTCGGGGATTTTTTTTTGACTTTCCTTCCTGATTTTCACAAAAAAAACAAGCGTTATGAGCAACGAACACAAAGAAGACTTCGAAATCAGTAAATTCGAAAACATGCTGATCGGCGTTCGCCAGCTGGAGTTGGCTATGGAAAATTTCAACAAAGACCGCATGGTTTTTCAGGCTAAGAGAGTACAGAAAGCATACAAAAATCTCCGCAAGGAACTCAATCAGCTGCTCCTCCGGTGCGAAGATAAACACCACGAACCGATCATACGGTTTCTTTTTCATGTCAATGACTGGCTGGAACTCTACAAGCACTCCATGCAAACAAGCCAAAGAAGTCTGCTGGATCCCATCAAACTCAACTTGCTGGACAAAATGGAAGCTTACCCCGCCGAGTGGATCGAAGAAATTCGCTCTGCCTTCGACGAGCCAAACTGGCACAACGAGCAACTGAAGTGGTAAATTGCCTGGAAGATGAATTTAAAGCGACGGCCTGGAAGAAAACCCCTGTTTTCAGGGTATTTGCTTTTCTGAATTTTCACCACCTTTCGATAGAAATTATATACAACTAAGTTTTAACCAAATAATAGTTTTGTATGGGACTTAAAGAAAAAAGAGCAATCAGAGAATTTGCAGAAAATAAGTATCCAGAATATCAGCAACAAGTGCTCGACGCTGTAGGTTACGATCTGGAAATTGACGTGAACTGGGATTCTTTGGCAAAAGATACAAACGTTGACCAGTACGAACGGGCTATTCCCGACGTGTATTTCGCTCCGCTGTTGAAAGTTCTAAAAGAAGTTTGCCAGGACGATATGGGAAAAGAAGCGATGCAGGAACTAGTGAAAAAAATCGAAATCAAAAACGAAAACGACATTTGGTCTGCCACTGAATGGGTAAAGATGAAAGGCGATGTGCTGGTTCTGGACCACGAAACAACTACCAACTCCGGTAATATTGATGACCGCGCTTATTATCTCAACGAACTGCTGGAATCAAACTTCTGATTCCCGGCGTTCTTCTGCAATCTAACACAAACTGAGCCCGATGCCATTCGGGTTCTTTTTTTATAAAAAACACCAACGGTCTAAACAGGCCTTTTTGCTTTTTTGACTTTGCCATTATTCAATAGTTCGTAATGTT
>JAKSBZ010000017.1 GCA_022360875.1 Cytophagales bacterium | reverse complement strand
CGTGTTATAAAATATTTAAATACTGTTGACGTAAAAAAAGCCGCCTTTCTCAAAGCGGCTTTCCCTTCCAGTCAATTCCCTGTCTTTTACTTTGCCCTGCAGTATCGGTTAATAACCGACTGGACTGATCGATCGCCGAGCGCTTCGGCCTGTTTCCAGTCCTCGCAGGCTTTGTCGCGCTGGTTCAGCTGGTTGTAGGTGTTTCCCCGCACTCTAAAAAAGTTCGGGTTGGAGCTGTCCGCTTCAATGGCTTTGGTGAAATCTTCAACGGCAAACTCCAGGTCGTCCACCACAGAATAGCATGCGCCGCGATAATAAAGGGCTTCGGCATCCTGCGGGTTTTTGCGGATCACCTTGGTAAGGTCGCCGATAGCTTGGGTGAATTTTTCCAGATCCATGTACACCAGGGCGCGGTTGTACAAACCCGATTCGCTGTCCGGCTGCATGGCCAGCAAGCGGTTCAGATCTTCTAACGCCAGCACAGTTTCGCCTTCGGAGCTGTAAGCCATGGCTCGCAGCTCGTATATTTTCGGATCTTTAGTGTCAAGCTTGTAAGCCTCGGTCAGATCCTGCAGCGCAAGTTCCGTATTGCCGATTTCCAGATAAGCCTCGCCTCGCTTAAGGTACAGTTCCTTGTCTTTTTTGCCATGGTTTTCCATTTCGTTGCTGTAGCGGACCACCATCGGGTAGTTTTTCTGCTCATAATAAGCCTCGGCCAAATAGGCGAAAATTTCATCGCTTATCTCTTTGTTTTTATAAGCTTCAAACAAATCCTCCGATTCGCCCAAATCTTTTACTGTACGCTCGTATTCTCCCAAAAAATAGTAGGCAATGCCCCTGTTCATATAAGCTTTGGAATATTTATTATCCAGAGCAATGGCTTTGTCGTAGTCGGAGACAGCCTGCTGGTAATACTCCATTTTGAATTTGGCTTTGCCCCGGTTGTTGTAAAAAATCGGATCCTCAAGGCCGAGTTCTATTGCTCGGTCGTAGTCCTTTACCGCGTTTTCGTATTCTTTGCGCCGGAAACGGCAGTTGCCGCGATAGGCAAAGGCGAGCGGATACTGACCGTTTTTCAGAATGGAGAGGTTTAAGTCTTCGTAGGCAAAATCATATTGTTTGCTTTTGTAGTAGGCCAGTCCGCGCCGGTAATAGGCGAAGGGATCTTCCGCTCCTAGCTTGATGGCCTTCTGCAGCAAAGGGAGCGATTTGAGGTATTCCCCTTCAGATAAATATATGTCGCCCAGGGCAAAATAGCCCAGCAGCTCATTAGGCATTTTTGTATAGCTGTTTTCCAGTATTTTTTTTGCCTCTTCGTAGCGGTTCAGACGGTAAAGCGAAACCCCTTTCGCAATGTCCAAAAAAGGATGCTTGTAGTCTTTGGCTTCTGTTTTTTGGATATGCTGCAGGGCTTCTTCATAGCTTCCGAGCTTGAAGTATGAAACGGAAAGGTAAAAATAAGTTGCTCCGTTATCTCTAGCTCCTTCAATAAGCTTAAGAGCGTCTTTCAGCACTCGCTCGAAATTTTCCAGCTCAAAATTGCTTTTCAGCCGGAGCTCATACAGCTCGTAGTTGTCGGGCGCCAACCGCAGGGCTCTGGAGAAATCCCGCACGGCCCGGGCATGGTTTTCCATTCCGGCATAAGCCTTTGCCCTGAGCTCGTAAAGCTTAAGCGATTTCAGTTCTTTGCTTTCGGCTTTGTTAGCGTATTCAACGGCTTTGTGGAAAACATTGGCTGTGAGGTTGGCTTTGGCGAGCGTAAAATACTCTTCGCCTGTCGGATCTCCCATAGTCTGGGACTGCTCCAAATCCGCGATTGCGGACTCATGCTGTCCCAGCTCCAGGTGCGCTTCGCCCCGGGCTTTGTAAAGCTCGATCTTTTTTATTCCTTTTTGCTGTGCTGCGTCCAGGCTTTCGATCGCCTGGGCATGCTGGCCTAGTTTCGACTGGCTCATTCCCAGATAGAAAAGGAGCAGCCCCGATTTCAGTCCGTTGTTGTTTGAAACGGTGAAGCATTTTACAGCAGCCGCATAGTCCGCCCGGTCGTAGGCAAGCCGGCCGGCCGTGTAGTTCGCTTCCGGATTTTTCGACCCTTTTTTTACAGCCTTGTCCAGGAATTCTATGGCTTTCTGTTTATTGTTAAGCTGGTAAGCCGACAGGCCCAGTATTTCGAAAACTCGTTTGTTCTCAATGCCTTTCTCAACTGCTCGGGCAGCCGACTGATAAGCTTCCTGATAGTTTTTTTGCTCGTATTTTGCCAAAGCGCAGGCAAGCTGAGCATTTGCATAGTCTTTGTGGTTTTCTTCGACTTTCTGCAAATCTGAAAGTGCTTCAGCTGTCTGGTGCAGTGCCAGAAAAGCTTTGCCGCGGTTCAAATGCAGCGAAGCGTCTGATTTGCCGAGCGCTTCGGCCTGGTTCCAGTTTTTTACGGCTTCCTGGTAGTTTCCTGCTTTGAGCTGTCCTTCTGCCAAAGCACTGTATATGTCTGGATTTTTGGTGCCCATTTTTACAGCTTTTGCAAGCTGGGCAGGTGCCTGCGCATCATTTAGGTAAAAAGCGGAAAGGCTGGATGCTTCCAAAAGCGGTAAGGAATTTTTTCCGCTTTGAAGCAAGGCGCCGGCTTGTTTTAGAGCAAGTTCGTACTGCTCATTTTGGTAATATACAATAGCCAAACATTCCAGCGTTCGGGAATCCTTTACTCCGCCGGATTTGGCTTTTTTCAAATCCGCCTCGGCTTTCCGGAATTCTTCCAGCTGCATATAGGCGGTTCCGCGGTGGGCGCACAGCATTTTGTTCTGATATCCCTTTTGCTGTGCTTTTGTGAGAAAATTGACAGCCTGTTGAGGTTTCCCAGTAAAAAGATAGGATGCGCCCAATTGGTAAAGCAGTTTTGCAGACGATGCGCCTTTTTCGTAGGAAGCCAAAAAATCTTCATTGGCTTTTGAGAATTCCTTGTTGCCGAAGCGAAGCTCGCCCCGAAGCTGGTACGCAGAAGCGGGAGCGTTTCTCTTTTGTATGGCTTGTCCAAAAGCCTGTTCCGCAAGTTCCGTCTGCTCATTGCGGGCATAGGCCTTTCCCAGACACACATAGACCTGCGCAGAATCGCAGCCTTGTTCGATTGCTTTTTTCAGGTAGGGAATAGCTCCGCGGAAGTTGCCGGACTTAAGCAGGCTGGCGCCCATGGCGTACTGAACCGAAGAGTTGTCTGCTCCGTTCTCAATGCCTTCCATCAGTTCGTTGGTTGCCTGCTCGTATTTTTTGGACTGGAAATTCAGCTGCCCAAGATAACTGTACATTTCGCCCGAACTGTTGCCAAGCTCTTTGGATTTGGTTAGGTAACTGAACGCCTTTTTTTTGTTTCCGGTCTTGAAAAAGGCTATTCCTGCCTGTTCGTGCAGCTGCGCGTCTTTTGGAAAAAAAAGCGAAGCTTTGCCCAACGCTTCAGAGGCGCGTTCGAATTTTTTCTGATGATATAGAGCAATGCCCAGATACTTCAGAAGCTCTTTGTTCTTTTTTACAGTCTCTTGGGCCTTCTGTAACTGTTCAGCGCCTTCTTTCCATCGTTTCAGTTTTGTCAGGACGATTCCTTTGCCAACTAACGCTTTCTTATAGGCTGGCTTCATCTGCAGCGACAGTTCATAATCCTGCAGGGCTTCCTGATAGTTCTCCAGCAGCAGCTTTGCTTTTGCCCGGTTGTTGTAAACGACTTCGTCTTTTCTTCCAAGCTCTTCTGCGCGATTGTAGTGCGCAATGGCTTGCGAGTAGTTTTTTAATCTGAAAAAAGTGTTTGCGCTGAAATACCAGGCCTCTGCTGGTTGTTTTTCCGAAAGGCTGAAAAGCTTGTCGAAGCGTTTGCGCGCCGACTCGAAGTCCTTGTTTTTGTAGCTGGCCATAGCCCAGTGGTTGAGAAGCTCCGAGTCAATAAGCGAGTTGTCCTGCAGTGCTCCGAAGTCGGCCAATGCTTTTTTGTAAACCTGTTTTTTGGAAAAAGCTAAACCGCGGAATTTCAGTGCGGTTTGGTTGGCGGGCTGCAGCAACAGCAGTTTGGTATAGGCGTCAGCGGCCAGGCTGTAATTTTTTTGCTCATAAGCCATTTTCCCAAGCCAGGAGAGAACCAAAGTGTTTTTTGGATTAGCCTTGGAAAACCGGGCATAGTACTGCAATGCTTGAGTGCTGTTGTTGTTGAGCTCGTGCTTTATGCCCTTGAGCAATGAAGATTTATAGCGCTGCTTGCTGTTCCAGGAGCCGCCGAGTTTTCCTCCTTTGCCTGAAAGATTCCGGATTCTGGAAGCCGAAATAGCCAGCGTTCCTTCCGAGTCCGAAGCGAGGACAACTGCATTGACTTTGCCGTTTAATAGAATGGGAGCTCCCGATGCGGTTTTGTGAATAGCCTGGCTGAGAAGAACGGCCTCGCACAGGCCTTCGAGTTTCTTTTTTCGTATCCAGCTAAGGTTTTCTGCTTTCGCTTCTTTGTTTTTTTTACCCATCCAGGCTTTCAGAGAAGCGCCTTCTTTAATGTCATCATCGCTAATGTTCAGAAGAGTCAAATTAGAAGCCTCTTTGCTTTCCAGGGTAAAACTTACCAAACCTGACAACGGGTCATAAGCGTCGATTTGTTTGATGGCTGCGGCGTTTTCAGGAGCGAGGTAGACCAATGCCTTGCTGGCTTTGTCGAGTATCGAAATGTGCGCAATGCCTTTTCCTGAGGAAGCCAGAAAGAAAGCAGTTCCGGTTTTGTATTCCTGGCCGTTGGAATAAAAAGACCGCAGAAAATAGCTGGGAGGATTTTGAGCAAATGTTTTTGCGGCCGACAGCAAAAAGACCAACAGTAAGCCCACACCTAAGCGTTTCATAGTATCGGGAGATTGGTTAAAAAAATAAATTAAATACTTTTGAGGAGTGTGCAATCTTGAAAAATCCGGAAAAAATACCCGGTCGTTGTTTGCAAAACCAATGTGCTCGTGTGAAGCAAAACAGTATTAGTCACTATGGGCACACGAAAAAATTGCCTTTATGAATAAAGTTAAAAATTGGAGGATTGCTTGCTCCTAAAAGAAGACAATAAGTGGAATTTGTTTTCAGAAAAAAAATTTTTCAGAGGAAATAAAACTGAAGAAGGGAGAAGCAGCTATAACTCCGGCTGAGACTAACAGCCGGAAAAATGCAGCACTTGATTATAGGAATACCACGTCTTTAATTATTTCACGCTGGTATTCGTCAAAAAATATTTTCAGAATGTTCGCTTTTTTTACGCTCATCTCGTGTTTGAGTGAAGGTGAGCTCATTTCCACAAAAAGCACTTCGTTGCGCACAAAAAGCCTGATAGTTCGCTTGGCGATAGTTTTGCCCAGCAGCCTTTCCCAGTCGTTGATCAATTTGGTTTCATCGAACCTTTTTTTCAGGTGGAAACTCTGAAGCATGTCTTCGATGGATTCTTTAATTGTGGAAGTGTCTTTTTTTCTCGGATCGGCTTTCGCTCTGAATTTCGACTTTTGGTGATACATGCTTGATTTTAATAGACTATTAAAATTTATTTTTTCGATTTTTTAAAGTGCCGGTTTATTCCTCAGGCTGCTCCAGGCTAGCCATCGTTGCATCTTCGGTATTTGTTTTCAGATTGGTTGCCAGCTTGTTTTCCGGAGCGATGCGCGGTTCATTTTCCGCGGGCTCGTTCTTTTTGTTCGGGTCGAATTCCTTGCCCAGCAGATACGCGTTCAGTTTGGCCCTAATCTCCTGCGCCGACAGGTTGTGGTCAATAATGCCGTTTCGGACGATAGACATCTGCCCGGTTTCTTCCGAAACAACCAGAATCATCGTGTTGGTAACCTCCGTCATGCCGATGGCCGCACGGTGCCTCAGGCCGAACTGCGCTGGAATGTCGGGCTTTTCGCTCACCGGAAGTATGCATCGCGCCGCCACCACCCGCTCGCCGTGAATGATAACCGCGCCGTCGTGCAAAGGACTGTTTTTGTCGAAAACTGCCAGCAGCAGACGTTTGGAGGCCAGCCCGTCGATCCGGTCGCCGGATTCCGCATAATAATTCAGCGGATTGTCTTTCGAGAAGACAATCAGGGCCCCGGTCATGTTGTTGCTCATTGCTTTGGTAGCCTCGACAATCGGCGACAAGTTAATATGGTCGTCTGCATGCAGATTTCGCCTCATCAACGACTTGATGATGTTGTCTTTGTCAAAAACGGTGGTGCGCCCTATGATAAGCAGAAATTTCCGGATTTCCTGCTGAAACAGCACAATCAGTGCAATAACTCCCACACCCATGAATTGTCCAAGAATGGCGCTCAGCAATTCCATGCCTGTTGCGTTTACCACCAGGTAAAGCAGATACAGCGACAAGAAACCGATAAATACTTTGACCGCCATGCTGCCGCGCATCAACTTGTACACCTGGTAAAGCAAAATACTTACAAAGGTGACATCGAGAATGTCGACAAAGCGCACTTCCAAAAAACCGATTTTGAGTAGGTAAATCAAGGGCAGCGAACGAATTTAACAGGCCTGAGCATAAACAATCCTAGCTACAAAAATACAAGCTTCTAGCATTTAAAAAAGTTTTCTGCTCTTTATCTCGGCGAAGTTTCCACAGAATAATTTCAGGAAACCAACGATTTACTGATTTCACTTCAAGCCTTAAAAAACAAGCCCGGACATAAAGCAAATTTTCTATGGCAATATAAAAAAAAAAAAAAAAGTGCTTTTTTTTTGCAGAAAAAATCAGAAGAAAGTTTTCTGAAAAAGTCTGACACATTCCCGGGCTTCTTTTACATCATGTACGCGCAGAATGGACGCTCCTTGGATCAGGGCTATCGTATGAAGCACAGTTGTTCCGTTAAGCGCTTCTTCAGGACTAGTGTCTAGGAGCTTGTAGATCATGGATTTTCGGGAAACTCCCGCTAAAACCAGACACTCGAGCATGTGCAGTTGTTTCATGTTTCGGAGGAGGCGGTAGTTTTGGTCAAGGGTTTTTGCAAAACCGAAACCGGGATCAATGATGACATCATTGACACCGAGTTGTTTCAGTTTGGTTAGCTTCGGATGAAAGAAGTCCAACATATCCTCCATAAGGTTGCCGTAACCGGTTTGTTGCTGCATGCTTTGCGGCGTGCCGCGCATATGCATCATAATGTATGGAACTTGCAGTTTGGCTACAGTATCGAACATTTGCGCATCCAGCTCGCCTCCCGATATGTCATTGATTATAGAAGCGCCTGCGCTGACAGCTTGTTCAGCCACTGACGCCCGGAATGTGTCTACGGAAAGCGGCATTTCCGGCAGATGTTTGTTCAGCATTGCAATTGCCTCGCAAACCCTCCGGCTCTCTTCCTCTTCGCTTACATCGTCCGCTCCCGGCCGGCTGGAGTAGCCGCCAATGTCCAGAATGGCAGCGCCGTCCTGCACCATTTTTTTAGCTTTGGCGAGCAGCTCTGTTCCCGGCTGCATCCGGCTGCCGGCAAAGAAGGAGTCGGGAGTTACATTGAGGATTCCCATAATGGCCGGAGTGCTGAGGTCTAGGGCTTTTCCTTTGGCGTTGAGTGTTTTTTTAATGCAAAATGCTGTATCTTTCGTCACGGTAAATGTTTTTAATCAAAAGAAATAAGTGTTGGAAGCTAAAACGTTGAGCGAATATAATCAAGTAATTGAGGCTTGTAAAGAAGTATATGTGAAGAAGACCAAGGATTATGGAACTGCATGGCGGATTCTTCGTCTTCCTTCGATCACGGATCAGATTTTGATTAAGGCCAAAAGAATCCGCTCAATTCAGGAAAAAGGGACCATGCGCGTGCAGGAGGGCATAAAAGGCGAGTTTCTTGCGATCGTAAATTATTGCGTGATGGCCCAGATTCAGAAACAGCTGGAGGACGAGAAGGAAGAGACGCTGGAGTTGGGCATGGAGCGAGCTTTGGCGTTTTACGAAGAGAAAATTGCGGAAACCCGCCGGCTGCTGGAAGACAAAAACCATGATTACGGCGAAGCTTGGCGCGATATGCGCGTAAGCTCGATGACCGATATTATACTGATGAAAATCTTTCGGGTTAAACAGATAGAGGATAATGAAGGGGAGACACTGATTTCGGAAGGTGTGAACGCGAATTATCAGGACATGCTAAATTATGCTGTCTTTTGTTTAATAAAACTTGATGAAACCTATGAGAATATTGGATAAAATTATCCGCATTTTTACTGGGGCCGTATTTATTTTTTCCGGTATGGTTAAACTTAACGACCCAATGGGAACCTCGATCAAGATGAAGGAATATTTCGAGATATTCGCTTCAGATTTTTCTCCTCTTTTCCATCATCTGGTGCCTTATACGCTTGAACTGGCACTTTTTGTTTGTCTGCTGGAAGTAATGCTGGGCTGGGCATTGCTGTTCCGTTACCGCCTCCGAACCAGCCTGTGGGTACTTTTTGCCTTGGTTGTATATTTTGGTATGCTCACTTTTTATTCCGCCTCCCAGAATAAGGTGACGGACTGCGGGTGCTTTGGCGACGCTATTCCGCTTACGCCGTGGGAATCTTTCTGGAAGGATGTCGCTTTGGGCGTACTGGTGGTTTATCTGCTTTTCCGAATGAAAGAAATTGTCCGGAAAAAGGAATCGATTAGAATAGCGCTTGTGATGCTTCTTGTTTTTGGTGGAAACCTGTGGGCCGGTATTCATGTCGTCCGGCATTTGCCGTTTGTCGACTTCAGAGCTTACAAGGTTGGCACCAATATTCCGACTGCCATGAAAAATTCCGCGCCTCTGAAATACAAGTACATTATGGAGAAGAACGGAAAGACTTATGAGTTCATGGACTACCCGAGCGATACGACTTATATTTTCAAGGAAATGGAGCTGCTTAATCCTGAAGCGCAGGCAAAAATCACAGATTTTAGTTTGTGGTCGGACGATGGAGACTTTACTCAGCAGTTGTTTCAGGGTGATTTTTTGCTGATTGTGTCCAACAATGTGGAGAAAGCCAGTCCGAAAGGCATGCGGAAAGTGAAAAATTTGGTTGAGTCAATAGCCGATTCAGGCATTATGCCAGTAATGATTACGGCTTCGCCGGAAAACCAGGTGGAGGCCTTGCGTCATGATTACCAGTTGGCAATTCCGTACTATTTCGGAGACGACACAGTGCTGAAAGCCATGATTCGGTCGAACCCTGGCGTGATGCTGCTCCGCAACGGTACAGTACTGGGAAAATGGGCTTACCGCGACTTGCCTAGCCGAGAAGAGCTGCAGGAAATTGCGGGAGATCTGCCAGAATGATCTTTTCATTACACGCAAAAAGTGCGAATATCATATTCATATTATCCATTGAAAAGCTTTGAAGAATAGATGAAGGATAAAATTTATTTGTGGGGCATGCCGGGGAGCGGAAAATCTACGCTCGGCAGGCCTCTTGCCGAAGCATTGGGTTTGCTTTTTATGGATTTGGATGAGGAGATCGAACGGAAAGAGGGAAAAACGATTCCTGATATTTTTTCTGAAAAGGGGGAAGCCTATTTTCGAAGTATTGAACAGAAAACGCTTCTTGAGCTTATGCAGGCAAAAGACAGCTTTCTGTTGTCAACCGGCGGAGGTACGCCCTGTTTTTTTGACAATGCTTCACAGATGAAGGCGGATGGTCTTACAATATATCTGGAAGTTACTCCTCAGGAGCTTTCGCGAAGGCTCTGCGCCAAGGGACTGAAGTCCAGGCCAATTTTCAGCCGGACTGAACACGAAGACGTGCTGACGGAAATTCGTGAAAAACTTCAGAGCCGAAAGCCGTTTTATGAGCGCGCGGATTTGAAAGTAAAAAATGACCAGGCAGACGCAGCCTCTCTGGCAGAATTGATTGACAACCAAAAAGGCTAGCCGAGGCTAGCCTTTTTGGTTCAATATCATTCCCCTCCATCAACATTAATTGCATCGTTTAGGCGGCTATAATTCTATTAACAATTTTTTAAAAATAGTAATTTGCAGAAAGCGTTAGTTGCCACTGCTTAACTTTTGAACTGGCCACAGGGGTAAGAAGATTCGGGTTGTCTAGAGCATAGGGGACATCTTCCAACTTTCTTGTATCGAAAAAAACCGAAGTTAAATCTACCGACCAATCGCGCCGGCGATAGCCCAAACCTAAACTGTAGTCATGCGTTCGCTGGTTTGCAGGATGATTAACACTGCTTCGAACAGGGTTTCCGCTGTAGGCATAACCGGCTCGGAAACGGAAGTTTTGAAGCCTGTATTCACCGCCGGCTCTAAAATTCAACACAGACTGATAAATGCCGTCAATCTCATTGTTGATTTTGTTCTCCTTCTCACCTGAAAAGTCCCGGGAAACAATTTTTATCCCTTTGTAATTCACCCATTCCAGATCCGCAGTCAGGAATCCTTGTTTGCTGAAAAAATAGGCAGCGCCAAAGTTCAGCCGCATCGGGGTGTAAAGTGTCCAATTGTTAATGTATACATCACTGTTCGCTCCCGCACTTTCCACATTGCGCGATTCGCCAGCCTGCTCATCATCTGGTACAACACGGACTATTTTTTCACTTGGGTTGTCATTGTTGGTAAATTCCTCCCCGTTTACATAAGTAAAATTCTCAAAATAGCTGTTTATTTCAGCTTCAAATTCTTCTTCAAAACCCATGATTGTCGGAGTCAACAAATTAAACCCGAGATTAACACGCTCATTTGGTTTGTAAATAGCCCCTAATCCCAGATTTACTCCCATACCCCTTAATTGGTACCGCTCATCCAAAAAATGCTCGACCAATTCACCTTCAGGGAAAAACTCATGGTAACTTGTAATCATTTCGTAGGAGCTTGTCACTACGCCTAGATTAGCGCCAAAAAACAGCTTGTCCATATAGTTAGTCCCGTAAGCAAAGCTAAACTGAATAGACGAGCCGCTTCTTTCTATGCTTCCGTTTTGTCTGGTAGGCGTATTTTCTGAAGGAACAACAGTAGGCAGAATTCTCATGGTGGTATTCCCTGTATAAACGTTATCTTGAAAGACTTGATAATTGTCAATCAAATAAGATCTGAATGCCAAGTCTCCATATAAATTTCCTCCGCCTGCATTCGCAGCATAAAAGTCCAGGATATCGCTGCTGCTATTCAATCCGGAAAACTCAACCGTTTGGTTAAAGTCATTTAGTCTTTGAAAAGAAATCCCGAAGTTGTGGGCGCGCCAGTCTCTTTGATCGGCTATTTCCGGACTAGCAGGCTCTGCAATGACAACTCCTAGCTGGTCAAAGCTAAAGGGTACAGAACTGTTGGAAGTTCGGTTGCTAAGGTAATCCGTCTTTGTATCCTTGAAGCCTAAATTGAGTGTTAGACCGAATGTTGAGCTTCTGAAAAAGCCCAAACCAGCGGGATTTCCAGCAATTGAACTGATATCCCCACCCAAAGCCGTTTGGGCGCCTCCCATAGCCTGAATTCGAGCGGATCCCTGTTTTTTCCTGTAGCTGTTCATAAAGGCGAAGTCCCCCTCAGTAGACTGCGCCCGAATGTCTGTAAATCCTGTCAATGTTAATAACAACAGTAAAATGAAGGACTTTTTCATATGTAAGTTTATTTTTTAAATTTTTGAAAAGAAAAACCAAGTACAGGACTTGGCTTTCAAAAAGAACTTCTAAAAAACTTAGTGTCTTGTGGAACGGGACCGGTTGGTCCTGGTTGATGACCGATTCGAAGAACGTGAGGACCTTGAGTAGCTAGAGCGGCTGCTTGAACTTGATCTTGACCTTGTGTACGAGCTTCGGGAAGGCGAGCTGCTTGAGCGCGAATATGAGCTCCTTTGCGGCCTTTGCGTTTCTGAGCGTGAATAGCTTCTGTTCGAAGGTCTGGAGTAGCTGCTATTCGAACCGGAAGAATATCTTCCGGAGCGGGTGTCTATGGACTGTCTAGTTGGCCTGTCCGTGCGGGTACTGGTCCTCGAGTAGCGGGAACGCGCCGGCGTCCTGCTGTGCTGAGGCGACTGCACTCTGGCATTTCTAGAAGAAGGAGCTGTCCTGGAATTTGGTTGAGTTACCCGGCTGTAGCGTGAACGCAATCCTGATTTATTTGATTCAGGCGAAACAACATAAGCTCCATTCCGAACGGTTCTTGTACGGCTAGGTATACGCCCTGAGCGAACAGTTTTTCGAGATCCTTCCACGTAGTAAGCCGGGAAACCTCTCCAATACGGATAGTGACCATGGTATCTGTAGCTTGGAAAACCGTAATATCCATAGTAGCCATAATCGAAACGGTGATAAAAGGAAGCCTCCCAGGCCAGTCGTCTGTAGTACGGAGAATAAGCGTAGTAAGCGTCGTAAGGGTCAAAAAACGGATCGTAGTACGGACTGAACGGATCCATGAACGGCCGGTAAAAATTACCGTAGCGGAAGCCCAGATAGCTGCCTCCCCAGCCAAACGGATAACCAAACCCATAACCGAAGCTTAAACTAATCGGTGCGTTTAGCCAAGACTGGTTGCTGTGTGTATTCTGTTGAGCTGGTTGACTGTAAGACTGCGTCTGCTGATAAGCATGTTCCGTCATTGAAAAGTCTGACGTTTCCAGCAATTTTTTCATGTAGGCGCTGTCAAATTCCGAAGTGTATTCGGCAAGTCCCAAAGAGTCAGCTACTCGAGCGTCCCGTTTGTACTTTGCAATTATTCTCGGGTCCACATGATTCGCCGAATAGTTTTCGTTCGGCAGGTATTGAGCCATCTGCTCTTTTTTCTTTTGAGCCTTTCGCTTAATTTCTTTGACATGCGCTTCACGGTCTTTCGAATTGAAGTACATGTCATCATAATCTTGCGAGAAAACTTCCGGGCTCACCGCCAGACAGCATAGCAGAAAAGCGAGAAAATATTTCAATGAAGGATTCATAATATACTCTTAGTTTTAAAGCTCTTTATTATTTTTTACGAAAAGAGCAAATGGTTGGTTTATATATGAAAAGACACCATTTTTTAAAAAAACGGCTGCATTTTTCACCTGACTTTTCGCAAAGATGTTTCGGATTTTAAAATCATTCTAGAGCAACGATTGGTGCAATGTAAAAACTGTCACCAAGCCGGAATACTCTTCAGCTTAAAAAATAAGTAATTTTCTTTAAATTTTTAGTGTTTTCAAACAATTTCCTCCTCACTAAGGAGAAATGTTAAATATTTTTTTAAAAAAATTATTTTTCGTTATAACATTTCAATAACCCTCGTCCACTTATAGCCCTGTATTTCTGAACAAAAGCCAGAAGGTAACTTGTTATAAATACACAGCTATGAATTGCGGAGTTAAAAGGCCATGAAAGCTTCATCTGTAACGAACTCCTGTCTCGCTCCCTTTTATAGAATTATAAATCCTTCTCAGTACTTCCAGTAATTTAGCTAAAACGCTGGTTATGACATGTATCTGAAAAAAACAACAAGTACGAGTATTTAGAAACAATGAATAAATTTCTGACAACTGTCTGCTGGATAATGCTTGTGTGCTGTTCGTGGGGCCAAGCGCAAAAAAAAGGAAAAAAGCCAAGCGTTTCACGACAGGTGCAGAAGATTTTTTCCGACAGTTTCCCTAATGCGAGACATCCCGTTTGGTATCAGTTCAGCGATCACGGCCTTGGACTCGGGTCTATGCATCAGGAGTGGGGACAGTGGGAAAATGATATTTGGGAAGACGGACAATCATCGCCAGAAGTTGTATATCCTGATTTTTTTGAGGTGCATTTCAAACTTGGAGAACGTTTGTTCGAAGCCTTTTACAGTTCGCGAGGGCAACTGATACTACTAAGATCTTTTTTTGCATATGGCGACTTACCTCAAAAGGTACGTAATACTTTTAATGCCTCCTCATACGGAAATTATAAACTCGCTAGGCATGGCGTGCAGGAAGTGATCAAGCCGCGCTTGTTTAACCTTTACAGGATAGAAGTGAAAAGAAAACTCTTTGGAAAAAAGGTGTTTTATCTGGATTCTGCAGGTTTCTTTGTAAGACCGACCGAATATTACAAAAAGAGCCTGCCTCCCCAAAGGAGGTAGACTCACTAGAAAATGATGTAATTTTTTCGCGGTGTTAAACCCGCCTAAGCAGCGGCTCAATTAACAAAACAGCTCGTTACTGATTCGCTTGGCTTCAGAGTTATAAGTTTCGTACTGTAAATGAACAAAACTGTAGATGCGTTTCGTTTGATTGTATTCAAAAGCCTCTTTTTCCAATCCCAGAACTTCTATATATAAAAGAATGGTCAGTTCTTCAATGAAATCTGGTTGCTGCGATTTTTTGAATGTTTGTTTTCAGGATTTTTCTCATTAATCAAATACACATTCTCTGTGTGTTGCTTAAAATTGTTTTTTGTTATTCCGTATAGTTTTAAAAATCGCCTTAACGGAAAATAAATACCTGCAGAAAACAAATTGTGATTATCTCATGGGCAAAACTAAACGAGTGAACTGGAAGTAACAACCCGCAAAGCAAGAAATACATATAGAAAAAGCTGATAACCAATAGATACGAGCTATAATCAGCTTGTTTTTGAACAAAAAAAGTGTGGAACTCTTAAACACAGTAAATATTGAAAATATGAAATACTTAAGCTTTAAACCACATTGGGTGCTGCTTTGTGCAATATGTATTTTGAACCTGTGGATTGTGAAGCCCATTAGGGCTCAGAACTTTACCGCGGGGATAAAAGGAGGCATTGGCTCCAGCAAATTGAGTTTTAAGGATGTACGCTTAAACGGATTACAAATAAAACAGGGAGAATCTATACTGGCCTGGCATGCGGGAATTTTTACAAGAATTTCTTTGCTGGGCTTCCATATACAGCCTGAATTATACTACATCAGATCAGGAGGAAAAGCCGAGCTGCAAGATGGATCCGCACCACAGCAGTCAGGGGATTTTAAATACCACCAATTCGAAATTCCGGTTTTGGCCGGATATACATTTCTCAGTTTCTTGCGGGCCCAGGCTGGTCCGGTTTTTAGTTTTACTCTAAACAACAACGTCAAAGGCTTTTCAGGAGCATTTCGAAACCTGGAGGAAAGTTATAAAAACGCTGCGGTCGGATATCAGCTGGGTTTGGGAATCGATTTGTTCCGTCTGACTTTTGACGCGCGTTTCGAGGGAGATCTTTCCAAACTGGGTTCTTCAATTACCCTTCCCGGAGGTCAAAAAGTCAGCACGGATTTCAAGAGTAAACAGTTTGTTTTTTCTCTGGGCTACAAGCTAATAAAGTAAAAAACCCCGAAGGGCTTTTTCAAAAATAAATTGTCTTGTCTGCTCTTTATAGCTTTGCTAGTATAGCCATATTGCGATGATTTACGGCATTCATGTATTCCGGAGTGTATAGCTCCTCCAGCCTATTTTGATAATAGCTTATGATCATGTGACGACGTATCTTCATGGCGCTGTTCAGAAAGCGATTTTGCTCGGTAAAGCCTTCATTGAGAACGGCAAATGTGTAGGGAATCCAGCGTTTGGGGAATAAGTGAGCGAATTTTCCGCTGCGATAAACTTCCAACTCTTTATCAATTAGCTTTATAGCGGCCTTTTGTCCGGCTTCAGTATATAGTGAATGGTTGTTGTCGCGGAGCTTTTCCTGAATTTTATGCTTGTCCGGCAAGATAAGAGCTACTGTATAGGGATTCTGACTGTTATAGATAAGGATTTGCTTAATGAACGAGCTGTTTTCTTCTATGGATTCTTCTATTCCCTCTGGAGCATATTTTTCTCCGTCGTTGCCCACCAACAAGCTTTTATAACGGCCCAGCACATGCAAATAGTTTTCTTCGTCCATAAAACCCATATCGCCTGTATGCAGCCATCCGTTTTTCAAGCACTCTGCGGTGGCCTCCTGGTTCTGCCAATACCCCTTCATTACATTTCCTCCTTTAACCAGAATTTCTCCCCGCTTTCCTTTCGACAGATCTTTTCCCTGCTCGTCCACAATTTTCAGTTGCAGTTTACTGATCAACTTGCCGGAGGTGCCCAGTTTATGATCCAGAGGGCGGTTTGAGGCAATAGTAGGCGAGGCTTCTGAAAGTCCATAGCCCTGATATACGGGCATGCCGATAGCGTAAAAAAATCTTTGCAGCTCAATGTCCAACAAAGCGCCGCCTCCGATAAAGAACTTCAACTCGCCGCCGAAGTTTTTTCGGATCTTCTTGAAAATTAGCTGGTCGTAAATGGACAGCTTGAATCTTTCAACCCAGTAGCCTTTTCTGATCCGGTTTTTGCCGTCCTGATTGAGCTTATAGGCAAGTTGCAAGGCTTTTCGGAATGAAGATTCGGCTTTAGCGCCTTTCAGCTTTATCTGTCGTTCAATATTGTAACGAAAGCTTTTGCTCAGCGCCGGAACGCTAAGCAGAAAGGTGGGTTTTGTTTCCTGGATGTTTTTTGGAATACTGCGGAGAGTGTCAAGAGGAGTCGGACCGACCTGCGGGAAGGCCATCATTGCTCCTTTGGCCATTATGCCATAAATGCCTGCCGTGTGTGAAAAGGAATGGTCAAGTGGCAGGATCAACAAGGTTCGGTCCTTGTCAGATATCGACTGCATAAGCTCTGCAGACTGCGCAACGTTAGTGGTAAAATTTTTGTGCGTCAGAATGATGCCTTTGGGGTCTGACGTGGTTCCTGAAGTGTAGCAAATACTGGCAATGGTCTCGCCGCTGATCTGGTCTCGCCGCATTTGGAGCTCTTGTTTCCAATTGCAGGATGTGCCTTCCGACAGCTCATCATCAATATACAGCTCACCTTCTTTCAGGTCGTGCAATCGGTCAAATATTATGACTGTTTCCAGATCGGGAAGCGATTCCCGTATACGTCTTATCTTCGGAAGCTGAAGTCCTGAAGCAAAGGCAAACCGGCAGCCGGAATGCGAAAATTTAAAGTGAAGTTCGCTGTTTTCTTCGATTTTGGCTGACAAAGGTACACTTATCGCTCCAATGTAGAGAACCGCCAATTCGGCAATGATCCACTCTGTTCTGTTTTCAGATAGTATTGCTACCCTGTCTTTTTTTCGAATACCCAGCATCAGCAGGCGGCAGGCAAGCTTGCGTACTTGGTCCTCAACTTCGCTGTAAGTGATTCCAGAATATATGCCTTCTTTTTTTTCCGATAAAAAAATATGATCGCCAAAACGGGCAGTACTTTTTTCAAATAAATGAATCAGGCTCTCCTCTATTTTCAATTTACTTCCTTTGGAAGTAGTCTTTTTTTTCATTTCACTCAAAAATTATCAGAACTCCTTTTAGTGTAGAAACTAAACGCAGTATCATTCTTATCAGGCCAATAAAGCAAAAATACTGAAAACAGCATGAAAAGCGCCAGAAATATTTTGGGAATACACTATTAGTGCCGAGATATCGAGCAAACATACGGCGGGCATTATATTTACAAAAAATTGAAAACAACCACACTCCAAAACACAGTCCTGTAATTCATTTAATTTAATTGTGGTTTAATTATATATTTTTTCATATTAATATTAATATTGCATTTATTGTGTCAATAACATATTTATGATTATGAGAAAATTTTCATTTTTGCTAGGTGGTTTATTCCTAACCGCAGGAGTTTTGTTCAACTCATGCAAATCTTCTAAAAAAGTTGCGGCTAACCAGCCGGATGAGGTTGAAATAACAGTTCACTGTTCCGGGGTGGAATATACTTCCACAGACAAGTTTATCAGAGCCAACTCAATGGCTGAAAGCGCTGATATGACGCTTTCCAAGAAAAAAGCAAGAAACAACACGCTTCAGGAGCTGAGTTCGAAAATAGAAACTACTGTAAAAGCGGTTATCGACAATTACGAAAAGTCAGTGGAAACAGCTTCGGGCGAAGAAATCCAAAAACGCTACGAAGCGCTGACGCGCGAGGTGGTCAACCAAAAGATCAGCGGATACAAAACTATCTGCGAAAAGGTAACCCGTACCAGAAAAGGATCATTTCGCACTTATCTGGCTTTCGAAATTTCTCTGGATGCATTAGTTGAACCGTTAGTAAACAAGCTGAATGCTGATGAAAAGCTTCGTGTAGACTATGAATACGAAAAGTTCAAGAAAACTTTTGAAGACGAACTGAAGAAGGAGGCGAATAATTTTTAGTTTGATTGGGGCTTAGCTAAGCCCCGATTTGTTTTTTAATATTTTTTTAAAACCTTTTTTTGAATGAAAAGAGTGATGCGCTATTTTCCAAAGTCATCTCTGACTTTTGTATTTATTATTTTGCTTTTTGCCGGTGGCTGCGCCGCAAAAAAACTTCGAAAACAAGCTCAAAAACTTGAAGAATCGGGATTGGTTGAAGACGCTGCTGACCTCTACAGGCGCTCTTTGCTAAAAAAGCGCGACAATGTGGAAGCAAAGCTCGGCTTGAGAAAAACTGGACAGGTTGTACTGGATCGCAAAGCTGATCAATTTCTGAAAGCCTATAACACAGGAACAAGTCAAGCTGCTGTATATGCATTTCGGGATGCCCAGAAATATTACGATTTAGTAAAATTTGCTGGAGTAACGCTTGATTTCCCTGAAAGTCATCGAACGTACTATGAGGACAAAAAAGCCGAATACCTTGAGAGTCGATATCTGGAAGGACGAAAACAGTTAGACGGCGAACAATTCGAAGACGCTCAACGAACTTTTAGCGAGATAATCAGCTTTGACGCGCAGTTCAAAGACAGCAAACGCAAACTGGATATAAGCCGAATGGAACCGCTTTACCGCAAAGGAGAAGAGGCATTGGACCAACAACGTCCGAGGTCTGCTTATTATCTATTTAAAAAAGTGTTGGCAATCGATCCCTCTTACAAGGATGCTCAGGTATTGAAGCAGGATGCTCAGCAGGCTGCGACGATAAGAGTTGTTCTGGTTCCTTTTGCAAATGAAAGTGAATGCGCCACTTCCAAACGGCAAAAACTGCAATCGGAGGTACAAAGCAGTATTCAGCAAATCCGTTCGCCTTTCCTTCAGTTTATCGACGGTCAAACCATTTCGGCATACGATGATCAAAAACTGGAAAAAGCCAGAAAGCTGGGCGGTCACGCAATCCTGACAGGCACTATTTTTCAGCTGGAAGCCCTAGAAGGCCGAATGTACAAAAAAACGGAGAAGGCCTACAAAAAAATTGTTAAAGAGGTTGAAAAAGAGGACGGTTCGAAGGAAGAAAAAGTCAGCTATCAAAAGATAACCTATGACTCTTTTCACAAGCAGAATAAAGCGAATTTAAGCATGCGGTTCAAGTTGATTTCTACCCAAGATAAGCAAATCTGGCTTACAAACTCGGTAAACATCAGTAACGGGGATGAGGTAAATTATGCCCGTTCAGAATTCAATTTCAAATCCTTAGTGCCTGGATATTGGGAATACACGTACAAAGCTTCAGACAGCGACAAAGTCAATACGAGTTCTTACTCGATTCGGAAATTTCGCAAATTGTTTAAGTCGGACAACAGAATTGCCTCTGCATCCGAATTACTCTACGGACTGATGGACGAAGCTGGAAAACGAGTGCAGAGACAGCTGAGTTCCTTTAATCCGGAAGAAAAAGCAAGCTATAATTGATATGAGAGGCAGGACAACAGTTAGCGTGTTTCTTTCCTTGCTTTGCGTCTTTTCCTGTGCGACTCGCAAACAGCTGCCTGTGGATGAGTTGCCGGAATGGGTTGTGCATAAGCCTATTGTCCCCAACACTTTTGTGGGTGTAGGGCATGCAAAAAAAACGGGGAGCACAACTGAATACATTAATAAGGCGCGCAAAGAAGCAATGCATAACCTTACGCAAGAAGTGGCCGTAAAGATCTCTTCCCGTAGCGTGTTATACAAATTTGAAAACGAGGCAGGCGTTTCGGAATATTACCAAGATCGCATCAAAACAGAATCCCAGGACTACCTGGAAGGGTTTGAACCTGTGAAGGCTTTTGAAACGGAAACAGATTACTGGGTAATGTACCGGATTGACCGGAATTTGTATTACAAAAAAAAAGAAGAGCGCAGACAAAAGGCTTTTAATTTTGCTTATTCGTTATTCATTGAGAGCCAGCAGGAACTCAATAACCAAGCTTATGCAAAGGCATTTCAAAAACAAATTAAAGGTCTTGAAACTATACGCACATACTTGGGAGAAGAAGCTATCTTCAACTCAGAGGGAAAGAGTATTCATTTAGCTGATGAAATTATCAAGCAAATTCAGAATAGTCTTCAGTCGCTTCGATGGAAAACGCCTGCTAAACCAGTGAAAATGAAACGGGGAGAATATGCAGAGCTGTCCGATTATGTAATGCTTGAAAATAGCATGGGAGCCCCCCAGCAAGGCTGGCCCGTACGGGTAGACGCCCAAGGGTTGAAGGTGAACCGGCAGTTGCATTTTACAAATGAGACGGGAAATCCGGAACTGAAAATGTCACTGCAATCAGGCCGGGAAAACGAAGAAGTGAAGGTTAAGCTGGATTGGGAGCATTTCGTGCGCATGCACACTAAAGACTTAATTGTCCGAAAGCTTCTTAGCTCGCAAGAAGTGCCCGAAAGTTTCTTCAGCTTTGTTATTCAGCAACCCGAGTTAGTATTTGTGGTAAAAGGAGAAGAAGAGCGCGAAGCCTTGCTTTCGCTTTTGCGGCGGTATGCCGGGGAACGGAAGCTAAAAACCAAAGAGAACACAAATTCCCGCGAAGACTTTGTACTGACCTGTGAAGCTTCTGTTGCCGAAAAAGGGGAACAGGTGGGATTGCAGATTACATATTCACTTTCTCAAAAAAGAAAAGTGCTTTACAAAGAGCAGTTTAGGAAAAACTTTGAAAAAGTATTTTTACCCCGAGACTATCAGTTTGCCAATCTATGGAAAAAAGCAAAAGGAGAATTCAAGAGGAAGCACTTGAGTCCGCTTATTGATCGGTTCATATTGTAAAAAAAGATCGGAAAAGGTATCTCGAGCTATATTTTCGAAAATGCATTTCCAACTATGAAAAAAGGGTTTGTTTTTGTTATTTCGAAACCTGGCGGCAGATACCTATCCCCTATATCGGGTTGATCAATGGTTGTTTGGGATTAACATCTTTTATTGAGGCCAATAAGCACTTTAAATTATGTCCCAGGCAAAAGCTGCCCTTATTATTTTAATCAAGTAGTAATAAAAGCAGAATACCTGTATAGTTTTTTCAGGTACTTAGTAGTATGATAAAATCAATGACGGGCTTCGGCAAGGCCCAACTAGAAAATACAGCCTACAGCGTGTCAGTGGAAATCAAAGCGCTGAATTCGAAGTTTTTTGACGCTAATGTCAAGCTTCCTCGCTTGTTTATGGAAAAAGAGCTGGAGCTTAGGAATTTGCTCGCCGAAAAACTGGAACGCGGCAAACTGGCTGTCATTGTAGATTTCGTTCGGTTAGAGGATACTACAGCAAAAATGCAGATTAACCACGCATTGTTCAAAACCTATTTCCAGGAATTTCAAAAGCTTTCCCAAGAGGTCGGCGCTAACCCGGGCGAGCTCTTCAAACTTGTTTTGCAGACTCCGGATGTGATGGTTATGCAAAAGGACAATGCAGACTTGACGGAAGAATGGACGGCAATCCGCCAAGCTTGCCTGCAAGCTATTGGCGAATGCGATGACTTTCGCAATCAGGAAGGACAGTCCCTGGAGCTCAAACTGTCTGAATATGCTAAGTCAATTGAAACATTGCTGAACCAGGTCCCACAATACGAAAACGAGCGTGTTGAAACTATCCGGACGCGCCTAAAGCAAAATATGCAGGAATTGCTGAGCGGGGAAGAGATTGACAAAAACCGGTTTGAGCAAGAGCTGATTTATTACCTGGAAAAATATGATGTGAGCGAGGAAAAAACAAGACTCTCCAATCATATTCAATATTTTCGTCAGATGCTTGAAAGCAAAGAATCAAACGGAAAAAAACTTGGATTTATTTCTCAGGAAATGGGTCGTGAAATCAATACTTTGGGAGCCAAAGCCAATCATTCTGAAATGCAAAAACTGGTAGTCCAAATGAAAGACGAACTTGAAAAAATAAAAGAGCAGGTACTTAACGTATTGTAAATTACTTGCTTGCTTTGCGACGAAGCCATAATAAAAAAATCAGAACTTTAAACAGTTCTGATTTTTTTAGCTATTCATTTCCGTAATCGGATAATTTTTAGAATAATCCAATATTGTTCTTGTAAATGCGCTTTTTTCAGATATTTGGTTAAGCAAAAAAACCATCTCGCTCATTTCCCAGTGAAACCGTTCCAGCCGTTCATCCAGAGCCAAGGTAATTTCTATTTCCAAGTTCTCTTCTATGGAAGTTTCACCGTACAAATAGCGGATAATGTCATTGCGAGTATATTTTTTCATACTGAAACTGCTTTCTGCCTTCAAGCCTGGCTTGCTTTCGCAAATTCTGCAAGGCGTACCGCATCCGACCCAAGGCAGTATTGATACTAACACCTGTTTCATCTGCAATTTCCTGAAAGCTCATCCCCATGTAATGACGCATGACAATGACGTCTTTTTGGGGCGTGGGCAAGCAATTCAACCAATGCTGCAACTTCCGCTTTGTGTCTTCGTCAACCTGTTTCTCCTCAATGCTTTTTTCGGCAAACCCCAGAGAGTTGAACAAATCAGGTTCCATGTCTATGTCTATTTCAGGCGCTTTTTTCGCTTTCCTGTAATAGTCAACAGCTTTGTTTCGGGCAACTCGCAGGAGCCAGGGAAGAAACTTTCCTTCGTCTTTATACTTACCTGTTTTAAATGTTTTGATCACTTTGAAGAAGCACTCTTGAGTGACATCTTCAGCAAGAGTCGGGTTTCTAAGCACTACATAAATAGTGGCAAAAACGCGTGTTCTGTACTTGTGAACTAGTTGTGCAAATGCTCGCTCGTCTCCCTGAATGTATTGGCGAACCAATAGCGAATCTTCGTTTACTGGTCTCATAAATGAACGGGTTTAGTCTAGTAGAGCGTTGTTGCATAAGCAATTCAGTTGTTATGTGATCGTTTCAGAAAATTACAGTTGTGCACTTAACTTCCTTTTACAGCTGTTTGTTCAGGAAGTTTCATTTGCAGGTAAAATATTATAAATTTTAATCAATAAAACAAAACTACAGCCTTGCTATTTATACTTAATTAGTGCAGAAAACGTTAGAGTTTATCTATAAATCACTCGCTGTTAACTGTTTAAACACTTTTCGGTGATGCGGTTTAAGTGAGTTATAATCAAAAACTGCAACGCCTTTTGCTCCGTTCTTTAGGCTAATTTTTACAGCTTGCAAAAAATCGCTTTCAGTTTTCAGTTCCGGCAGATACAGCCCAGAATAAAGAGCTCGATTAGTCGAATGATTTTTTAGAGCGCGAACCCCTTTCTTGGTTGAGGACCCTACCCACGGAACTCCCTGTCCGTAAAAGTTGTAGTAAATCATCGGGAAGACTGCGTCCAGATTCCAGTCGTCCCATGACTGCCGGACAATTTCTCGGGCTTTGTCCGGATGAGGGAACACAGCGGCTGTAAGCATCTTGCTGTGCTTGTTTGTGATGGAAGCCAGCCGGTTCACCGCTTTCGTAATGCGGTCGTATCGGAACTGCTTCCATTCTTTGCTTACCGAAGGGTCCTTCATTTTCGACAAATCTTCTCCGTATTCTTTCTTGAACTTCGCCTGACAGGTTGGGCAATAACAATAGTCAAATTCCGGAAATTCTTTGTCCTGAACCAGTCCGTAATTGGACTGCAGGGCCTTAGGCAGAATCACGTCCGGATAACGAACGTAGTCCAGGTGAACTCCCTGCAGTTTTTCCATTTGGCAGAGTTTTTCAACCCTTTCTTCCAAATAGGATATTACTTCCTCATTGCTCGGGCAAAGCCACTGATAATAGTCTACATAAGGACGGTTTTCTTTTTTGTAGGTAGAGAGGCCGTTCCGGTTTACGGCATACCAATCCGGATGCTTTAACGCCACAGGGTCGTTTGGGCGGTTCATTGTCCACATCCAAGCATGAAGTTCCATTTCCAAATCATCAACAATAGGGAAAAGTCGTTCAAAGAGCCGGTGGTTTTCACCCAACAGAATGCCGCCGATACCGATTTCTTTCAAACGGCTTAAACGGCTTCTCCATTCTTCGTTTGTCCATTTTTTATTGTGTATCCAAATCCAGTTTTTGGAATTCATCTTGTCCGTTTTCCCCCAGCCAGTTTGAGGCAAAAAATAGAGCGAGCCGGCAGTTAAAGTAAGCTGTTTAAGAAAAGATCTTTTGTCCATGAGACTTGCGTTTATAATGACTTCTTGTTTTTTTCTGAAGAATACCGAAGTAGACCGTCCTGGTTGACAAACCACTCTTTGCCACTGAACGGGCTCTGCACACGGATTTCAAACATGTGATGTGTTTTTTCCAGTATAGGCTTCAGCTCTGCTGTTTTTATGCGAAAGCTCTCCATGTTCAATTCTTTCAGTGTAGCCAGTCTTCTGTTTTTTCGAGAAAATTTCAACTGAGCGCGGTATGCCGCAAAAAGATGCTGTTTAATGAGTTCGTCGTTATGCAGTACCATCGGTGAACTTATGTTTTCCGCATCTTTGGTAAATTGCACATATCCCCAGTGTTCGGGGCGGTGCATATCTATTGCGTACTGCGGACTCCACACCCAGTTGTATTCAGGATACGGCCGGCCGGTCTTTGGATTGGTTGCCTTGCGGTAGCGTTTTCCGTCAACTTTGTGCTTCCACTGAACCCTCGAAAAGTTTAGACGCCATATTTCGTTTTCGCTCGGAAACGCTCTATTAGGATGGCGGTTCGCTCCCTCCATTAGCGAAGGCCAAGGAATGGCTACTTCCACCGTCCATTTTTGGTCGGTGTCCGAGGGATCGTTAATGCTGCCGTGCACTTTTACAGCGCTTTCCAAACCAGTCATATGCCAGTGATTTAAATATGTGCCTCCTGATCGGTAAGGTTTGGTAAGCAACAAATCCCATTTTGTGCCCAGAGCATTGACTTCGAATTCAAAATAATGGTTGCCGTCGCCATCCGGATCAATGAAGATTTCGAAATCGTTGTCTTGGTAGATGACCGATTCGTCTTTTGTAAGCGTTCCCCAAACATGAGGTTCTTCAAGCTCTGCAAAAAAGTAAAAGTTCTTTTCGTCCCAAAGCATTTTTACGTGCGTGCGGTGGAAGGGAGCCGGTTTTTTGTCCCCTTCGATATCCACAAAATTGTCTGTCCAGGGAGCGTGACGCCAAGCGGCCTCTGAGTCTTTTCCGTCAACTACAAGCGGTTTGGAGGTGTATCCGCACCGATATGTTTTGGGAAGAGACAACTGAGCATAGGAGTATTCAAAAGAAATTAAAGCAAAAAAAAGAAAAAATGTAAATGATTTCATACAAAGTTATCTAGTTGTAATTCATGCTTAATTTACTTTTCTTCTTAGAACTGCCCAAAGATTTTTCTTTCTATTGTGCGTTAAAAATAAGAACTTTGAAAACTGTCACCTGAAAAAATTGTCTTTCTGATCGCTTGTTTAATTCTTTTTTAAAAATTGAAGAGTACCCGTTTATGAGTCAGCAAATAGCAGTAGAAGAATTTCCGATGTTGGATCCCAAGCAGTACATTATCATAAAAGGGGCCCGGGTTAATAACCTCAAGAATTTAAGCGTAGCAATACCTCGAAACAGATTTGTTGTTGTCACAGGGCTTTCGGGCTCGGGGAAGTCATCTCTGGCTTTCGACACGCTCTTTGCCGAAGGACAGCGCATGTACGTGGAAAGCCTGAGCTCTTACGCCCGGCAGTTTTTGGGGTGAATGGAAAAGCCTGAAGTAGACTACATACACGGAGTGGCCCCAGCAATCGCAATTGAGCAGAAAGTAAACACCCGGAATCCTCGCTCGACTGTTGGGACCGCCACGGAAATTTATGATTACCTCAAGTTGCTGTTTGCGCGGATTGGCATTACCTATTCTCCTGTCAGCGGCGGGAAAGTGAGCAAGCACTCGGTCTCGGACGTGGTGGACAGCATGCTGAAGGAAGACGAAGACACCCGCATTACAGTGACTGCGCCCATATACAAACACGAAAACCGCACAATTGAGCAGGAACTGAATATATTGCTGAGCAAAGGATACACACGTGTGGTGGACAAAGAAGGGACTCCAATATTTCTGGAGGAGCTGCTTGAGCGTCCAGAACAGATCCGGAAACTGCGAGATTATGAAGTGCTGATTGACCGGCTTGTAGTGAAGCATGAAGGCGAGGAGTTTCAGTTCCGGGCGGCTGACTCGGTGCAGACGGCATTTTTTGAAGGCGAAGGCTTGTGCACAGTTGATGTGAAAGGCGGGGAGAGAATGCAGTTTTCCGATAAGTTTGAGCTGGACGGCATAAAGTTCGAAGAGCCGTCAGTCAATCTCTTTACCTTCAATAATCCGTACGGCGCGTGCAAAAAGTGCGAAGGATTCGGAAGCATTATCGGCATAGATCCGGATTTGGTTATTCCCAACAAAAACCTTTCGGTGTACGACCGCTGTATATTACCATGGCGAGGCGAAAGCATGAAGAAGTGGAACTATGCGTTGCTTAACTGCGCTCATGAATTCGATTTTCCGGTGCACCGCGCATACAAAGACCTGACGAAAGAACAGCAGGAACTGCTTTGGACCGGAAACGAGCATTTTAAAGGAATAAATAGTTTTTTTGAGTTTCTGGCTTCTAAGGCCCACAAGATTCAGTACCGCGTGATGATGTCCCGCTACCGCGGCCGGACGACTTGTCCGGATTGTCTTGGAACCCGGGTCCGCAAAGATGCCGGCTATGTAAAAGTAGGCGGCATGTCCATTCAGGAAGTGGTGCTGATGCCTATAAGCGAACTGATCGCTTTTTTCAAAAATCTGAAACTGAGCGGTTATGAGGAGAAAATTGCCAGCCGGCTGTTTAAAGAAATCGTGAACCGGCTCGGGTATCTGGATCAGGTTGGTTTGGGTTATCTGACTTTGAATCGCTTGTCCTCTACGCTTTCGGGAGGGGAGTTTCAGCGCATCAAGCTAGCCACTTCTCTGGGCAGCGCGCTTGTCGGGTCTATGTATATTCTTGACGAGCCTAGCATCGGGCTCCATCCCAGAGATACCGAACGGCTTGTCAGCGTACTGAAAACGCTTCGGGACTTGGGCAACACGGTAATTGTAGTGGAGCATGAAGAGGAAGTCATGCTTGCCGCTGACCAAATTATTGACATCGGTCCGGACGCCGGATCGCACGGGGGCGAGCTGATGTATCAGGGAACGCTGGAAGAGCTGAAAAATGAAGGAAAAACTCACACTGCACGTTATCTGAGCGGAAAGGAAGCTATTCCTGTGCCTGCTTTTCGAAGGATATGGAGCCAGTCGGTTACCGTGAAGGGAGGCCGGGAGAACAATCTTAAAAATGTTGATGCCGAATTTCCCTTGAGTGTTCTTACCTGTGTGACTGGTGTGAGCGGTTCAGGAAAATCCACCTTGGTGAAAAAGCTTCTTTATCCGGGTGTGGGAAAGATGCTGGAAACCGTCTCAATAGAAACGGGGAAGATGGATGGAATCGAAGGCGACTATGACCATATTACGCAAATTGAATTCATTGATCAGAACCCTATCGGAAAATCCTCCCGATCCAATCCTGTAACCTACGTGAAAGCTTACGATCAGATTCGGCAGCTTTTCGCCGAGCAGCCGCTGGCGAAGCAGCGGGGATTCAAACCAGCTCATTTTTCCTTTAATGTAGACGGAGGGCGATGCGAAATGTGCGAAGGTGAAGGAACAGTGACTGTCGAAATGCAGTTTATGGCCGACCTGCACCTTACATGCGAGAGCTGCAAGGGCAAGCGTTTCAAACAGGAAGTACTGGATGTGAAATTCAAAGACAAAAGCATTGCTGATGTACTGGCTATGACGGTAGAAGACAGCATGGAATTTTTCTCCGATATTCGTTCGGTTAGAAACAAGCTGCAACCTCTATATGATGTCGGACTGGGCTATATCTGTTTAGGGCAATCGGGAAGCTCGCTAAGCGGCGGAGAAGCCCAGCGCGTAAAACTAGCGTC
Organism: Cytophagales bacterium; assembly: GCA_022360875.1. Classification (GTDB taxonomy): domain Bacteria; phylum Bacteroidota; class Bacteroidia; order Cytophagales; family Cyclobacteriaceae; genus JAKSBZ01. The sequence continues at coordinate 9,183 of JAKSBZ010000017.1, read as the reverse complement.
CTTCCTTGGCAAAGGCAACGGACGGGGGAAAACCAAAAACCGCATTCTTTTTATTTTTGACGAACCGACAACGGGACTTCACTTCCATGATATCCAGAAACTGCTCGATTCCATCAATGCTCTGGTGGATCAGGGACATTCGGCAGTGGTGATCGAGCACAACATGGAAGTGATCAAATCTGCCGACTGGGTGATTGACTTGGGGCCTGAAGGCGGAGAACAAGGCGGTTATATTCAATTTGCCGGGATTCCGGAAGATTTAGCCAAGCAGGAAAACAACTATACAGGAGCTTTTCTGAAGGGAAAGCTGTAAGGGAATTTTTACAGAAAAACTATTTACTGTAACGGCTGTGGCTGGCTCGGATTGACTCGTTTTTACGCCATCCTTTTCTTTTCAAAGCCACTAAACCGCTGAAAAAGCCATTTGCCCTATACTTATGGGAATTTCATTGCGTTATAGGTATCTTATGGTTATAAGTATTTATAAAGAAACACTCATGCTATGAAATTACTGGGCAACATTATATGGTTTTTGTTTGGCGGGGTTTGCATATTCTTGGAATACCTTGTCAGCAGTTTTTTGCTTTGCCTTACCATTATTGGAATTCCATTCGGAATACAGACCTTCAAGCTGGCTTGGGTGGCACTTTGGCCGTTTGGCAAAACAATAGAAACAAATCCGCAAACGGGAGGCTGTCTTTCGACTGTAATGAATGTGCTGTGGATTTTTCTGGGAGGCATCTGGATAGCGCTTTCCCACTTGTTTTTCGGCTTGCTTTTCTGCATCACTGTAGTCGGCATTCCGTTCGGTTTGCAGCATTTCAAGCTTGCCGGCCTTGCTCTAACGCCTTTCGGCAAAGAGATTAAAGGATGATTTTCAACTTTTTTTATTCCTGCTTTAAACTATTCTGACGGCAGCGCGTCCAAAAGGCAGTTCAGTTTTAAAGTTTAAATAAAAAGCCTTATGAAAATCAGAATTGCAAGTGTAGCGATAGTTGTCTTTTGTCTTTTTTCCTCGGCAATGGTCTATTCCCAGGCAAAAGGCCCGAGAAAAGAACAAAGGAAATTTATGGCAGGCCTTGAGCTCAGCAGCGAACAGCAAAAACAGATAACCGATATCCGAAGTGCGAATCAGGCTGATTTTGTTGAATGGAAAAGCCAGATGCGCGTATTGAAAGCGGAACTCCAGGCACTGCAGGTAAAGGATAAAGTAAGCCAGAGCGCGATAAACGGAAAGATTAATCAAATTACTGGGCTGCAGGGGAGGATGATGAAGCAGAAAGCCGCCACTCATCAAAAGATTCGCAGTCTGCTTAAACCTGAGCAGCGAGCTGCTTTCGACAAGCATTTTATTGAAAAAGGCGCCAGAGGCATGGGCTGTAAAGAAGGACTGTGCGGCAAAAGAGGAAGGGGCAGACGCGGATACGGCCGGAATAGATAAGCGGCTTTATGCCTCGAAAGCTCAATAGTTATGCGTATGCAAGTTGGGCTGAAACAGGCAAAAAGGACTTCTGAATTGTTGCTTAAAGCGTGTTTTTGTTTTTTCCAGCACTATGAATCGTCTTCGGTTGCAGTATCTGCCCTCTGGCGGTGAACCGAAGGCGATTTGAATGCGGACAGTCTACTTTCGGAGACAAACGCTTCCAATTTTCAAAAAATATCTTGATCTTGTCATCAGTGCTTCGGCTCAAATTTGGACATGCATGATCAAGATATTTCGTTTCCGTAAAAAAAGTTATTCCCGCAAGGAACTGGAACTGTTTCACTTTTTGGGGAGAAATCCGCTGTTCAAGAAGCTCGACTACAAAGAGCTTTTTTTGTTTGCTTCCAATATGCACCTGAGGACTTACAACGAAAACGAGGTGATATTTTTTCGGAACGACCCTAGCAATGCACTTTACCTTCTGCAAAGCGGGCATGTGGACTTGAAGATCGACATTGACAACAGCAACAAAGACTTTGAAAGGCTGCACAGAGTGCCTGAAGGATCTGCCTTCGGAGAAAATGCGCTGCTGGAAGAGTCGCACCGTGTTTACCATGCATTTGCAAGTTCACCAAACACCAGCTTATATGTTATTCCTGCAGTGAATATTCATGAAATTTTCTCTTCCAATCCGGCAATCAAGGCCAAGATGCTTGAGGCCTTCGGAGAGATTTATGATAATTTTGCTCAAAGCCTTTTTCGTGCTTACAGGAGCTCCTACGGTTTTTTTAGCTTGGACGAAATTTACAACCGCCAAAGGTAAACCTCTATTAATTCTTGTACATTACGGATAGGCAAAAAGCTTGTTTGAATCAGTTTTTTTCACTTTGCCTATACTATTATCCACTAACTGTCAACGGCAAACAAATATGTGAATTCTTCTCGACGATATAGGACCGGTTTAGCATATAAAGTACTTCCAGCAACTTAGCTTGTGATATTATTTGGCTAAATCAATGGCTATGAAACACAGCTGAAAATAATAAAAAAGCCCGTGTACTTTGCATCTCTTTTATAAACTAAAAGTTTCTCTTTCTTACTTCTTGATTTTACAGAAGACACTTTGCCAATTAAGAAATCGGCTGTCTAATATTTTCCTCTGACTGCCCGTTTTACCAATCTATTATTTTGCATCGGTTGCTGAACATAAATTTTGAATGCCAAGCTTACAGCCCATAAGGCAAAGAATAAAATTTATATATAAAAAAATCAGCTAGATCAAACTGCTGTGTCTGCATAATTTTGGCAGATATGAGAAAGCTAATAAATCAAAAACTGAATTTAATTTTTCTAAGAAAACCATTCAAACAATGTTTTCAAATGGCAGAAAAACTTCAGTTCTATTTTTTTGTTTTACACATTCTTTTATCCTTTGTGAATTGTTCTTTTATATAATAAAAAAATGAGACATAAATTGAATGTGCTCGCTGCCCTGGCAGCAATGAGCCTGATGTTCTTTAGTTGCGCGAATTCGCCGAAAAGTTTTACAGGCGAAGTAGCCATCCTTCACACCAACGACATGCACGCCAAAATCGGCAAAGCGCCGCGCGTGGCCTACATGCTCGACAGTCTGCGAGAGGTTTATCCCAACAGCCTGCTGGTTTCGGCGGGCGATCTGTTCAGCGGAGACGTGCTCGTGGACCAGTTCCAGGACAAAGGCTACCCGATGATAGACATAATGAACCGCTTGCGCTATGATGTAAGCGAATTCGGAAACCACGAATTCGACTACGGGCAGCAAAAACTGAATTCACGTATGAAACAAGCCAACTTCCCTTTCATCTGCGCCAATGTAACGAACGAGGAAGGCCAGCTGGCCGTACCGAAACCCTATGTGATTCTGAACACCAAACAGGGGCAGCGAATCGCTTTTGTCGGGTTGCTGGAAGCATTTGTCAACAACATTCCTTCCACCCACCCGAAGCGGGTCAAAGGACTTCGTTTCGAAAACCCTTATGAAACATCAAAGAAATACACTTTTCTGAAAGACAGCGCGGATGCGCTGATTGCCCTTACGCATTTGGGAATCAAACCGGACTCCATTTTGGCTTCAAAAACCACTATGTTCGACATTATCGTAGGAGGACATAGCCATACTAACGTTCCTCACGGAAAATCCGTTAACGGCACGCTGATCGCCCAGGCAGGCTCCAAATTCCGCAATATCGGCTTGGTAAAAATTAAATTTGAAAACGGGAAGATTGTCGGAAAAACAGCCGAACTGATACCAGTAACCAAAGGAAAAAGAGACGGAGAAATTGAGAAAATTTATCAAAAATATGTTTCGAACCCCTATTTCAAAGAAGTAGTCGGACGTGTGAAAAAAGATATGGCAGGCAAAGAAGAACTGGGCTGCATGATGACGGATGCATACACTGCCGTGCCGAATGTGGATATAGCATTCCAAAACACCGGAGGAATACGCGTGGACGAATGGAAAAAAGGACCGGTGACCATCGGGCAGGTATTTGAACTGGATCCGTTTGGCAACGCATTGGTAATCCTGCCGATGAATGCTAAGGAAATCCGCTCATTAATACGCTTTGGCGCAGAGAAGGAAGAAGGAAAAAACCTGCTGCGATGCTCGGGAATCACCTACCGGGTATCCATGAAAAACGGAAAAGTGCTGTCAGTGACACTAAAGGACTTGAAAGGTAAAAAACTGGACGAGTCAAAAATATACCGCGTAGCCATCAGCGATTACATTCTGAGCGCGTTCAATTTCGACCATTCGCATCCGGCGGACCTGACGGGCATGTCTACCTCCGAAGCACTGATAAATTTTCTTAAAAAGAAGAAAGTCATCAATTATGCAGGAGTAAAGCGCACACAGCTGATAGTTAAATAAGAATAAAGAACACCTGAAGGCCAAAAAAGCCCGGGGCGACAAATCGTTCCGGGCTTTTTTGTTATGGGCCTTGCCCAAACTATAGCTTTTTGATTTTCTCAATAATATTTGTGGTGGAATATCCTTCCACCAATTCTATAGTCTCAACTTTTCCTCCGCTGGCAAGCACTTCTTTGGCGCCCACAATAGTATCGATCGAGTAATCATTGCCTTTCACCAATACATCGGGCTCAAGCAGCGTAATCAGCTCAAGCGGCGTAGGCTCGTCAAACAGCACCACAGCATCAACAAACTCAAACGAAGCAATTAAGCGCGCACGGTTCACTTCGTCATTGATTGGCCGCTCCTCGCCCTTGAGCCGCCGCACGGAAGCGTCGGTATTAAGTCCTATCACCAAACGGTCGCCGATATTTCGCGCCTTCTCCAGATAATCTACATGCCCCAAATGCGGAATATCGAAACATCCGTTGGAAAAAACAACCTGCTCGCCCTGGCTTTGCCATAAACTGACGCGGCGTCGGGCCTCATCTCTGCTGCATATTTTTGACGCGGTGTGTATGTTTTTCATTCTCATTCTTTTTCTTTTTGGAAATAAATACGCTGACAAAAATGCTAAGTCCGCCAATAACCACAAACATAATACTCTGCGCGGCATGGACAACTGTGGCAAAAAGCACTGCCGGGGCACCCTTCACATGATAAAGCTGCAACACAGATTTGACAATAACGTGGTACGTGCCCAAACCTCCCGGAGCGGGAAGCACCATCCCCACACCGCCGAAAGTGAAAACCGACAAACCGGCAATCCAGCTGAGATGAGCTGTTTCGGGAATAGCACGGAACGCAAGAAAAGACATCATATAATAGCAAAACCAGATGCCCATAGTCAGCAAAATAAACAGCGGTACATTCTTGACCTTTCGAATGCTCAAAATCCCTTCGAATCCCTGCTCAATAAGGGTTAGCAGCTTATTTAAAGCCGCGCGCTTTTTGAGCCGCTCTTTGTATCTGACAAGCAAAAACAAACCGATAACTCCTCCCGCTCCCAGCACTGCGCCTGCAGCCACCAGAATATTAAACCACGTATGGTACCGGTCGCTCAGCGAAGCGAAGCGCTCGCTGAAAAGGCTAACAGTGAATTCTTTAATGATTTCGTAATCCAGAATAAGAGTAAGAGCAAGCAGCAAGAGCAGAACCAGCGCATCCAGAAGGCGTTCGGTAATTACTGTCCCCAGCGAGGTGGTTACAGGCACTCCGTCTGTTTTCTTAAGAATGCCGCACCGGGTGATTTCGCCCATCCGAGGCACTGCCATGTTCGCCAAATAACCCGACATAACTGCCAGAAAAGTTTTGAAAGAAGTGAGCCGCTTGTACCCCAAAGGCTCTAAAAGCATATTCCACCGATAAGCACGTAGCCAATGGCTTAAAATGGCAATACCGATAGACAAATATATCCAGCTATAGCGTACTCCGGAAAGCTCTTCCAGCAGTTCGTGAATGGAAAGATTCCCCAGTGCCAGCAAGAAGAGCCAAAAAGCAACCCCCAGCATAACTAAATACTTGGTTCCTTCAATTATCTTTTTCAAAGCGGTTGTATTGGTAATTAATAAAGTATGTACTTCCAGTAATTTAACTAATGTTATTGCTTTGCTAAATCGCTGGCTATGAAACAAAACTGAAAATAATAAAAAGCACGAATACTTAGAATCAGATTTACAGCTGTATTTTTCTTCCCAAAAAAGAAAATGCAGTTTCAACGCGTGTGCTTTGCTAAGGTAAGAAAATTCTCAAGAAGAAACAGAAATGAGTTTTTCTGCTTTTTGAATTCGCATTTCCATTAGGATAATGAAAATTAGCTTTTGCGGGACCGCCAGCTTCCGGACGAACTTGCAAGGCCTTCCGTAAATCCGGAAAAAAACAAAAGGTCCATCAATCGCATTGATGAACCTTTATATTTTATCTAAAACGCTAAACGATGCGGTTCTTGTCGTCAGGAAAAATAACCGTGGGCTTAAAACCTTTGGCTTCTTCGAAATCCATCGAAGCATAAGATATAATAATAATGGTGTCGCCCACCTGGCATTTTCTGGCCGCCGGGCCGTTGAGACAAACGGTTCCCGAACCCCGTTCTCCTTTTATAGTATAGGTCTCCAGCCGTTCTCCATTGTCAATATTGACAATCTGCACCTTTTCTCCCTCAATCAGATTGGCCGCATCCAGCAAATCCGCATCTATCGTAATGCTTCCCACATAATGCAATTCGGCCTGGGTCACTTTTACGCGGTGTATCTTGGATTTAAATACCTCAATATTCATTCTCGATCAATAAATTTTCTCAAAGATAGAAATAAATACCTAGCTCATGCAACGAAATCGGCTAGATCTGTTATCTGAATAACCCAGAATTCGCTCTGTAAGCCGGAGTTGCAAAAACTAAACGCAAAAAAAACAGCTTTATTTGACCGAAATGTTGTCAATGAGACGGACCTGGCCCAAATGGACTGCAATACACGCCTGAACATGAGCAGCGTCGTCGGGCTCAGCAACAGGCTGTAGCGTTTCGGCGTCCACCAGCTCAAGATATTCGAAAGTAATTTCGGGATGCCTTTTCAAAAGCGCGCGCGCATGCGCGACAGCCTCTTTCGCCTGTCCGAATTTCAGAAAGTGATCTCTACAGGCCTGCAGCGACTGATAAACTGCCGGAGCAATGCCGCGTTCGGCAGGCGTCAGGCGCAGGTTTCGCGACGACATAGCCAGCCCGTCTTCCTCCCTCACAGTGGGAACACCCACAATTTCCGTGTCAAAACTTAGGTCTTTTGTCATACAGCGGATAACAGCCAGCTGCTGAAAATCCTTCTCGCCGAAATAAGCGCGAGCGGGGCTTACAATGTGGAATAACTTGGACACCACAAGAGCCACGCCGTTGAAATGCCCCGGACGAAAGGCTCCCTCCATTACCTCTTCTAGCGCTCCGAAATTAATCTGCAACCGGGGCTTTCGAGAGTACATCTGCTCGGCATCCGGAGCAAAAACCGCATCGCATCCTGCGCTTTCCAGCTTCCGCAAGTCATTTTCCAGAGTGCGCGGATAATTTTTCAGGTCTTCTGCGTTATTAAACTGTGTCGGGTTAACGAAGATGCTGGCAATGCAGCCATCATTGTTCTGCTTGGCACAGCGAACCAAGCTGAGGTGCCCCTCATGCAGCGCGCCCATAGTCGGAACAAAACCAATTGACTTGGAGGCGTTTTGCCTTCGACGGGCCCATGAGCGGACTTCTTGTATCGTTTTAAAAACTTGCATATTTCTCTGAGATTAAGCTAAAAGCTACTGATTCTTATGTTTTTGCCTTTATGGCGTTGAGAAAGGGAAAAAAAAGCGTAACTTTGTAAGCCCGTTTAGTTTACGAACAAAAATCTGGTATAACAATATGTCTAAACTTCGAATTCTTTACGTGGCCAGCGAAATTAATCCTTTCTTACAAACTACGCAAGTAGCAGACTTTGTAAGGAAACTTCCGCAAGCCATGCAAGAGAAAGGAATGGAAATCCGAATTCTCGTCCCGCGTTTTGGACTGATCAACGAACGGAAAAACCGCTTGCACGAAGTGGTTCGACTGTCTGGAATCAACATTTCGGTTGGGGATGAGGAAAAGCCTTTGGTCATAAAGGTGGCGTCTATTCCAAATGCAAAATTACAAGTTTACTTTATCGACAACGAAGACTATTTCCACCGGAAGTCAGTGTTCCATGACAAAGACAACAACTTCTACGAGGACAATGACGAGCGTGCGATTTTCTTCTGCAAAGGAGTGATTGAAACCGTGAAAAAGCTTGGCTGGCAGCCGGACATCGTCCATTGCAACGACTGGGTAACCAGCTTGATTCCAATGTACCTGAAGACGACGTACAAAAACGATCCGATGTTTAAAAACGCGCGCACCGTTTTCACGATTTACGACAACTACTTCTCGCACAAATTCACCAAAGAGATGCTCGGAAAAGTGAAAATGCTGGACATCGAAGACGAGATGCTCAGCCCGCTGCACTCTACCGACTTTGACGGGATGATCAAGATTGGTGCACAGTATGCCGACGCAGTTTACACTTCGGGAGAAGAGTACGGTGAAGAGCTTAAGGCTTTGGTAGAGAAGCTTGATCAGGTAAAGGCCGTGAATACGGAAGAAGATTTCGTAGATGTGTACTATAACTTATATAATGAAATTGCAGGATAAGATTTTTAACTATTCAAAAGGGCTAATGCTTTTATTAGCCCTTTTTTCGTTCTCTTGCGAGGATACAGAAAGTCTGGACTCAATTGGGAAAATCCCTGACCGGACCAACACTTTTTACACAGAATTCACGCTCCCCAGCAGTTTGTTGCTAAAAGACTCCATCAATACGACCTATCCGTCACGGTGGCTTGTGGGCAAGTACCAGGACAGTAAAATCGGAGAGCTGAGCCACGAATTTTACACCATGCTCCAGCTAACCGCTGATTCTCTGAAAACATCGTCTTCAGGAACCAACAATTTTGAAGGTCTTTACCTTACGCTGGAAGCCGACGGCTATATTTTCGGTTCCGACGAAACCATCAGCCTGAATGTGCACGAACTGAATCAGACACTGAGAAACACATTCAAAAAAGACATCGATAATTATTACTCTAAAGATGAAATTCCCGTTAGCCAGTTCAAGCGAAAAATCAGTACGGAGAACTCATTCAACCTGAACGAAGATTCAACTCTTACCATTCGCCTCATTGACGAGCTGGGACAGGAATTTTTTAGGCGCCAAAACGAATTTTCAGACAAAGAAAATTTTACGCAAAAAGATTTCAACGAATTCTTCAAGGG
>JAKSBZ010000140.1 GCA_022360875.1 Cytophagales bacterium | reverse complement strand
TTTCTCCGGTCGACAATGCGTCTTTCAGCTACGAGGCATCGGCTTATTGTGCCAATGTAACTGATCCATTACCAACGATAACCGGGGTGACAGGCGGGACTTTTTCTGCAGGCAGCGGGCTTGCGTTAAATTCTTCTACCGGGGCTGTGGATTTGTCGGCCAGCACGGCAGGCAGCTATACGGTGAATTATCTTACGGGCGGTCTGTGTCCGAACACTGGTACGTTCAGCCTGGCGGTCAACCCATCGGAAAATGCCGCCTTTGGCTATGGTTCTGCCAGCTATTGCGCAAACGTTGCTGATCCTACTCCAATAGTTACCGGAACGACAGGGGGAACATTCAGCGCGCCTGCCGGGCTTTCACTTAATTCTTCAACAGGTCAAGTAGACCTTTCCTCAAGTTCCTTGGGGGCCTATTCCGTTGCCTATATTACTCCGGGGTCTTGTCCTGATACCAGCGCTGTCAGTTTAACCGTAGTATCGCTAGACGACGCAAGTTTTTCTTTTTCTCAGCCAATTTATTGCATAAATGGCACAGACCCATCGCCAAGTTCTGTATCAACGCCTGGAGGGACTTTCAGCTCTTCAAGTGGGCTGACGGTAAATGTCTCCACGGGAGAGATAGATTTGTCGTCGGGGACTCCCGGGCCGCAGACGGTTACCTATCAGACTGACGGCTCGTGTCCGAACAGTTCGACAGTCAGTTTTTCGCTTTCTCCGGTCGACAATGCGTCTTTCAGCTACGAGGCATCGGCTTATTGTGCCAATGTAACTGATCCATTACCAACGATAACCGGGGTGACAGGCGGGAGCTTTTCTGCAGGCAGCGGGCTTGCGGTAAATCCTTCTACCGGGGCTGTGGATTTGTCAGCCAGCACGGCAGGCAGCTATACGGTGAATTATCTTACGGGCGGCCTGTGTCCGAACACTGGTACGTTCAGCCTGACGGTCAACCCATCTGAAAATGCCGCTTTTGGCTATGGTTCGGCCAGCTATTGCGCAAACGCCACCGATCCTTCTCCAACGGTTTCTGGAACGACAGGGGGAACATTTAGCGCGCCTGCCGGGCTTTCACTTAATTCTTCAACAGGTCAAGTAGACCTTTCCTCAAGTATCTTGGGGGTTTATTCTGTTTCCTATATTACCCCTGGGGGGTGCTCAGATACCAGTATTGTCAGCTTAACGGTAACATCGTTAGACGATGCAGGTTTTTCTTTTTCTCAGTCAAGCTATTGCGCAAACAGTGCGAACCCATTGCCAAGTTCTGTATCCACGCCTGGAGGAACTTTCAGCTCCGCAAGCGGGCTGGCTGTAAATGTCACTACAGGAGAGGTGGATTTGTCGTCGGGAACTCCAGGACCACAGACGGTTACCTACCAGACTGCTGGTTCGTGTCCCAACAGTTCGACAGTTAGTTTTTCGATTTCTACGGTCGACAATGCGTCTTTCAGCTACGGTGCGCCGGCTTTTTGTGCCAATGTGACTGATCCAATGCCAACAATAACCGGGCTGGCAGGCGGGACTTTTTCTGCAGGCAGCGGACTTGCAATAAATTCTTCCACCGGAGCTGTGGATTTGTCGGCCAGCACGGTCGGCAGCTATACGGTGAATTATCTTACGGGCGGCCTGTGCCCGAACACTGGCACATTCGGCTTGACAGTAAATGCATCGGACAATGCCGCCTTTGGTTATGGCTCGGCCAGCTATTGTGCAAACGTTGCAGATCCTTCTCCAATAGTTTCCGGGACTGCAGGGGGATCATTTAGCTCGCCTGCAGGGCTTTCACTAAATTCTTCAACAGGTCAAATAGATCTATCCGCAAGCACCTTGGGGGCATATTCTGTTTCCTATATTACACCGGGATCTTGTCCTGATACCAGTTCAGTCAGCATAACTGTAGCATTGCCCGACGATGCACGTTTTTCTTTTTCTCAGTCAGTCTATTGTGTAAATGGCGCGGACCCATCGCCAAGTTCTGTTTCTGCGCCTGGAGGAACTTTCAGCTCCGCAAGCGGGCTGACGGTGAATGCTTCCACGGGAGAGGTGGATTTGTCGTCGGGAACTCCCGGGCCGCACACGGTTACCTATCTTACCGCCGGTTCGTGCCCGAACAGTTCAACAGTCAGTTTATCACTTACTCTGGCCGACATTGCGTCTTTCAGCTACGGTGCACCGGCTTTTTGTTCCAATGTGACTGATCCAAAACCAACGATAACCGGGCTGGCAGGCGGGACTTTCTCTGCAGGCAGCGGACTTGTGATAAATTCGTCCACTGGCATTGTGGATTTGTCGGCCAGCACTGCAGGCAGCTATACAGTGAATTATCTGACGGGCGGCATATGTCCGAACACTGGCACATTCGGCTTGACTGTAAATGCATCGGATAATGCCGCCTTTGGTTATGGCTCGGCCAGCTATTGTGCAAACGTTGCAGATCCTTCTCCAACAGTTTCCGGGACTGCAGGGGGATCATTCAGCTCGCCTGCCGGGCTTTCACTTAATTCCTCAACAGGTCAAGTAGATCTTTCCTCAAGCACCTTGGGGGCTTATTCTGTTACCTATATTACTCCGGGATCTTGTCCTGATACCAGTTCAGTCAGCTTAACGGTAGCATCGCCCGACGATGCAGGTTTTTCTTTTTCTCAGACGGTCTATTGCGTAAATGGCGCTGATCCAACACCTAGTTCTGTATCTTCCCCAGGCGGAACTTTCAGCTCCGCAAGCGGGCTAACAGTGAATGCATCGACGGGAGAGATAGATCTGTCGTCGGGAACTCCGGGTGCGCATTCCATTTCGTATCTTACCGCCGGTTCGTGCCCGAACAGTTCGACAGTCAATTTTTCACTTTTCTTAGCCGACAATGCGTCTTTCAGCTATCCCCAGGCCAGCTATTGTTTGAATTCTTCGGATCCTTTGCCGCAGGTGAGCGGTCTTGTGGGAGGCAGTTATTCTTCAACTTCCGGTCTTTCGCTTAATGCTTCAACGGGCGTGGTGGATTTGTCGGCCAGCACGGCAGGCACCTATACAGTGAACTACTTGACGAGAGGCACTTGTCCGAACACCGATAATTTTTCGATGACGATATTGCCTGAGGATGACGCAAGTTTTAATTATTCGCAAACGGCATATTGTCTTAATGGAAGCAATCCCGTTCCGGCAGTTACTGGACTTTCGGGCGGCGTGTTTAGCTCGGCTCAAGGTTTGGCGATAAACGCGTCCACAGGTGAAGTTCCTCTTCTGGCATATTCCCCGGGAACGTATACAGTAAATTATCGGACAAGCGGGCCTTGTCCATCTCAATCCGGATTCAACTTGACACTTGCCCCTCCGGACGATGCACGTTTCAGTTATCCGTCGCTGTTCTATTGTACCAGAGAAACCGATCCGCTGCCTCAAATACAGGGTGTTCCAGGCGGAACGTTTACCGCCTCATCGGGTTTGTCTATTGACGCCAACACAGGGCGGGTTGATCTTTCGGCCAGTTCCGATGGTAGTTATACAGTTCGATACACAACGGCTAGCAGCTGTCCGGAAACGCATGAAGAAACACTTATGATTGGAGATCTGTTGCCTCCCGTTGCTTCTGCCCGAAATGTCATTCTGAGTCTTAATGGGCAGGGACGGGCAGTTCTCCCGATAGACGACGTTGACAATCAGTCGGTTGATAATTGCGGGATTGCCCAGCTATCGTTGAATCAAACCGAATTCGACTGCTCTCATGTGGGAGAGAATACAGTGTCGCTGACGGCATATGATTACAATGGAAACTCTCACAGCGTTCAGGCCCAGGTGACAGTGAGGGATGATGATCCGCCTGTGATCTCGCCATTGCCGGTATCTGTTTTTCTGGATAATAACGGAGTAGCGACTATTGATGCCAGCGCATTGAGCATTAGCGACAACTGCGGGCAATTTTCTGCGACGATTGGCGGAAACACACTCTATACTTGCGCCGAGGCAGGACTCTCACAGTTCAATGTAGTCACTGAAGACGCTTACGGCAACTCGGCCAGCGAGCTTCTGCCTCTTTCTGTGTTGGATACCCTTGCTCCGGGCATTATTTGTCCCCCGGATATTCGTCAAGTTGTTCTAGCATCTGAAACGCCTATGCAATTGGCTATTCCTCAGGCAGTGATGACTGACAACTGTCCGGCCGGGCTTTGGCTTAGCAATTCATTTAACCAAACATCGGATGCCAGCGGGGCTTACCCGCTGGGCGTGACCTCTGTCCGGTGGACTGCCGGAGATGCATCGGGCAACCGGTCGTATTGTGAGATGAGAGTTGAGCTGCTGGTTCGCGAACAGGGCTCTTTGTTGCAAATGACAAGTATGATGCAGATGGAAGAGCATCAAACGGTAGTTTTTCAAAGCCAGCTGGGAGAGTTGCTCACGGGCGAAATTCATTATCAGCAGTCTCCCGAGTCACAGAATCTGGGGGCGACGCTAAGTGAAGATGGAAGGATGGAGTGGCCGCTGGGAGAGACGCACGGGGGAGCAATTTATAATATGGAGATTCAGGCATTTTCTGATGATGGACAGGAAATGATAGGAAGAGAAATGGTAATAGTTAGCGTGCAGGAAGTAAATGAACCGCATGTTATCGAGCCGGTTTCAGAACAGGTTGTCGGAGAAAATGAGGAATTGAATTTTCAGATTAATGTATCGGATACGGATGTTCCGGAAAACATTTTTATATACCGACTTGACCCAGCGCATGAGCATTTGGGCATTTTTGTTCACTCTGCGACAGGAGAAGTTTTGTGGACGCCGGGAGAGGAGCATGGAGGAAATACTTATTCGGTTCGGATCTGGGTTACTGATAATTCGGCTGAGGAGATAAGGCGCTCGGTAGAGGTGCCAATTCGGGTAGAGGAGCGGGCAAGCGATGTGCAGGTGAGGGTTTCGGGCGGCGAAGAGCTTACCGTTCCGGAGGGCAGTTCGGTAGGACAGCTGGAGTTTGAACTGTTTGATCCGGAGAGAAGACATGTCGTTCCCGGCATTACAATAATCACCAATCCTTCTGGTGTGATCGACGAGCAGAATTTTTCGATTGATCAGTCCGTGTCGCCGCACAGGCTTTCTTATAATGTGTTGGATCAGGAATATGTGGGCTTTGTGGAGGTGCGCTTGCTGGTGGATGACAGGTTGTCGACAAGAAACAGGGTGCATGAGCTTAGGTATTTGATTTTTTTCGAGAGAGAGAAATTGCCGCTGAACGTACCGAATATGATCACTCCTAACGGAGATGGTGTTAATGACACATGGAACATTCTGAACCTTTCGGTTTACAGCGAGAACACGGTGCAGGTATTCGACCCGCACGGCAATCGAGTATTCTACCGCGAGAACTACAGCAAGCAGTCTGAATGGGACGGTACTTATGAGGGAAGGGAGCTGCCTTCAGCTACTTATTTCTATATCATTGAGGCAGATAACCGGGTTTTCCGAGGGGTGCTTAAGATTGTAAGGTAGATTGAGTGTGATGAAGCTTGCTGCCAAATTTCAAATATTTGATTCAGACACAGGATTCGGTTTGTTCTGCGTATTTAGTTAATTATTGAATGGGGAAGGTTTGGGAGAGTTGATGCAAACACGCTATAAAACAGAACAAATATAACTTGGTGTGATTAAGTTATTAATTCAATAGGGACTATTGAAAGTGAATATTATTATATAATAAAAATATAATGATGATTTTATTTAAAAAAAATTATTTTTTTTTAAGCTTTAATTTTTTTTTAATAACAGCATTTTTTTTTGTGAATTCTGCAGGGCTTAAGCTTAAGGCACAGGGGATGCATTCTGTGACGGAGACATATTGGTTTAATATGCCGGGATTGGTAAATGGAATAACCGATACTTATTCAAATGATTTTACCGTGACCACTTCACCAGGCTGTACATCAATAACTGATATGGAAGTCAGCTTTGGCTGGGATACAGGAAGCTCAGCCTTCAGCAATAATGAATTTTATGTGGAAGTTCGTCGGGCAGGAACAATGCCGGTTGTGTTAGTTAATGACATCCATGGTACGCTGACGGGAAACACCACCCCCACATACACAAGTACCAATTCATTTAATGCAATTACAACCTTTGACGACAAGTCGACAACCCACAGCACTGGACAAAGCAGTCCGTCAGCGGGAAATTACAGACCTTTTGAGCCACTGAGTCTTTATGACGGATCGGATCCTAATGCAATATGGGGTGTCGAAATTGCTGAGTTTGATGTAGGAATTCCGCCCCCCGCCAGTGATATAATCAATATTGATTCTGTAGGATTTTCGTTTTCTTGCATGGTGCCATGTGTGCCTCCTTCACGTCCTGGAACAGTTCCGGCTGCAAGCTCCGTTTGTGCGGGAGATTCTTTGCGGCTGGATTTTTCGGGAACACTTAATACAGCTACACACTGGGTAGCCTATACAGGCTCCTGTGGCGGAACTAAAGTGGATTCCGCCGCTACGAATATTTTGTATGTACATCCTGCTGCGCCAAGCACAACATATTATATTAAGGGCGGAGACGGAGCAGGCTGTGTCGATGAAAGTTTGCTTGCTTGCGATACAGTTGTTGTCAGCGTTACTCCTTCAGAAAATGCTTCTTTTAATTATGCATCAGCCAGCTTTTGTCAAAATGTCAGTGACCCGACACCAGTGGTGACGGGGGACGCCGGGGGTGCCTTTTCCTCGACTACAGGGCTTGTTTTAAATTCCTCGGACGGGAGTATCGATTTGGATGCCAGTACAGCGGGGACATATTCGGTAACTTATACTACAGCTGGTGTTTGTTCGGCATCTCAATCCGAGTCGGTCACTATTAATACAGTAGATGATACCTCTTTCGATTTTGCGGACAGGTTTTATTGCGCGGATGGACCCAATACATTCCCGGTTATTACAGGTGTGGGAACGGGCACGTTTTCTTCTTCGCCATCAGGCATGGTCATTAATTCGTCTACAGGGGAAATTGATGTTGGATTATCATTATATAGAGATTATGCGGTGACATATTCGACCTCGGGTACAACCTGTCCTTCTAGCACGGTTGATTCGGTGCGGGTCAGCGGGCGAGATTCTCCTTTTTTCACGTACTCAGGAGCGATTTGGTGTACAAACCACTCTCCTAGCACGCCGTTTACTTCAACTCCGGGGGGAACTTTCAGTGTTGCAGAAGCCGGGCTTGTTATTGATTCAAGCACGGGGACTATGAATTTTTCAGCCAGTACACCGGGTACATATTCAATTAAGTATCGGACTTCGGGGGATTGTCCGGACAGTTTGGTAGATTCGTATCCCATTCAGGCTGCTTCAGACCCTTCTTTTAGTTTTACTCAAACAGCATATTGTGAGACGGAAGCTGATCCGACTCCGACAATAACAGGCGTGACCGGTGGGGCTTTTAGCGCGGCTCCCGGTCTGTCAATAAACTCTTCAACGGGAGTTGTCGATATTTCAGCCAGCGCACCGGCGGCTTATCAGGTGAGATACATTTCTCCGGGAGCCTGTCCGGATACATTGGATGTGGCGTTTGCGATAACGACCATAGGTGATCCTTCCTTTAGCTATGCTGCTTCAGCTTATTGTGTAAATGCCGCAGATCCGTCTCCTACGATTGCAGGAACTTCCGGCGGCAGGTTTTATAGTGAAACGGGACTGGCGTTGGACAGCATAACCGGGTTGATTAACCTGTCGGAATCGGATACCGGAACATTTCGTATTTTGTATGTGACTCCGGGAGCGTGCGGGGAATTCGGAGAGGATACAGTGAGAGTTTTTGCTGATAATGCTTCGTTCAGCTATTCGGCAGTCAACTTTTGTCCAAATGATACGGATCCAGTTCCGGTTATTACTGGGCTGCCGGGCGGAACATTCAGTTCGACGGGCGGATTGGTGCTGAATGCTTCTACGGGGGCTATCGATTTGACGGCGAGTAATACAGGAAGTTATTGGGTGACCTATACGACTGTCGGGAGCTGTGTTAACAGTGACAGTATGCTGGTTCGGCTGCTTCCCTTTGATGAAACGGGCTTCAGTTATCTCGATACTGCGCTTTGTATGGGAGCCGCTAATGCCGCGCCGGTGGTTTCAGGTCTTCCCGGAGGGACTTTCAGTTCCGGGACAGGTTTGGTGATTAATACGGCATCAGGAGAAATTGATTTGAGCGCCAGCACTGCGGGAACTTACCGTGTAAGGTATCTGACTAGTGGAGCTTGTCCTGACAGCAGTTTGGTTGACCTGACGGTTAATGCCTATGATGATGCTAGTTTCAGTTACGGTCAGCCGAACTATTGCACAAACGATTCGGATCCGGCACCGGTAATTTCCGGGACCCCGGGAGGGGCGTTCAGTTCTTCTCCCGGATTGGATATTGATTTGGCTACAGGTGTACTGGATGTGTCGGAGAGCGTTTCCGGAGTGTCATACACTGTTACTTATATCACCGGAAGTTCTTGTCCGGACACCAGTTCTGTTTCTGTTTTTATCGGCGGGGCTGACAATGCATCATTTACTTATTCTCAGTTGTCTTTTTGCCAGGGAGATGCCAACCCTCTGCCGACTGTAAGCGGACTTCCCGGCGGAGTCTTTCGTTCAGGTTCGGGGCTTTCAATTAACGCGTCAACGGGAGAGATTGATTTATCGATGAGCTCGCCGGGAAGCTATCCGGTAACTTACAGCACTTCCGGAAGCTGTCCGGACAGCACTACAGTGAATGTTGTGCTTAGCACCGCAGATAATGCAGGGTTCAGTTATTCTTCTGCGAACTATTGCGTAACTGGAATTGATCCTTTGCCAGCGATCAGCGGACTTCCCGGCGGCACTTTCAGCTCGGGAGCGGGACTGGTGATAGATGCTTCCACCGGAACCATAGATTTGTCGGCAAGTCAGGTTGGGGTGTATACGGTTACATACAATACAGCAGGCCCCTGTCCGAACAGCTCCAGCGTGACTGTAAATATAAGGGGGGCTTCATTTTCCTATTCACGTACGGTGTACTGCCCGAACAACTCGGATCCGGTACCGGTAGTTGACGGAATTTCCGGAGGTATTTTTTCTTCTTCTTCTTCAGGCCTGGTGATAAATCCGGGAACGGGAGAGGTTGACCTTTCAGCTAGCTCAGTGGGCATATATACAGTCATATATACAGTTTCGGGAAGCTGTGCCAGCAGCATCAGCCGGCAGTTTACGCTGAGCAATTTGGACAATGCACAGTTCAGCTATGATGCCGGGGTCTATTGTGTAAATGATCCGAATCCCGTCCCGAATGTTTCAGGTCTTTCAGGAGGCTCTTTCAGTTCTTCGTCGGGGCTGAGCATAAACCCTTCTACGGGGACGATTGACTTATCTTCTTCAGTTGGGAATACATATCAAGTTGAGTACACTACGGCTGGACAGTGTCCGAACACAAACCGGCAAACCGTAACGCTGCAGGATGCATCTTTTTCGTATTCGTCTGCATCATATTGTGTTAATGCTGCAGATCCCCGTCCTACAGTGACAGGCATTGCGGGCGGTGTGTTTAGTTCAACTACCGGTCTTAATCTGGACCCCGTTAGCGGAGAAATTGATGTTTCTGCAAGCACACCGGGGAACTATACGGTAAATTATTCGGTTACGGGATCGTGTCCTAATCTGAAAAGCGAGTCGGTGGTCATTGATGAAATGGATGATGCCTCATTTTCTTATCCTTCGAATCAGTACTGTATCAGCGAACCCGATCCAACTCCCACTGTTACAGGTTTGCCTGGCGGGGGATTTAGTTCGATGTCTGGCATTAGCATCGACCCGTCAACGGGTGTCATCGATCTTTCGATGAGTACAGGCGGGACATATTCGGTTAGCTATTTGACGAACGGAACTTGTCCTAACAGCAGCACGTTCAATGTGCGAGTTAACGACGCTTCCTTCCGCTACGCTGCGCCAGCTTACTGTACTAACGGTTCTGATCCCAGCCCCGTAATTTCCGGTGCTCTAGGCGGCACATTCAGTTCTACTACCGGACTTGTGATTACTCCTTCTTCGGGGGAAATTGATTTGTCGGGCAGCGCGCCTGGAAATTATACGGTTACCTATTCGATAACAGGAACTTGCGTTGATACCAAAACAGAAACGGTAACGATTAACGGTCTAGATAATGCCACATTCAGCTATCCGCTGACTGCATATTGTGTAAATGACCCCGATCCAGCGCCTACAATTATAGGTCTTCCAGGAGGTGTTTTCGGCTCCACAGCCGGATTGATAGTTGATCCGGCGACAGGTGTGCTTGACTTGTCGGGAAGCACCGGCGGCACTTATTTAGTAACCTATACCACAGCGGGAGTCTGTCCGAACAGTTCAACTGTATCGGTAACACATTTGGATGCCTCGTTTGGCTATTCTTCGCCGGCTTATTGTGTGAACGGTATGGATCCAGCTCCGGTTATTACCGGTCAGCCGGGAGGGGTATTTAGTACCAGTCCTGGAT
>JAKSBZ010000030.1 GCA_022360875.1 Cytophagales bacterium | reverse complement strand
TGTTTTATCACCTCGTTGAAAGAAATCATTATAGGGCATTAGCCCGGAAAATAAAAACGGTTTTAGTCTGCCGGGTCTTCTTGTCTGTTTTTTTAACAGCATATTTAGCTGTGTTTCACTGTTCATGGCATCCTTTAAAAGTGCATGTTTATTGTTGAACTTGGCTATTTCTTACATATAAGTGGGGGTGTTTTTTGTTTAGTTTCGGAAACTGAAAAAAGTAAAAATATAATGCTATAATAATATGTAAACGCAGTAAATAATTCTGTCTCAGAAAACAAATCAAGAATATTGCACTAAGGTGTTTTTTTTCAAATAGTGATACAGAATTATCTGTACTGTAATTTTTGCTATTTATTCTTCTATCATTTAAAAATAATTGAATAAGTTGGTAGAACAACAAATACATAACAACATATTAATAACTTAGCATGATTAGAAAGTTACTATTTACATGCGTTTTTGCCTTGCTGTCGTTTGGGATGGCTTGGGCGCAGAAAATTCAAGTAACCGGACGGGTTACTGACAGTACTGGTGAGGGCATTCCTGGAGCCACAATTCGGGAGAAGGGAACAACCAATGGTGTTTCTGCAGATTACAATGGAGTTTTCTCAATTAAAGTGGCAGATAGAAATGCTATTCTGATCATTTCTTCGATCGGATACGCGGCTCAGGAGGTGAAAGTAGGCAATCAGACGGCTGTAAATATCCTCTTAGGAGAGGACACACAGCAATTGGATGAAGTTGTGGTAGTTGGGTACGGCGAGGCGAAAAAGGCTTCTTTTACAGGTACTGCGACAAAAGTAGATTCGGAAAAGATTACGTCTAAGAGCGTGGCGAACGTTGGTCAGGCCTTGGCGGGGGAAGTAGCAGGTGTCCAGATAATCAATGAGTCGGGGCAACCGGGCGAATCGCCAAAAATTAGGATTCGAGGATATGGTTCGGTGAACGGAAACAGAGATCCATTATATGTAGTTGACGGTTTGCCTTACAACGGAGACATTGTTTCAATTAACCCATCGGATATTGAATCTCTTACAATACTAAAAGATGCTTCAGCAACGGCAATTTACGGTTCGCGAGGCGCCAATGGAGTTATTGTAATTACTACAAATTCAGGATCAACGAATTCTTCAGACATTGAGGCTGAGATCAGGTATGGAACAAATATGAGGCTCTTACCGGATTACGATGTAATCAGCTCTCCTGAAGAGTATGTGGAGCTTACCTGGAACAGCCTTTACAATCAGGCGGCGATAATAGGATCATCTGACCCTGCCGCACATGCCAATGAATCCCTTTTTGCTAAAAAAGGAGGAATTTCACCATTTTATAATATGTGGAATGCGGTGGGAAAAGATCTGATTGATCCGGCTACAGGAAAATTCAGAAGCGGAATATCTCGAAAGTATACCCCGGAAGAATGGAGAGATTATTTGTTTGACAATTCTTCAAGAGTGGAGGCGAATGTTAAGTTGAGCGGAGGAACAGACAAAACGAAATACTTCACTTCTTTTGGCTTTTTGGATGATATTGGGTATTACGTAGGTTCGGATTTTATGAGACTGACGGGCCGCGTGAATGTTTCACATCAGATTCGTCCTTGGCTGGAAGGAAGCATGAATATGGGCTATACGCATTCGGAAAGAAATTCTCCGGGGCAAGGTGGTAATATTTACAATGGCTTCTCATTCGTTACGTCAATTCCGGCCATTTACCCGGTCTTTTTGCGTGATAAGGAAGGCAAATTAGTTGCTGATCCAGTGCTGGGCGGCAATTTGTATGATTATGGAAGCAATGTAGAGTATGGGAAAAG
The DNA here is from genome assembly GCA_022360875.1 of Cytophagales bacterium. GTDB lineage: Bacteria > Bacteroidota > Bacteroidia > Cytophagales > Cyclobacteriaceae > JAKSBZ01. The sequence goes on along the minus strand of JAKSBZ010000030.1, from coordinate 339 downwards.
GGCATTTGCCGCATTTTCGAACCCAGTGCAGCTTGCTAAATTGGACAAAGATAGACGGCTGGTTAACGAAGTGTCAGGCAATGGCTTGCTGAAGGCGAAAATCACCGATTATCTAAGTGCTTCGACTCGTTTTGGTATGCAGTTTAGAAATGATGACGGGGATGCATACAGTAACCCATTTTACGGATCAGCTGCAGGTTCGAATGGATCTATTTCTAAAGAGAAATATCAGAAAATGTCTTATACCTGGTTGAAAATGCTGAATTTCGACAAGTCATTCGGTGACCATAATGTATCAGCATTTGTTGCTCACGAGAATACAAGTTATGAATATAAGTA
>JAKSBZ010000079.1 GCA_022360875.1 Cytophagales bacterium | reverse complement strand
TTCCGAAAATCCGGAATACGATATATTTTATGGGAAAACGCTGTTTGTTAAACCTGAAGCTGGTGAGCCTCGTCCTTTTTCACCTTTGGCACATGCGGGACTCCTGCACGATATGTCAGTTACCCATCCCGCAGTTTTCGTTACCAGAAAGACCTATGAGCTGCACGGAACGTTTAACAAAAAGTACAGACTGGCAATGGATTACGATTTTTTACTTCGTGCCATGTGGCAAGGAGCAAAATTTAAGTTTATAGACAGGCATTTTTCAAACTTTAGGATGGAAGGAGTAAGCGTTAGGTACTATCAGGAAAGTTTAGTGGAATGCTCAAGAATCAGAAAATCTGTATTTGTTGATAAAAAATAAATCTGTAAATATTATGTGAGTTTTTGGTCATGTCAATCATGATTAGCTAGCCTACTAGTTTTCTTTCCAAATATTTGTTTTGTGCTTCAAGTGCTTTTTCCCGAAAACGGGGACTCGCTTTCTGATGTTTTCGACAAGAAAGTCACAGGCGTTCATGGCGGTTTCCCGGCGGTTGGAAGATGTAAAAACGAACAGGCCTACTTCTCCGGTTTTGACGAATCCCAGGCTGTGCCGGATGTGTATGCCGTTTAATTCAAACTGTTCTTGTGCTTCCTTGCGAATGCAGCTTATGGCCTCTTCAGCAGTCTCTTCGTGGGCAGAATATTCAATGCCGGTCATTGTATATTTGCTTTTGGCATCGGCATTTACCTGCCCGAGAAAAATGGCATGCATACCTAAATCTTTTCCGTTTCTGTATTTGGCAATGGCTTTGGCTATGCAGGTCGGGGTAATAGCTCCCCAGACAAAGGCGGTTTTCTTTTTTGGGTTCATAGTGCTTTCATTTTTTTTCCGAAACGGGGAAGAGTTGAGTATTGGATTTGTTTTTTTTCAGGCGCTGATGCTAGAGCATTCGGAAATTTTGCGCTCTTTTTTTCTTTTAATACCCTGAGCAGCATTTTTGTAAAAAATGACTTGGTAATGTGATGCAAAAAATGGTCTTCAGGTGGGTGTGGAGCGTAAAAAATTTGGTGAAGATTTTTTTTGAATGAAAGAAAATCAGCCGTTCCGATTTGGATTTGACTGTGAAAGTTTTGTTTCGATAATTTGAAAAGCTGCTAGTTGAAGGTGGAGGCTGTCGAAAATGTCAAAAAAAATCGGATCAGTGAAGATGATTGGAGGGAGGCAGTGAAATTGGGACAGGAGGAGTAAAAAACGGGCCGAAGCCCGTTTCAATGATTTATGCCGCGTTGCGAATGGTTAGCTCTTGTGTTTTTTGTTTTTTCCTTAGAATAAACAGCAGAGCAAAAACACCCATAAGATAAGGATACACAAGATACTGCATGATTTCGAACGGGCTTATTAGTTCCGCTCCGGCAATGCTGACAGCAGTAAGCAACTGGGCGCCGTAGGGAATGGTGCCCTGTGTGAAACACGAGAATGTGTCCAGAAGGCTGGCCGACCGTCTAGGATCGATTTGGTTGTCGTCAGCAATTTGTTTGGCAATAGGGCCCGCGGTCAGTATGGATACGGTGTTGTTTGCGGTGCAGAGATTCACAAAAAAAACCAAAGCGGCAATGCCCAGCTCAGCGCTTTTGGTGTTTTTAATTTTTTTCGATATACGGTACAGCAGGAACTGGATGCCTCCGTTGGCTTTGATGAGTTCAACCATTCCTCCGATGAGCATGCAGATTACCACGAGTTCGGTCATGGACTGAATGCCGTTTCTTGTGGCGTCCGCGAAACCCCAGAAATCAAAGCTCCCGGTATAGAATCCGATAAGTCCGGTGACTATAGTGCCTCCCAGAAGCACAATGACAACATTTACTCCCAACAGGGCCGCCGCCAGGACGATTATGTAAGGAGCGACTTTTAGCATGGAATAGCTGCGAGCCTGATCGGCAACGTGATAGTTGTTGGATAAAAAGTAAAAGACGGCCGAAGCGAGTATAGCGGCGGGCAGAACAATTCGTACGTTCATTCGGAACTTGTCTCTGATGTCGCATCCCTGTGTTTTGGCCGCTGCAATTGTTGTGTCGGAGATAATCGACAGATTGTCGCCAAACATGGCGCCGCCAACAACAGCGCCCAGCGCCAGCGCCAGCGGAATCTCGGTGGTTTGGGCGATTCCCACTGCAACGGGTGTCAGCGCGGCAACGGTGCCTACCGAAGTGCCGATTGAGAGCGAGATAAAACAGCCGATGGCAAATACGCCGACAATGAAAACATTGCCGGGCAAAAGATTGAGCCCGAGATTGACTGTCGATTCAATGGCTCCGATTTCTTTGGCAGCGGAGGCGAAAGCTCCGGCCAGGATGAAGATCAGACTCATGAGCATGATGTCGGCGTTGCCTGCTCCTTTGGCAAAAGTTGTCAGTTTTTCATTGAGGGACTGGCGCGGATTCATGGCCAGTGCCGATAGACTGGCGATGAGAAAGGATACAATTACCGGCATTTTGTAGAAGTCGCCGGAAATGAGAGAAACTCCCAGATAAATTCCCAGAAAAATGAACAGCGGGCTGAGTGCCCAGAAATTCCCCTTTCGGTTTTCAGTTTCAGTGTGCATGGATACAGTTGCTTTTTTTATTACTGCGAAAAGTAAAGTGCCGCAAAGGTAAGGATTTCTCTCGGCCGGGTGAAAAAAAGGAAGAAAGATGAAGGGAGAAGATGATTTTGTGAAAATAAATTCTGAAAAAGTAAACTTTTTTAAGTGAGTGAAAAAGGAAAATATTTCCCTGTTTGGCTACGGAGAGGGGGAATTTGTCAGAAATTGAAAGTGGAAAACAGTTGTCAAAAGGCAGTAAAATCAAAAAATATTTTTTGCCAAAGTCAATTAATTTCGCATACTTTGTAGCACTGCGATACGATCTGTAAGGTTTCGTATGGTTGCTCGAATTGCATGGTACACAACAAGAGCAACCGAAAAGGAAGGCTGTCACGGAAAAATTAAGCATGGTACATTTCCGTTGACAGCTCTTTTATTTATTATTGTGGAATTCCCTGCAGCACTCTGCGTATTTCGTTCGCTTTTCTCATCTCTTTCAAGCTTTTTTCCTTAGCCCTTTCATCAATAATATCTTTGAATTCCTTAAGCTTCTGGATGTAAGCCTCCAGCGCTTCGGAAATGTTACCGGCGTTTTGCTCGAAGATAGGCGCCCACATTTCCGGCGAGCTTTTGGCGATCCTTACGGTAGAGGAAAAGCCCGATCCGGCCATTGCGAAGATGTTTTTTTCGTTTTTTTCCTTTTCCAAGACAGTGAGCCCAAGCGCAAACGAGCTGATGTGGCTCAGGTGCGATACGTAAGCTATATGCAGGTCGTGTTCGGTGGAATTCATGTACGAAATGTTCATCTGCAGCGCCTGCATCATCAGCTCGATGTACTGCAGCGCGTCGGCGTCGCATTTTTCAGTGTCGCAGAGAATCATCATTTTCCCCTCCATCAATTCGCCGAACGCCGCCTCGGGGCCAGAGTTCTCCGTTCCGGCAATAGGGTGAAGCGCGACATAGCGGCCTCTTTTGGGATGGCTGACGCAGGCTTCACAAATATCTTTTTTGGTGGAGCCCAGATCCACGACTATTGCACGGTCCTGAATATGGTCGAGCGCAGGCTGTATCTGTTCCACCATGACGTTCATCGGCGTGGCGAGAATGACCAGATCCGCTTTGGCGACTCCTGTTTCAAACGATTCAATTTCGTGGGCAATGCCCAGTTCCAGAGCTTTATTCGCATGCGCGGTGTTTCGGTCAACTCCGATTATTCTGGCGCGTTTATGTACTTTTTGAATTGCCAGCGAGAACGATCCGCCCAACAATCCAAGACCAACTACACAAATATTCATGTTATGCGGCTTTATTGATTTCTTTTAAATTGAAGTTCTGAAGTCTTTGCAGAACTGTTTCCAAATCCTTTTTGGTTGAGCACAGAGAGATCCGGATGTATCTTTTTCCCTTTTCTCCGAATATGAAACCCGGAGATAGAAAGACGTTGTATTCGTAAAGCAAATGATCAATCAGGTTTTCAACTTCTTCGATTTGTTCGGACACCCGAGCCCAAACGAACAATCCTGTCTGGCGTTCGTCGAACGTGCATTCCATTTTTTTCAGGATAGCATGGACGATTTGTTTCCGTTCTCTGTAAATGCGGTTTTGAGCCTCGTGCCATTCCTTTGGGTTCTGAAAAGCTGTCGCAGCTGCTTTTTGCAGCGGATAGAACATGCCTGAATCCACGTTGCTTTTGATTTTCAGAATCGCATCAATATAATCTTGCGCGCCGTTGACCCAGCCGATGCGCCAGCCTGCCATGTTGTGCGATTTGCTCATGGAATTGAGCTCGAGTGCCACTTCGCGTGCGCCTTCGGTTTCCAGTATGCTCAGCGGCTTCTCGTCGTTCAGTATCAGGCTGTATGGATTGTCGTGGCAGATCAGGATGCAGTGCTTTCTGCCGAATTCAACCAGCCGTTCAAAAAGTTCGCGGCTGGCGGGAGCGCCTGTGGGCATGTTGGGATAATTCACCCACATGATTTTCACCTTTGAAAGGTCCATCTGTTCCAGAGCGTCGAAATCCGGATGCCAGCTGCCGGGCAGCATTGGAAATTTGACCGTTTCGGCGCCGACCATCTCGGAAACCGCCTGATAAGCGGGGTAGGCCAGCTCCGGAATCAGCACTTGGTCACCGGCGTTCAGGAAGGCAAGCGAGATGTGCGTGATTCCTTCTTTCGATCCGATGAGCGGCAGCACTTCCCGCTCGGGATTCAGAGAGACGTTGTAAGTGGATTGATACCATCCGGCCATTGCGGCGCGAAGTTCCGGTATGCCTTTATAGGACTGATATGCATGGTTTTGCGATTGTTCGGCTTCGTACTGAAGGCTGCTGATGGTCGCTTGGGACGGCGGCAGGTCCGGGCTTCCGATTCCGATGTTCAGCACCGGACGTCCCTGGGATTTTAATTCTCCGACTTCACGAAGTTTTTTTGAAAAGTAATACTCGCTCACGCGAGACAAACGATCTGCTTTGGAGATGATCATGGTACAGTAAGATGTAAATATTTTTGAATTGGTACAGGAAAGTTAAGCTTGCCGCAAAAAGAAATAGCATGGCGGAATTATGCCTGACAGTAGCAATAATAGTAGGCGCAATAATAGCGATTGCTGGGGTGATATGTAGATAAAAGCTTCAGCATATGTTCTTAACTAAAGCAAATATGAAAGGGATAATGTGAATATGCAAATTTTCACTTCTTTTTTTTGAATGATTTCTATAAATCAGCCGTCGTTATGTTATTTTTTAATTTAGAAGTTTAATTCTTTGGGTTTTATGTTTGGGGCAAGCTGCCATTTCTGTACTTGTTCGTGATTTCCTTGATAAGGATTGTCCGCGAAATTTGAAGACAATTGTTTTGCCTTTTTCCGTTTTCGAGGCATTTGCGGTTTGCTTTCTTTCTTCACTTGTGTTCCAATATGCTGCACGGCATAATTTGTATGGATTTTTTTAAAATGATGATATGGCAACTATGATGGCTGGCCATAGCGCATACAAGAAGCATGATTGTATTGGGTGTCTTTGCAAGTCATTGAAAATCCAATAAGTACAGTTAAAAATAATTCACAAAATTATTACAAATTAACTAGATATTATTATTTTTATTAAAAAACATCAGTTTATGGTTTCTTCAAAGAATAATCGTGTGCTGATTGTCGATGCACTTAGAGGATTTGCCCTGTTCATGATTGTAGCCATTCATTTTGTGGAGCATTTTCATTTGTTTTCTTCTCCCGAAATAAATTTTCTTTTTACACCCGAACAGGACCGGTGGGTCAGAGATACTGTTTTCAAGCTTGTCAGCGGTAAAGCCTATTCTGTCTTTGCTCTTTTGTTTGGTCTCAGTTTTTTTATTCAGATGGATCGGAAACAGCGGAAAGGAGTGGATTTCAGAGGACGGTTTTTCTGGCGGCTGATACTTCTCTTTGTTATGGGAGTGATGCATTCGCTGCTTTATTCAGGGGATATTTTGCATGTGTATGCCGTGCTGGGTATTCTGTTGCTGCTGGTTTTCAAGTGGCAGTTCAGGACGCTTGTTGTTTTGGCAGTGCTTCTTCTTCTTCAGCTTCCTCTGGTTGCAGAGTTTTTCGCTTTATTTCGGGATTCCGGCTACAACAAGCTTACTTATTTCAGCATGTATTGGGATGAAGCCAACCAGATCCGTACAAGCGGAAGTTTTTGGGAGCTGATACAGTTTAATGTGCTGAAAGGACGCCAGATGGCTTGGAGCTGGTCGTGGAACAATGGAAGACTGCTGCAGCTGACGGCGCTGTTTGTGCTGGGGTTGCTTCTGGGGCGGATTCATTTTTTTGAGAGACTGGATTCTTACAAAAAAAGACTTTTGCCTTGGGCGGGAATCTGCATCTTGCTTTTTGGCTTTGTCATGTGGCTGCGGACATTGGTGACAAGCGGCGCATGGAATGCTGCCCAAAAGGAGGTTGCCAATGTTTGGCTGCAGTCGTTCAGCAACCTGGCGGTTACCGGGCTGATAGTTATTGCGCTTGCGTGGATATATACAAAAAAATGGCTGGGCTGGTGGTTTCGGCAGCTGGCCTGCTGCGGAAGAATGAGTCTGACAAATTATGTTTGCCAGCCTGTTGTCGGGGTGTTGCTTTTCTATGGTTTTGGGCTGGCCTTGCACCGGTTTATCGGCACATCCTGGAGCCTTCTTATTGGCGTAGTCTTTTTTGCAATGCAGGTTGCCGTCAGCAGCTGGTGGTTTGAAAAATTCCGTTACGGTCCGCTGGAATGGCTGTGGAGGGCGCTGACGTTTATGAACTTCAGTTTGCCGATGAGAAAAAAGCCGAATTTAGCGAAGAGGGTGCCCGCAGAAGGATAGTAAGGCGAATGCTTGTCTGTTTTTAAATTAATACAGACCTTGTTTATTATTTAACAGAATCGATTTCATGGAAAACAGTAAAATAGCGGTTGTAGGCGGAGGAATCAGCGGCATGGCCGCGGCTTTTTATCTGCAGAAGCTTACCGGTCAGTCGGTTGATGTGTTTGAAAAGCAGCAACGGATAGGCGGATGTGTGGACACAATGACCCTGGAGGATTACTGGCTCGAGCTGGGCGCGCATACTTGTTACAACTCGTACACCGAGTTGATCAGTTTGGTTGAAGGCCTGGAAATGGGCAAGGAGGTTCTTGCTCGTCAGAAAGCTGCCTTTCGCGTGCTGAAGAACGGCCGTTTGAAAACCATTCAGTCGCAGCTGAGTTTTTTCAGTCTTTTTCTGAATTTGCCAAAATCCTTTTTGGCCAGCAAAAAAGGTAAAACGGTTCGGGAGTTTTACTCAGGCATTATCGGAAGAAAAAATTACGAGCAACTGATGAAGTATATGTTCCGGGCCGTCATCTGTCAGGAGGCGGACGATTTTCCAGCTGATTTTTTCTTGAAAAGAAGAGCGAAGAAGCGGAAGGATTATCCGGCAAGTTTTACTTTTCAGGGAGGACTGTCGAGTCTGGTGAAGCGGATTGCCGAATTGAAAACCGTAAATGTGAAACGGGAGCTGGTTTTTGCGTTGGAAAAACAAGACAAGGGTTTTCAGCTAGTCACTGAATCCGGTGACGCCTATGAAGATGACTACGTGGTCTTGGCCGTGCCGCCTCAGGCAGCGAGCCAGATTCTTTCCCGCTCGTTTGCGAACCTTTCCGGCGAACTGGCTTCCTATGCGCAAAGCCGCAGCAAGTCTTTCGGAGTAATTGTAGAAAAAGCAAGCGTTTTGTGGAAACCGACTGCTGTGGCGGTCTCGACGGAAGGCAAGTTTATGTCTGTAGTGTCGCGCGACACGGTAAATGATGAGAACTTCCGCGGATTTACCTTCCACGCCAAGGACGACTCTGTTACGCTTCAGGAAGCCAAGCAGTTCATTCAGAAAACGCGTTCAGTACCTGAATCGGCTATTCTGAAAATTGAGGAGAAGCTGCAGGTGCTGCCGAAGCTTAGCTGGAAGCAGGAAGAGCTTGTGCGGTCGATTCAGCTGGAACTCGAAGACCTGGATCTGGGAATAGTCGGAAACTACTTTCACGGTCTCTCGCTCGAAGACTGTGTGCAGCGGGCCAGAGAAGAATCTGAGCGGCTGGCGAAGCGCTGGCAAACAAACGGCTGAGCAGGGGAGCAAGCCCTTGCTATCGGTACACCTTATGATTTTTGATTTCCACGGCTCCATTTTTTTGGAGCTTTTTTATGGTGCGTATTACGGTTTCCACCCTTAATCCGGTCATGTCGGCGATCTGCTGGCGGGTCAGCGGCACTTCAAATGGTTTCTGCGAGTCGATTTCTTTTTTTAGAAAATCGATAAGCGCAAGAATCCGCCTCTCCGGCTGGTGCTGGGAAATTTCCCGCTGCATGATCGACTTATAGTAAAGCCTTTTTCCCAGCCACTGAGTGAACTCCAAATGCTCGGCGGGATGCTCGAGCAGCAGCTGCAGAAAATCCTGTTTGGGCAGCCTCCACAGCACGGTTTCCTTGGTGGCATAGGCGGCGGCCGGGTATTCGAATTCTCCGAAGAGCGGCGGTTCGCCGAAGCTTTCGTTTTCGCGGAAAAGTCCCTGCACAAACTCTTTTCCTTCTTCATTGAAGTTGCACATTTTCATTTCTCCGGAAATGATCTGGTAGTAGTAATGCGCAGGCGTGTCTACGTCGAAAAGTATTTCTCCTTTGTTAAGGCGCACTCTGGCAGCTGGATATTGGCACAGGATGGTCTCCTTGATCATGTTTGCAGTTGTGTTGTTTGTCAATGGTTACACAAATATACAATTTGGATGGAATATTAAAGGCTTTTTGCTTTCTGCTCTTCAGAAGTAAGAAAAATTGCGGGGAGTAATGTGTTTCTTTGAGGCTAAAATATTTGGTATGATTGACGGAGGAAAGCAAACCTGTGGTGAAAATCGTAAGGCTGAAGTGAAAGCTAACATTGATTTTGCTTTTCTTCTTTATTTGAATGATGAATGGAGGGAGGCTGTGTTAATTTTTCGCAACCCTGAAAAGACATAGCAGAGGAGAGTGGGAAAACACTGATAATTGTTGTGTTCAGAGAGGATCTCTCTCGATTTGATGGACCAATTCGCAATCAAAAACATGCTTATATGAAGCAACAGTATGAAGATGCAAGTTGCTTGATTCTTTTTTTCGTTAAAAATAATTTTGTCAGCGGAAAAATTTTAGATTGCGTTGAGAATTTTTACGTTCGGCCGCCTGCTTGGGCAATATGGCTTTTTTGAAAAATGCGACTAGGTTTTTGTCTTAGAAAATTTTCATAACAGACTGTTGTTCATGTTTTTTTGTGTTCATAGCAGAGCTCAGTTATATTATTGTTGAAGCTGATTTTTTATCCAAGCAGATGCGCAATGGTTTTCATTGCCGCGGCCAATAGGGTTCTGATATTTTTTAACTTTTTTAGGCTTTTTCATGAAACAATACTCCGTAGAGTTTTTGAGATTTAGAAAAAATAAAAAGGGAAAGTAAATTTGTGGATCCAACCCCAACAAATTTTTTTCCCTTATGAGCATCGAAACACTCGTTTTACAAATATTGAATAAAATGACTACAATCGGAAAGTGGCAACAAATTTTTTACACCCAGTTATTTTCAGTCCTGATGATTTGTCGAGGGAAGCACAACTTTACAAACCTATCTAGGTACTGTGAATACAATGAAGCTACCTTGCGTTCTTGGTTTGCAAGGAAATTCGACTTTCTGGCCTTCAATCGACACCTCATTCAGACACTTGATGATGAAGAACGGATCATAGCTTTTGATCCTAGCTATTTGCCCAAGAGTGGAAAAAGCACCGATGGAGTAAATCGTTTCTGGTCGGGATGCGCGAATGCTACAAAATGGGGCCTGGAAATATGCGGATTCGCGAGTGTTGGCCTGTCAACGAAGACAGCTTTACATCTAATTGCCAGACAGACGATCAACCAGTATGAGTGTGCGTCGTTATTGGAGTTTTACGCCTCTTTGGTTAAGGAACATGCGGAGGAGCTTCTGCTCAATGCTCAAATACTTGTGGCAGATGCCTATTTTTCTAAAAACAAGTTCATTCAAGCAGTTTTATGTCAGGGATTTGTGTTTGTTGGAAAGTTGGCTTCTAATGCCGCTTTACGCTATCGATATTTAGGACCTCGGACTGGCAAAAGAGGGAGGCCTAAAGTGTATGGTGGGGTTGTCGATAAATTGAATCCAGACTTAAACCATTTCACAAAATTCTATGACAACACCGAAGATAAGGTCTGCGCATATGAAGGCGTGGTGCACATTAATTTACTCAAGCGATTCGCAAAATGCGTCATTGTACACAGTAATGGGAAAAAAGGAGAAGCGGTG
>JAKSBZ010000036.1 GCA_022360875.1 Cytophagales bacterium | reverse complement strand
TTCAGCCATTATGGGGCAGGAACATTTTGTGGATTACCAACATATTTAAGCAAACATTATATAATCAACACAATCATGTTCAATCAAGAATATAATGAGCTCGTCAAAAAGGGTGTCACACCAGAAGTGTATATTGACGAAAGTTGCCTATTTACTATACCTTCAGATATGATGATAAATCAAATTGTCGAAAAACAGAGAGGCAAATACAGACATGGAAGTTGTGGTTTGGGCATAAACGAAACAATAGAAAGAAATTTAAGAAACACAATGTTAGTTAGACATATTCAATATGATAGAAGAGACGATATAGAAAGGTTTATTGCTTATGTGAATAAAGACTATGTTATAGCAAGATTAAAAAGATTGGGCGTAAAAAGTATAAATTTAGATGATTTAGAAAATATGTTTTCATATGAAATTATCAGAAGATATGCATTAGATTTCCAACTCATGTTATCTAGAGCTACAGTTGTTAAAAACTCTGAATTTCTAAAAAAATATAACGATATCATATTTGAAGGCGGTCAAGGACTTCTTTTGGATATGAATAAGTTAGAATACTTTCCACATCTTACGAGATCTAAGACTGGTCTGACCAACGTTGTTGATATATTAAATGATGCTGGATTGCAAGATGAAAAGGTTGATGTTAATTACATAACTAGATGCTATTTAACTAGACATGGAGCTGGGTATCTACCTAGAGAACTTGACCACAAACCATACGAAAAAGTTTTAGACTTAACCAATACACCAAATGAGTTCCAGGGGAAGCTTAGATTCGCGTATTTAGATTTAGACTTAATTGAAAAAACCATAAATAAAGATTTTGGTTGTCGAAATAATTTTAAGAAAAATATTGCTATAACGTGTTTAGATCAGGCAGATACTATAAAAATTTACAAATCCAATACACCATTATTATTGTCTGAAAAAGAGCTAATACAATGGTTTAAAGATATGGGATTTGATAATATCTATACAAGCCATGGCATGACTAGAAATGATGTTAAGTTAGTGTAAAAGAGACATTCTACAAAATATTAAAAGAGGAGTGAATATTATGAAAAAAGTTTTATCAGTTTTATTGGTTGTTTTGATTTTGTTTGCTACATTCGCATTGTGTTTTGGTGTTGAGCTTGCGGGACTGCACATTAAAGGATTCTTTGCCAAAGAAAAAGCTAATATTGAAAGAGATGTTTTTAAGAACAACAAAATTTACACAGAAGGCATGGCTAATGACTTAGCTAAGTATAAACTAGAATTAGC
>JAKSBZ010000054.1 GCA_022360875.1 Cytophagales bacterium | reverse complement strand
GGTCCCGGGAACGGATGGCGGTTCAGGATGTTCGGATCAATCTCCAGCGATCTGCCCACGCGGCGAACTTCGTCCTTGAACAGCGTGTTCAGCGGCTCAACCACCTGCAGTTTCATGTAATCTGGCAGCCCGCCTACGTTGTGGTGGGATTTGATGGTGGCCGACGGCCCTTTCACGGAAACCGACTCGATCACATCAGGGTAAATCGTTCCCTGTCCAAGCCACTTGGCGTCCTCCACCTTGTGCGACTCCTCATCGAACACGTCCACAAACACTTTCCCGATGGCTTTCCGCTTCTGCTCCGGATCCGTTACGCCTTGCAACGCTTCATAGAACCGCTCGGAAGCGTCCACGCCCTTTATGTTTAAGCCCATGTGTTTATAGGACTCCAGCACGTCGTGATACTCGTTCTTGCGAAGCAAACCGTTATCCACGAATATGCAGTGCAAATTCTTGCCGATGGCTCTGTGCAGCAGCACCGCCGCAACCGTCGAATCCACGCCGCCCGAAAGCCCAAGGATAACTTTGTCGTTGCCCAGCTTCTCTTTCAGCTCGGCTACGGTCGTTTCCACGAAAGAGTCCGGCGTCCAGTCCTGCGAGCAGCCGCAAATGCCCACGATGAAGTTTTCAAGCAGCTTGCTTCCGTCGATCGAATGCGTAACCTCCGGATGAAACTGAATGGCGTAGGTGTCTTCGCCGTGAATGCGGTAAGCCGCGCAAGCCACCGATTCGGTGCTGGCAATGATTTCGAATCCCTCAGGAAGATGCGAAATCGTATCGCCGTGTGACATCCAAACCTGCGAATCCTTCGCGATGCCTTTCAGAAGCGGGTTGTCAGCCTTCACTTCCGAAAGCCGCGCGCGTCCGTACTCGCGGATGGTCGAAGGAAGCACGTCGCCGCCGTTGGTATAGGCAAGGTATTGCGCTCCGTAGCATACGCCCAGCAGCGGAAGTTTCTTTCGGTAAATGCTCAGATCAATTTGGGGAGCCTCCTCTTCGCGAACGGAGTGCGGACTTCCCGACAAAATAACGCCTTTAATGTTTTCGTTTAGTTCCGGAATGTTGTTGTAAGGGTGAATCTCACAATAAACATTCAGCTCCCGGACACGTCTGGCGATAAGCTGCGTGTACTGAGAGCCAAAATCGATGATAAGTATCTGCTCTGCCATGCCGCAAAATTAGCACTACTGGATTGTTTTGCATTCGTTTGTCTCTATATTTTTTTAAATTCCCCTAAATAATAACCCTATCATGATTTTATTGCATTAAAAAAGTGTTGGTTTTTATTTACACTTTACAAGCATATATTAGCATAAAATAAATTTTTTGACTGACATGAAATTGAGAACAGCTTTTTTAATACTCTGCTTCGCAATCGGAGTCAATGCGCTTGCGCAAAGCAAGCGCGTGAAATGGGGCCAGCTTTCCTGGGAAGAAATCAATCTGAAGGCCGTACCGTTCGATTCAGGCGCAGAGGCTGCCGTACTGAGACATTCCGGCTTGCTGAGTTTTAGAGAAAACGTAAACATCGAGTTTCACAAGCGGATAAAAATTCTGTCTGACAAAGCGCTTGACCGGGGCACGGTCAGCATTCCCTATTATTCGAATGGCGGAAAGAACTTTATCTACAACATAAAAGCGCAGACGCTTTTGGCCGGAGAAGACGGCAAAATTGAGTGCATCCCGCTTAAGAAAAAGGAAATTTTTCAGGTTTCTACCGGAAAAAACTGGTCAGAAGTCCGGTTTTCATTTCCCAAAGTAAGAAAGGGCGCCATCATAGAATACAAATACATCCTCTCTACAGAAAATTACCGGTTTTTGAACGACTGGAATTTTCAGGAAGATATTCCCACGCTTTACAGCCGATTCGAAGCCCTGTGGGGCAACTCGCTGGGACTGGTTTACACCATTGTTAAATACGGAGAGCGGCTCAAGGAAAAATACGACGACAGCGGCAATAGACTTTGGGAACTCGAGAATCTGCCTGCCCTTAAGGACGAGCCGAATATTTTCGCGCCGAATGACTTTCAGGAAAAACTGGAATTTCAGCTGAGCCACTACAAAACATCGGGAAATTACCATAAAGCCACGCTTTCCAGCTGGGGTGAACTGGTAAAAGAAATGTATAACGATTCCAAACCGGGCCCATTTCTAAAGGCAGGAGCAAAAGTCCGTAAACTAGCGGAAACGCTGAGGCTTGACTCAAAAAGCGATATGGACAAAATGAAGCTGATTTACAGCTATGTCCAAAAGAATTATCAGTGGAACCAAAAATACTACGGCATAAAACATTCATCCGTGTCCGGCTTTCTAAAAGACAAAAAAGGCACTTCCTGGGAAATAAACGGCTTGCTAACCGGTTTGCTGCAGGCGGCAGGGCTGGATTGCCTGCCACTCCTCATCAGCACAAGAGACCACGGAATGCCTCGGAAGATCTACCCGATAGCCTCTCAGTTCAACCATGTACTGGCTTATGTGCGGATTAATGGAAAAGAATATTTCCTGAGCGCGGTGGATCCGCTTCGTCCGTACAACATGCTGGGATATTTGGAGCTGCAAAGTGAAGGCTTTCTGCTCGACAAAAAGAATCCGAGGTGGATTAAAATCAAGCCCCAGTCAAAAAAAGGAATGCGCATCTACAGCACACGCATCAAGCTCGATGAACAAATAGGGTTTGAAATCAGCCAGAAAATACGCCTGTCGGGCTATGAGGCGCTCTGGGCCAGAAAAATACTGTGCGAAAAGACTCCTGAAGCACTATGGGGTTACCTCGTCCCCGAACTTGAAACAGAAAACGGAGAAGTGGAAAGAGGCGAAATCGCCGTGGAAAACCAGGATAAACTGGAAAAAGCCGTTCAGCTGAGCTGCACTTACCGAACAAAGCCTGAACAAGAAACAAATCGTCACTATATACCGCCGTTTCTGTGGAACCTGTACAAGAAAAACCCCTACACCTGGGAAAAGAAGAATCTTCCCTTCGAACTTCCCTACGATACAGATTACCGGTATATCAGCAGCATCGAAGTTCCGGAAGGATACGAAATTACCGGAGTGCCGAAGAATATTGCGCTGGAAGTTCCGGGAAAATACGCTTACTATGCATTCATAAGCCATAACAACGGATTCGCACACAATCTAAGCCTGCGCGTCGCGCAGAAATCTTACCTTATTTCAAGCAAATATTACCCGATAATCAGAAACTTTTACACCAAAATTATGGAGCACCAAAAGGGAATGCTGGTCATCAGCAAAAAAGAAGAACAGTAAAGGAAAAAGAAAACGGCGGAAAGAGAAGTGGCTTTTTTCTTGCAAAAAAAAAGTCACCTGAACCCGAACGCTATGGAAAGACATCAACTCGCCGACGGCGGCATGCCCTACTTCGAAACCAACCTGGAACACTATGTGGCGGAGCCGTGGAACGGCCTAACCGCCGCTATTTTCGTGCTGCTTGCCGCTTACTGGTTTTTCAAAATCAAAAAAAGCTTCCGCCGTTTCCCCTTCATAAGCTATGCGCTTCCGCTGTTGCTTGTGGGGGGAATCGGCGGCACGCTCTACCACGCTTTCCGCTCCTTTCCGGCTTATCTGTACATGGACTGGGTGCCGATTCTGGTGCTGGTACTCAGCGCCAGCGCCTATTTTTTCAAGCATTACTTCTCCTCATGGATCAAATCAGCTGGCGTTATCACCGGAGCATTCCTGCTTATGTTTCTGATGGCAAGCTTCACGCCCGAGCAGTACCGCTTCTACGCCATCAACATCAACTACCTGCTCGACGCCTTGCTGATTCTCATCCCCACCTTGCTGATTATCCGAAAGGTAAGCCGAAAAACCTCATACAACGTTTACTGGGCGTGCGCAAGCTTTGGTCTGGCCTTGTTTTTCCGGTCGGTGGACCACCTGGGCTGGCTGCCCATCGGCACGCATTTCCTGTGGCACATTTTCGGCGCCGCAGCCTGCCACCTAATGCTGCGCTTTATTTATGAGCTGGAGCACCGAACGGTGCCCGCTCAAGCACAACCTTAGTGAGCCGAAGGCTCGCCGGCGTGCTTAGCGGCGAACAGCTGCTGGCCGACAAGGCACTCCTCGCATCTTTTTTTCAAACAAAACTCATTGTACTGCTCAATCAGCGCCTGCGAATCGCTGGCATTTTTTGCACAAACTCCTGCGTTTTCCCATTGCTGAACAATCCGGTTCTTTTCCGGAATTGTTTCTTCCAGAAAACGAACCGACCGGTCGACAATAGCCTGGTTGCTTTTCTCCCTTCCGTAACACATCAGATAAGGACTTGCAAAATTTACTGTCAAATGATTCAGAAACATCCTGCCGGTGCTGTAATGCCGGTTGAGCTGCGGAAACGGGTTCTCCCGGTTGAGCTCTTCGAAGCGGTGGCTGGTTGTTGCAAAAGCCTCCCTGATTCTCTGCAGGTCTTTGGTTTGGGTCAGCAAATTGAAAAGCGATGTGGGCATTCGGAACAGTATTGACGCCAACTGCAACAGACGGACAACAGGACTGTTGGAAGGACGGATTCGGTGAAAGCGCCAGACTTTTCGCTCAAGGCGCTGCTCCGTAATGCCGTATTTATGTGCCAAAAAAGAAAAATTGCGCTGCAGGCTCCGGTAATAAGGATTGTCGGATTTTTCTTCAAGAAAGCCTGCCATGCCCAGCAGCAGGCTTTCCATAAGCGCCTGCTCGTGGCTTGCCTTCTGCAATATCCGGAAAGGAATCCGCTGTGCCAGCAGCAGAAAAGGCTCCTGGTTGACCTTCATGCCGAAGGTCATGAACAGCCACTGATAAGCCGTTTCTTCCCAGCTTTTTGTGTTGGCATAAAGCGAAAGTATTTTTTCCCCTTTTCTATCCAGCCGGTTCAGCAGCGCGCGGTCCAGCCAGGATGTCCGGTAAACCTCGTTTACGCTGTCAAGAAAGCGGCTGCAGAAAATCGCCTGCCTGGACTGCTGAAGCGATTCATAGGTTTCCAGCAATGCCTCGTTCACCCGCCCCTTCAGCACAAGCGCAGGTATTTCCGTTCCGTCCTTGCGCCTTAGAGCGAAATCATTTTCCCACACCACATGCAGAATCACGTTTTCATAATCCGGGTTGCCGGAGTGTCCGTGCGACTGCCAGTCACTGGCTTTTACATGAATTTCGATCTGTCCCGACCAAATAATCGCTCCCAGCTTTACGCTGGCTTCCAGAAAATCCGGACCGGCATTAAAATTATGAACGCCCTTGTCAAGCACCTGCAAAGGCACGCCATTTTCGTCAGCCAATCCGACAGGCTCAAAGTACTGATAGTTCCAAATAAAGTGTAGAAACGCTTCTTTCATGCCCGAAAAGGCACAAAACCGATACCAAGGGAGGAAATCACTGAAATGCGTTTTATTTTTGAAAAAGAAAATGAATTAAAAAAAATCAAATCTAGATAAATGCCTGAAGTAAAACTGATAACCACCGAAGACGGCTCCCACTCGCTCTATGTGCCGGAACTGAACGAAACCTACCATTCGTTCCACGGTGCCGTCAACGAATCGCAGCACATATACCTGGACAAGGGACTTGCTATCTGGGAAGAACAAAACCCTAAGAAAAATGCGCGGATTCTGGAAATCGGATTCGGGACGGGGCTCAACGCGCTGCTGACCATAAAACATGCTCTGACAACTCAAAAAGCGGTAAACTACACCACACTGGAAGCCTACCCGCTGCCGCCGGACATCACCGATTCGCTGAACTACTGCGAGCAGCTCGCGGACGAACGGCTGCCTTCCTATTTCAAGAAAATGCATGCAGAAAAATGGGACGTGGCCTTCGAGCTAGACCCGCTTATGGCCATGAAAAAAATTCACGGGAAGCTGGAAGATGCAACTTTCGAAAAAGACGCTTACGACCTTGTGTATTTTGACGCCTTTGCACCGAACAAACAATCGGAAATGTGGACGCTGGAGGCTCTGGAGAAAGCCGCCAAGGCAATGGCTCCCGGAGCTTGCCTGGTAACCTACTGCGCCCGCGGGCAGTTCAAACGGGACCTCAAAGCGCTGGGACTGGAAGTGGAAACGCTTGACGGACCTCCGGGAAAAAAAGAAATGGTGAGGGCCGTAAAGCCAAAACAAGCATAATCCTCTATAGAAATTCCTGAAGCAGCCTTGTTTCAGGATTTTTTTTACCACTCATCCCCAAAAATTTTTAAAATGTAAAAAAATTCATACAACTATCAATATTTACTGTTTTTATACAAATAAAAAAATGTATATTCAACTCTGTAAAGCAGTTTATAAAAATTTGATGAATATGACATCCATCCAGGAATTCTTCCATGCCGATTCCTCTGCCGAGGCAATTTTTTGGCTGATCGCCTCCGTGTCCACCGTTCTTTTTGTACTGAAAATAATTATCGGAGTGCTGGGCGCAGAGCTTGAATGGGGCTCTGAAGTGGAAGGCGACTTTTTCACCTTGGACACCGTGCTGTCGGGTGCGGTTGTGTTTGGCTGGACAGGCGTTCTGGCCTACGCGCAAACCGATTTGCACCTGGCCTACATTTTTGGCTGCGCTTTCATGACAGGCACGGCCACGCTGTTCTGCGCTTTCTTCATTTACAAAAACATCCGGTCGCTGGAAGCATCGGGAAATCTGAATCTTGAAAATGCAGTGGGAAAAATCGGCAAGGTATACCTGACCGTTCCGGCCGACGAAAACGAAAAAGGCCAGGTGGAAGTGCTTGTTCAGGGAAGGCTGAGCATTTTCGAAGCCTCCACCCAGTCCAGCGAACCGATCAGCACCGGCGAGGAAGTGCTTATTTACGATGCCACCGACGACTGCCTGCTGGTCGAAAAATACACAGAAGAGACTTTGAGCTAAGCATTTCGCGCTAATTGCAATTTCTTCTTTGCGTTTATTTTCCCGCGATTTCGCTTGACTGAACACTTAATTTATTAACGCACAAATACTAAAATTTTTTATTATGCCTGAATTTGTAACATCCATAGGCCTGGTGGCCTCAGCGGTGCTCTTTTTGTTGTTTTTGTTCTTTCTGTCGCGCTACAAGCGCTGTCCGTCGAACAAGATTTTGGTGATTTTCGGTAAAGTGTCACAAGGAAAAAGCGCCCGGTGCGTGCACGGGGGAGGCGCCTTTGTGTTGCCGGTAATTCAGGACTGGAACTACCTGAACCTTACTCCGATCACCATCGACATCGACCTGCAGGGAGCGCTTTCAAAACAAAACATCCGAATCAACACGCCGAGCACCTTTACCGTGGGTATTTCCACCCGCGACGGCATCATGCTCAACGCCGCCGAACGTCTGCTCGGACTTGAGGACGACGAAATCCGCCATCAGGCACTCGACATTATTCTCGGCCAGCTCCGCCTGGTAATTGCCACACTGGACATTGAGGAAATCAACCAGGACCGCGAGCAGTTCCTGACACTGATCAACAAGCACGTTGCCTCGGAACTGAACAAAGTGGGTCT
>JAKSBZ010000037.1 GCA_022360875.1 Cytophagales bacterium | reverse complement strand
TACACATGAAATATCTTATGCAGGAAGTCATTCTCATAAGATCTATATATATAAGGCAAAAGATGATGAAGGAACTGGAGGTGCCGCTGATGATTTAGCTTCGAAATTTGATCCCAAAAGAGGTAAAAAAATGTTTGAAACAGAATCTTCAGGAAGACATACCCATACAATGTCTTCTGAGGGAGGAGATAAGGTCCCACATGAAAATAGGCCCCCGTATTACTCACTTGCCTTTATTATAAAAATTGCGTGATGCCCCTGCATAAAATAAAATTCACCAAAACCGCCGGCAGCCTGGAGCCGGCCTCTTCCGGAGGGGACCACGTGTCCGGTCTGGTCTTCTACGCCAGCCCAAGGAAGGAAAGCTGCTGGCCGGTGCCTGAGATCAAGCCGCGCGAGGCTTATCCGGTGCGGAGCCTGGAGGAGCTTTCCGGCGTCTTCCTCTCGCCCCGCTTTCTGGGCGAGGAAAAGTTCCAGGGCGAGGATTTCTCGCCGACGGCCGCCGTGGCCTACCACGTGCGGGAGTTCTTCCGCATGAGCCCCGGTGCCGTGCTCTGGGTCTGCATTCTGCACAAGCCGGACGGCTTCCGGGCCGTCGAGGAGCTGCAGACGCAGACCGGAGGCGCCATCCGCCAAATAGCAGTGCACGACGAGCTGTCCGACGACATCGCGACCGCCGTGCCGCTGCTGAACCAGGCCGCCGTAAGGCTGGACAGGCAATCCATGCCGTTGTCCGTGATTTACTCGCCCTGCCGCGCGCCGTTCAGCACCGAACTCGCCAGGCTCGTCAAAGACAGCCACTGCGTGTCGCTGTCGGTTGGCCAGAGCCGCTCGGGCTACGCCAAGCGCCTGCTGGACGACGAGCGGGTTGTCAAGCTGAAAGCCCGCTTTTCGAACGGAAAAGCCGAGGCGGCGCTTGGCCAGATCCCGCTGGAAGAGAAGCAGCTGCTGAGCGCGGTCAAGGCCTACAGCTGCCGCGGCGAGCAGTTCCATGAACTGGAGAAAACGGAAATAAACGCTCAGAAAAAAGCTGTTTTCACTCTGAAGGACAAAAGCGCCCAGCTCAGCGGCTATTTTGCCTTTTTGGACAAAAAAGGACAGCCGCTCAGAAAAAAGCTTCCGGAGATCAGCCTCAACGTCGGATGCGCGGGAACGCTCCTGGGCGCCGTCAGCGCGGCGGGCGTGAACGAGAACATCGGGTGGGTGAACCGCTTCAATCTCGGAAAAGAATTCGAAGAGGCGGAGCTTATGCACAGCCACCAAATGGTTGACGCGCTCAGCCGGGGCGACCGCCTGAAGCTTGAGCCCTGCCGGGTCATTTATCCGGTCAAGTACACGGGCAGCAAAGGCACCTTCTTCAACGACAGCCACACGCTCGCAGAGCCGGAGAACGACCTGTCATGCATCGAAAACAACCGGACGATCCACAAGGCAATCCGCGGCGTGCGCGCGAACCTGCTGCCCCAGCTGAACGGCCCGCTG
>JAKSBZ010000089.1 GCA_022360875.1 Cytophagales bacterium | reverse complement strand
GCGCCTGCTGCTTTGCCTCTTCAGCAGATTTATTCTGCCGGAGCTCCGCAAGTTTTTGCTGCCTGTCTGTGTGCTGCTTTTTGGCTTTCGCCAGCTCATCTTCAGCTTGCGAAATCAGAGAACTATCATCCGGCTTTTCGGCAAAGGGATGCTCGATGCTTCCGCAAACACGGCAAGGTACTCCTTCCTTCAGCTCCTTGCGCAACCCCAGCACCGTAGAGCTGTTCTCCAGCTTCAGCCGCTCGACTTTCGGCTGCAGCTCCTCCACCGAAAGCAGCGCGTGCCGCTCCAGTGTTTCAGCTGCAGTCAGCTCAACGAGCAAAATTTCAATTTTTTTCTGAACGTCCAGCTGCGACTGAATTTGCTCATCACAGATTTTCCGCACTGCTTCGTATTCCTTCTCTGCCACCGTGCTTTTTTCCAGTAGATGAATCGCCGGATCATAAGCCTCAGCCCCCCAATCCGGGAAAAATCTGGCCTGCTCGACTTCCGATATTTTTTGCTTGATTTTTTGTTTCCAATCCTCCAGCGAATCCTCCAAACGGTTATCTTCCAAAGCCAGGCGGATTTGCTCGCCTGCTTTAAAATCGCTCACCTGCCTGCATTCGTTCTCAAACTGATCCCGGTAATTTCCCAGCTGCGAAAATAGCGCTTCCAATTTCCCCCAGTCACTCTGCAGGTTTTCCAATACCGCATGCTGCTTCAGCCAGCTTTCCGCTTCAACAAGCTCCTGACCAACCTTTTCCTTTTCTTCTTTCTTCTCCAGCAGTTCCTTTTCCCGCTCTGCGCACTTTTTTTCCAATGCCTGAACTTGCTTTTCCGCTTCAGCCGCTTCCACCTGCTTCTTGGAAATCTGCAGATCCTGCGCCTTCACGGCTTCCCACAAGCCTTCATAGGCTTGTCTTTTTGCCGCTTCTTCATTCAGCGACTGCTCCGCTTTCGCTTTATTTTCCGACAGCTGTTCCAAACGTTTTTCTGCCAACGCTTTTTTATCCAGCAACGCTTTAATCTCAGCTTTTTTTCCGGTCAACTGCTTTTGCCGCTCCGCCAGGTTTTTCCAATCCGCTTGAAAAGGCAAGGCCTGATCGTACCGATTCAACTGGAGGCTTTTAGCCTGAAAAGCTGTTTTTCTTTCTTCCAAAAGCTGTTGCTTCGCTTGGATAGAATCCAGCTCGCCGCCCAGTTTCCTTCGGCTTTCCCAAAGCTCCAGCGATTTTCTCAATACCTCCAGCTGCTCGCTTCTCTCTTGTCCGGCTTTTGCCAGATTCGCAAGTCTTGTCTCTATGGTCTTTTTTTCATCTTCTTCCAATATTTCATAGCGCGCCAAGTCTCTGAGACGCTCATCAAGCGCCTCCTTCTTTTCCTTATGTACTTCAAAAGCCTTTTTCGAAATTTCCCTGAAATCAAAAGAACGGGTAACCTTTTCCAGCAACTGATTCCGCTCCTTCTTGTCCGCCTTCAACAAACGAGCAAACTCACCCTGCGAAAGCATTACGGCTTTTACGAACTGGTCGTAATGCAAACCGATAATTTTCTCAACCAACGGCACAACTTTCGAAGCCCTGCCCGAAGCCAGAATCTCTCCTCCGTCTGCCACAATTTCCGATAAGGTCATCGAATAACTGTTGATCCGGTGCTTCGCCTCGCCTTTTTTCCCTTTGCTTGCCGACCACTGCGCCCGGTAATTTTTCAGCTCGCCGTTTTTGCGCACTTCAAAGTCGATAGCCGCCGCGGCCTCCTTCTCGCCGCGCGTAACCAAACCGCCGGTATCCTGCAGCTCGTTGGCCGAAACCTTGTCGAATCGGGGCGTTTTATTGTACAGCGACAATAAAACCGCATCCAAGAGCGTGGACTTTCCCGCACCGGTTGGCCCGACAATAGCCACCAGATCCGACTCGCGCAAAGGGCTTTGAGAAAAATCTATGGTATGCTCTCCGCGAAGCGCGTTGAGATTCTTAAGGTAAATTTTATTGATCTTCATGTGGTTATCAGTTTTTCAGTGGCCAGAATCGGCTTCCGATACAATCATTTTCCGTCTGCCATAAAATCAATTCTTTCGGAAATTCTTTTAGGGAAAAAATTCGGTTAAGAAGGCTGAAACTCCTGAACAGTGCGTTCGGAAAGCTGCTCAAAAGCTTCTCTGATTTTCAGCTTCTCAGCCTCATCGAGCTTCACCTCCTGTGACAAGCGGTCTTCAAAAATTCTGCGGGCGGTAAACTCCTCCTGACTGATCATCTTTTCGCCGTAGAGCTCTGCGGCCGTTTCGCTTTTGTTCAGAAAAGCAATGGTGTATTTTGCAATCCGGCTGTGCGTCTGGGATTCCTGCCACGCATTTTTCCACTCGTCAATTTTTCCGCGCAGCATCGGATCGTAGTTTTCCTCGGTCACCAGCACTTCAACCAGATTCGGAAAATGCGACTTCTTCTGCGCCAGCTTTTCCGCCTTCTCCTTCACCTCATCAAGCGTTCCTTTCAGCTGCGCGAGCTTTCGGAAGCTTGGCACTTCCGCAGGCTCAACCGACTGAATTCGGTTTTCACCGATTTCCAGCACCCACATTTTATGCTCGTAATTTCTTTCCGAAAAACTCAGCGGATAGGGTGAACCCGAATAGCGAACGTCGGTTTTTGCCGTCAGCTTCTGCGCCTTGTGGATGTGCCCCAGCGCCACATAATCGAATATTTCCGAAAACACCGAACTCTCCACGCCCGCCTGATGCCCCATCTGTATCGGCCGCTCCGACTCTTCCGGATTGATGCTCGCTCCTTGCGCAAACAAATGCCCGGTGGCAATCACGGGCTTGTTCTCCCGGTTTGCCTGCTTAACGGCAAGAGCAACCTCCTCGTAATACCGGGCTATGCCGTTCTTGATCGCCTCGGCCCTCTCCTCCTCACCGTCCTGCAGCCGCGCTTTCCGCAGATCCTGATCGCGCAAAAAGGGAACCGCAACGACATAAGCGCCCAATTCGCCCTTCTCATCATGAACAGGAATCAGGTGCTCGCTCTTGTCTTCGAAAATCTCGCAAACCACCGTTGTGTTCAGTGCTTTGAGCAGCTGCTTAGGCACGCGCAGCGTGCTTCTTCCGTCATGGTTGCCTTCCACGGCTATCACCTGCCTCGGATATTCTGCTTTGTAAGCATCCGCCAAAAAATTGCTGTACATTTCCTGCGCTTGCAAAGAGGGATACGCCGTATCGAATATGTCACCTGCCACAATAAGATGATCAATTTCTTCTTCCTGCAAAAAAGCAAGCAGCCAGTTCAGGAACGTCTGCTGGTCTTCGTACAGTTCGTGTCCGTGCAGGCGCTTGCCCAAATGCCAGTCGGCGGTATGGAGAATTTTCATAATCGCATTGAATGGGTTTTAGCCGGTAAAAATATAAACCGAAAGTCCCAGATTCAACTTTCAATTGCAAGCCTTTCCATTGTTCCGCACATTTTTTTTCGGACACACCAAAAAGCTGCTATAAGTCATAAATAATGAAATTGAAATAGAGTAATTTTGAATTTTTATTCATATTACAATACATTAAAATGAATTATTATTTTACTCTCTTCTTTTTTTTGATTTTTCAACCACTTTTACAGCCAATTCTTCCGAAAAAACCAGCATAGATTTCCAGAAAATCAATGCACAGATGAAGTCCTTCAACAGTGCAAACAATACGATAGTTTATTAAACCGGGACGTTTTTTTGAAAGGAAACATTGAAAAAAATGACATCCACAAGGACTGCAAATACCTGAACAGCAAGCAATCCGGGCATCTTTCTGATTTTTGTCATCACAGTTAAGCACGTTTTCCCGACAGCGGTCTGTTGTCTTTTCGCTAGTTCTCAGCCACCCAAACTCAGCTCTTCGCTTTCGAGTTGAAAAAATGCCGAACGCTCTATTCGAATAAAATTGCTTTATAGAGTCTTCAATGCTTTACCTTGACAGAAAACCGCCAGTCAAGACCTTAGCTGACTGCACATTACATACAAAATACCGAAAAACAACACCGGCAACACAACATCAAATTGCCCAAGCAATATTGCATAAATCATATGTATCTATTATTATTTAATTATAAATTACTCATTATTGATAGAGCAAATCAATTTATTACCCTTATTAATATCTGAGAATTTATTTTTTTTAACTGCTAAAACATGAAAAACCAAAACGATTCCACCTTATTCTCAATTAAAAAAATCAGTATTTTTATCACTAGCCTGGGCGTTTTTTTTATCATCTGCCTGGGGTGCGCCATCAGCTTCTGGCTTATCACCGATACAATTAAAGAAAAAGCGCTGACAAATGATATTCCGGTTAAAGGAAACCAGATCATGATGCTGATGGAGAAAGAAATAACTCTTTTAGACCTGTACGCACAGTCCGCCAATAAAGCGAATTTGTCCAAAGCGCTCACTTCGCCCGACAACGGCCTTAGCAACTCAAATCTGCTCGAACACCTAAGGCACGCAAACCACAACCTGTCACTAGCTGCTGAAGAAAGAAAATCTGAATTATATAAAGCGCAAGTCCGGTCCGGGGTTTTGCTCAAAAACAAAATTTATGAGTTTTCTCCGGAAACAGGAAAACTGTCCAACAGCAGAGCCAAAGGCATTTTTCATCAAGCGGCTTCGTTGAAGAATGACAAAAACTACTTTTTTGACCAAAATAACGGCCTTGTATTATTCGAAAGAATAGCTAACCCGGCCAATAATAAAACTGCGGGCATATATTTCACCCAAATTAAGAACTTCAAGCTTACACCTCACTTAGAGGGAAAACTTTCTGAAGGAGACTGGGTATACTTGCTCGACAAGAAAGGAACGGTTCTCTATATTTTCGCCCAGGACACCCGCGGACTGTGGAACCTGGCACAAGAGCGAAGTCTTTTCCTCGGAAAGCACTATTCCAAGGTAGCCGGAAGCGGCATCTATTATGACAAAGTTTTGAACGCCTCCTCGTTTACCCATCAATTCAGCATCCAGGGCGACGATAGATTCATGAACAGCAAAAAGCTCAACAACGGCTGGCATATTGTGGTGTCAAGTTCTGTGGATGAAACCATCTCAAAGGTCAGATTCTCTCTCTTGTCCACAATCGCGCTTCAATTCTTTCTGCTCTTGCTGTTTACTCTGTTCGCTTATTTTCTGATTGGCCGGCTTACAAAAAACATTGACCTAATAATCCTGCAGGCAAAAAAAATCTCCAGCGGAGATATTTCGAATTTGGAGGAGCTTCGCGTTGAATCCAAAGCGCTGGAACTACACCAGCTTAAAAACGCTTTTTCTCGACTGGCAACCTCTTTTCAGCAAATGAGCCAATTTGCCAAAGAAATCGGGGAAGCGAACTTCGAAAATGAATACCATTTCGAAAAGAAAAATGTCCTGGGCAATGCGCTGAACAAAATGAAATCCTCCTTAGTAAGCTATCAGGAAAAAGAACGCAAAGAAAAATGGATTGCTCAGGGAGTAGCCGACTTCTCGGACAAGTTGCGAAAAAACACCAACGATCTGCAGCTTTTGGCCCAAACAACATTGTGCGACCTTATAAAACACCTGGGAGCAAACCAGGGCGCCATTTTTACCGCTGAAGAACGACCAGACGGATCGGTATATCTGAAACAGCAGGCTTGTTATGCTTATGAGCGAATCAAACACCAGGAACAAGAGATCGAAATCGGCGAAGGACTTGTAGGACAGGCTTACCTGGAAAAGGATAAAATCTATTTAACCGAAGTGCCCGACGACTACCTGAAAATCACTTCCGGGCTTGGCGAAGCCCTGCCAGAAAACGTGCTGATTATGCCTTTCCTGATAGACGAAGAAGTACTCGGCGTCCTCGAGCTTGCCAGCTTCAGCATACTGGAAGAACATCAGATCCGGTTTGTGGAGAAAATCTCCGAAGCACTCGCTGGCACAATCTCCTACTCGAAAATCACACAGCGCACACAAAAGCTTCTGGAAGAAAGCCAGCTGAAAACCCAAATGCTGGCCGAGCAGGAGGAAGAGCTGCGCCAAAACATGGAAGAACTGCTCACTACCCAGGAACAGCTCAGAAACAACGGATAAGCTGCCGCAGATTCACAAAAAAACATACGCTGTTCGGGCGTATGTTTTTTATTATCATCGAGTTACAATTCATCACAATCTCCTTTCTGCCTCATCATTCCGTTTTCAGCGCTTCGGCGGGATCCACTTTCATAAGCTCCCAGACATGATAAGCCACTGTCAAAGCCACACAAAGCACCAAAAGAATCATTCCTCCGAAAAATGGCCAGGCGCTTAGCGAAATGTGGTAGGCATAGCCTGAAAGCCACTGAGACAGATACCAAAACAAGAATGGAACCGCCAGAGCAAAAGAAACAAGCAGCAAATACGCATACCGCTTGCACAGCATCCAGATCAGACTATGGGCTTCCGCGCCGTACGTTTTCCTCACAGCCACTTCCTTGTCTCTTTCTCTCAGCGTCAGCCCCGTCAGGCTAAACACACCCAGCATGGAAATAACAATGGAAATAAAAGAGAAAACCGAGAAAAACTGCAGCAGCTTCTTTTCTTTCGAATATATAACCTCAGCACGGCTGCTGATAAATTCCAAATTAAAAGTGCCTAACGGAAAGAATTTTTTGAACACTCTCTTGACCTCACTGGAAGCGTGGAGCAAACCAGAACGGTGAAGCTTCATACTCAAGCGCGCATATTTCCTCGGGCTCTCGTCTTTTCGAATAACCAGCGGCTGGATTTCCTCCTGAAGGCCTTTCATATGAAAATCTTTCACGATGCCGATGATTTCAAACTCTCTTCTGTTTCTCGAAATAGTTTTTCCCAAAGCTTCAGTCCAGTTCCAGTATCTCAAAAAAGCTTCGTTCACCAATATTTTATTGTCATCCGTCTCCAATTCGTCATTAAACCCCCTCCCTTCAATCACCTGAATATCAAACATCTTCAGAAAATCCTCTCCTTCGCAGTACCGCACCTGAGGATAAACATACTCATACTCTCCGTCTAATTGCCTGAAACCATAACCATCCATGCAGTGATCTCCCTGAAACACCGCATTGGAGAACTCCGTCATCTTCACCATCGGCAAATCATCCACAGCCTTCTGAAAAGCCTTTTTCTCACTTGGCGCTTCTCCGCCTTTTTCAAAAAGCAAACACACCGTTGTTTCGAAATTGCTTCCTTTTGATTTTGATAGCATAAAACGGAACTGTCCATAAACCACCAAAGTGCTCACCGCAATAGCCACCGAAACTGCCAGCTGAAATACCGTCAACCCATTGCTCAGGGTGAATTTTTTTGCTTTCTCCACAGCCTTGCTTCGAATAAGACTCACCGAATTTTTTCGCCGCTGCGACCAAACCGGATAACCGCTGCTCAAGACAACCAGAATGGCAAGAAGCATGCATCCGCCTGCATAATCCTGCCAGCTCAACACATGATAAATGCTGAACTCTTTTCCTGTCAGAAAGAACAGAAAAGGAGAAATCACTTCCAACAAAATAAGCGTTCCCAAAAGAGCGACTCCGTAAACAACAGCTGTAGAAAACAACTGCTGGGCCAGCACATGTTTCGTTTCGGCTCCCATGACTTTCCGTATCCCAAGCTCCTTGTCGAAGCTCTTTTGAGTCAACACAGTCAGATTAATAAAGACAATGACAGAAAGCAAAAGAACCACAATGCTTACCCAGCGAAACAATTCCAGGTACTTTTTAGAAATAACATCGGAAGAAACTGCTGTATACCCCTCAGTCTGGGTGTGTATATTCAACAGCGGCATTAAACGGATTTTCAGCGGATTACCATCTGTTGCCAGCTCATCATGGTATTGCTTCGGATGGTAATCCTTCGGGTTAATTTGACGCTCCAACTTTTCGGGCTGCACTCCCTCGCGCAGCAAAAGGAACAGCTTAAAACTGACTCCGCCATTCCAGCCCTTATAATCGTTGCGAGTGTAATGGTCAAGATTCACCAACATGTCAAAATGGAAGGCAGTGTTTTCGGGAATAGGCTTCAGAACTCCGGCAACCTTGTAGGTTTCTTTTTTGGCTTTCAACACACGGCCCACAGGATTAACCCCTTTCCCGAAGATTTTTTCAGCTGTTTCGCAGCTTAGCACAACCGATTCCGGATCCCCAAGCAATCTGCCCTTCTTTCCGTACAGCAATGGAAAATCAAAAATATCCAGAAACCGATCATCAGAGGCAAAAACACAAAGCGGGGATTCAAAAAAATCAATCTTGAAATTTCCATCCACAAATGAAACCGTTTCTTCAATGTCATTGTATGTTGCTTTAATCGCATCCCGGACAGGATATTTTGTATAAGAGTACTTAAAATAATCCCCATTCATGAATTCCTCATTCTGAAACAGCACCGTACGGCCGGCTTTCGTATGAAAGGTGTCATAACTCTTTTCATACTCAATCCAAGCATGGATAAACAAGCTGCAAGCTAAACCTACAACCAAAGACAAAAGTGACAAGACCGAATAAAGTCTGTGCTTGTTCAGGCCAATCCACGCCGTTCTCAAATAATATCTCCACATAAGACAAAAATCAAATATAAAAAAATCTTTGCTGAAAACAGGACCAGAGTTGAACCAAACACACAAATCATTGCTTTACAGGCATTTTATCAAAAAGCACTGTCATCGTTTTGTCGGAAAATCAAACTCCATTGTCGGAAAATCGGACAACAAAAAAACACTCCAATTTGGAGTGTTTACCAATAACTCAAATTGAAGTCCTTCTAATTAACCTTTCTTAACTTCAAAGCTTCATAAGTATTCGAGCGAATGCCTACCAATCCATAAACTGTTTCACCACTCTTAATCGTCCTTCCAACCAAATCATATTGCAGCAAGTCCTTCCTCAGACGCTTATTCGCACTCCCGGCAACGATCATATTTCCAAGAGCTACACCCGGACCAACTACTAACCCAACTGGAGTGGAACTTGTCTCTGTAACCCCTTGCTCATTCGTGTTTGTAACATTAAACTGCAATGGAGTTAGCAATAGATAAAGTAAATAAAGCGGCGTATTCTGTTTAAGCTGCTTATGAAGAACTCCCGGCTCTATCATGTGCACATTTGCACGATTTCCATAAGTTAGACGCAAATCTGTTCCGAACACCAATTCCTCAGGGCTATTGTTCTGAATCTTTACAGCTATCAATCTCACAGAATTTTTTTTCTCCTTCTTGGCATATTTTTTCTGATCCCCCAAAACATCATACCGATACGTAAATCTCACACCATCACCAACTCGCTGATGTTCGTTGTTGTAGCGTAAAAAACTTGGATTTACAGAATGATAAGTGGATGCACAACTTGTAAAAAAAGCAGTCAACGCCAATAAAAATACTCTCATAACCTAAATTAATCATAAAAATTTAAGCACAAAAGTAGTGACAAAACACATCATATAAATTCATTTGATACATTTTTCATTTTTCATACGTTTCTGGAGCTTTCACATCAAAATACACATTTACCTTATCCAGATTTTTGTAGTAAATATTCATCTCATTAATCGTACTTTCATTAACAGAAATATTTTTTAATTTCACTTTTTTAAGAGGGTGCATATTTCACACTCCCGACTTAAACCGTTATCCCACTTTCCCTATTTTGGCACAACTCCCCTAATACACTTTCTCTTGCAAAGAATTAAAAACGCTCACCTACCACAGCTTCTCCGCCACATATTCAAAAGCCAGGCTTCCGGCCAGCTTCGCCGTGCGCCTGTCTACGTCATAATCCGGATTGAGCTCGGCAATGTCCATTGAGACAACTTTTCCCGAAGCCAGAATCATTTTAAAAATGCTCCTGAAGAACGGATCGGGAATCAGCCCGCTGTATGCCGGCGCGCTAACGCCCGGCGCATGCGCCGCTGCGAAAGCATCCAAACAAATTGTCAGGTACACACAGTCCATCCTGTCGATAAAAGCCTGTACTTTCCGCTCGATCATCGCCCGGTTCCCCGCATGAAAGCTGTCTCCGTAAATATACTCGGCGCCTAAGCTCTCTGCCGTATCAAAAAGGCATTTTGTGTTGCTGTTTTTCTGAACGGCCAAACAAAGATAGTTGAAATCGTTTCCTCTGGCCGTCTCCTCGCGGGCGATTTGCCAGAAGGGCGTTCCCGAACTTACCCCCGTTTCAGCATCGGGTTTTCTCAAATCAAAATGCGCGTCGAAATTTATTACCCCGATATTCGCCTCTGCAAAAGCTTTGCGAACGCCGCTGAAATGCCCGAATGCCACATCGTGTCCACCGCCAAAAACCAACGGTGCATAGCCTTTTTTCAGCGCTTTGGCACACAGCTCGCCGAGCGCTTGCTGCGTTTCCTCGAGTTTGCGCTCTTTGCAGCAAATGTTGCCCAAATCTACGATAGCCGAAGATTTGTCGAAATGAACCGGAAAATTCGAAACAGCTTTCCTCAGCACAAACGGCCCTCTTTTGGTGCCCAAACGCCCCTTATTTCTCCTAACGCCTTCCTCGCACCGGTAGCCAATAATTGCCGTGCCTTTCTGGCCCGGTTTCAGGGCAGGTATTTTTTCAGTTTTTAAATTCACCAGCCGCACCGCCTGATGCCAGCGCATCAAATCCCACACATCTTCGCTGTCCACACGTCCCTGCCAAGATTCCGGGTCCGCTTCTTTATAAAAATCCAAAAAACTCATTGTTAACGCTTGTTTTATATTCAAAACTCGGCGCCTGCGGCAAAAAAAGAATTGCCCATTCCCCCTTCGACTTCTGCAAATACTCCCTAAAGCAAAATCAATTCTGCCTGACTTTACGCCATCCTATCATTCAATCTATGTTCGCTCACAAGTATCACTTCACCCGAAAGCCTCTTTTCCAAACCCTTTCAGGAAGCAACATTCCCTGCTGATACAATATTTCTCTGAAATCGGAACAAGGATAGGCCTGCATGTCCGCCAGCTTGCCGCTTGCCAACACACCGCGGTCATCCAAACGCAGCGCGAAAGCGGCCCGGTAAGTCAGTCCGGCCAGCGTCTCAGCAGCGCTCAGCTTCTGGGCAGCGCCCAAAACCGATGCCTGAAGCAGCAAATGCCCCATCGGCGCCGATCCCGGATTCCAGTCCGAGGCAATGGCCACACAGGCACCTGCGTCAAGCAGTCTTCTTGCCGGCGCATAATCCATCCCCAGTCCCAGAGAAGCCCCAGGAAGAGCAACCGCCACAGTATCGGAGTCTGCAAGCCGAACGATTTCTTCCTCGCCGCTGTTTTCCAGATGATCCACGCTGTCCGCTCCGATTTCAGCTGCCAGCGTGCTTCCTCCGGCTGTAAACTGATCGCCGTGAACCGTGAGACGAAAGCCCAATTCCCGTGCTTTCAAAAGATACTTCCTTGATTCCTCCACCGTAAAAGCCGTTTCCTCCGTGAAAATGTCCACGCGCCCGGCCAGGTTCTCGGACTTTACTTTCGGCAATATCTTGCGGACAACAAAGTCCAAATAAACGCTATTGTTTCCTTTAAAATCCTTCGGTCTGGTATGCGCAGCCAAACAGGTCGGCACCAGATCCAGTCCGCTCCGCGACCCGGCAAGGCGAACCGCCCGAAGCATCTTCAGCTCATCTTCCAAAGAAAGGCCGTAGCCGCTTTTCACCTCTGCGGTGGTCACTCCGTGCAACAGATGGCGAAGGGCTCTGTCGGAAACGCCCGCAGCCAGCTCCTCCAAACTTGCACAACGAGTTTTGTCTACCGTGCTTTGTATGCCGCCTCCCGCCTTTGCAATTTCCAGATACGGCTTTCCCGCCACCCGCATGGCGTAATCCTGCGAGCGGCTTCCGGCAAAGCATATGTGCGTGTGCGCATCCAGAAATCCCGGCAGCAACACCATGGGCGAATCGATTTCCTCAATTTTATCCGCTCCGGCTTTCAGCTCCTCAAAAGTGCCTGTCTGCAAAATGCGCCCGTTCTCTGTCAGCACGCCAGCCTGTTCGACAATGCCCAGCTGAGCGTCATCAAGAGCGCCCTTCAAGGGCAGGTTATCCATTGGCAGCGCCTGGGCAAAAGGTCCTATTAGTGTTTTCATGGCAAAACAAACCAATCCTGTTAATTCACTTATTAAAAAATGGCAGACAAAAAGACGCTGTTAGCCGGCCGATCAGTTCGACCGGAAGTCGAACCGGACGGCAAACTGCTTCTCCCCTTCCCGGTTTTCAAGTCTGCGTATGCGTGCTCCGTGAAAGCATCCTTTCCCCACCTCATATGTGTCAATGCAACGTCCGAAGCCCTGCGCCTCAAATTCCAATTCCATTTCTGAACCCTGCTCCATTTTTTCGATTGCATCCGAAAACGGAGCTAAAATTTGGTTTCCTTTCAATTCCTTCCCTGTCAATTGCATGTTTCTCGTATTTTAAAAGCGCGCAATTATCCGCCTTTTCAATACAAAAAACAAATGTGCAGGTATTCATGTTTCGGATTCGGCCTCCGGCTTTCACGTAAAACAGCATTATCTCTCAAGACTGCCGGCTTATTGCATTTTCATCCGCGTCTCATTTTCAGCAATTTCCTTCACTGCTGTTGTCTATAATCCTCTGGCAATGCTTTTTGATGCCATAATAATCTTTTTCGATTCTTCTAAAAATCATTTATTCGGCGCCGCACTTTTTTAGAAACGCCTGACCGCAGCCTATTCCTTGAAGAACGCAGCATCAAAGCTCCAGCCCGAACTCCTTTCGCACTTCGAGAGCCTTTTCGTACCCTGCGTCCGCATGCCTGAACACACCCATTGCCGGATCAGAATGTAAAACGCGATTCAGACAGTTCTCGGCTCTTTCGGTGCCGTCGGCGAGCACAACCATGCCCGCGTGCTGCGAATAGCCCATGCCCACGCCGCCGCCGTGGTGGAAGGAAATCCAAGTCGCGCCGCCTGAAGCATTGGCCATCAGGTTCAGCAGCGCCCAGTCCGAAACGGCGTCCGAACCATCCATCATGCCTTCAGTCTCGCGGTTGGGCGAGGCCACCGAACCGCAGTCCAAATGATCGCGCCCGATAGCAATGGGAGCCTTAAGCTTGCCTTCACGCACCATCTCGTTGAACTTCAAACCGGCTTTTTGCCGATCGCCCAGGCCAAGCCAGCAAATCCGAGACGGAAGTCCCTGGAAGGCGACTTTCTCTTTCGCTTCGTCAAGCCAGTGAATCAAATGCTTGTTTTCCGGAAAAAGCTCCTTCAGCGCCTGGTCGGTCGCATAGATGTCTTCCGGATCGCCAGAAAGCGCCGCCCATCGGAAAGGCCCCATGCCCTCGCAAAACAGCGGCCGTATATATTCAGGCACAAATCCGTTGAAACCGAAAGCGTTTTCCTCGCCTCCCTGCTTGGCGAATTCGCGCAGGTTGTTGCCGTAATCGAAAGTTACTGCGCCTTTTTTCTGCATTTCAAGCATAAAACCCACATGCCGCGCCATGCTCTTCAGCGCCAGCTCCTTGTATTTTTTCGGATTTTCTTTTCGCATTCTGAAAACCTCTTCGCCCTTCAGCGTATGCGGCACGTAGCCAAACACCGGATCGTGCGCCGAGGTCTGATCCGTCAACACGTCCGGAACAATCCCGTCCTTCAGAAGCATTTCCAATGTATCGCCTATATCCGCCACCAACCCCACAGAGAGCGCCTCGCCTTTTTCCTTTGCTTCCAGCACCCACTGCTTAGCTTCTTTATAAGAGTGCGTCATTCTGTCGATATAGCGCGTCTCTATCCGTTTTTTTATCCGCTCCTCGTCCACATCAACG